>JAUWQO010000003.1 GCA_030610995.1 Desulfobacterales bacterium
AGTAAAAAGTTTCATATACAAGGCGTAGGATTTTTTCAGGACCGAAGGCATACATATAGTATGTCGAGGGTCTGAAAAAATCCTACAACGCAGTAGATGGGACTTTTTACGACGCCATCTTAGTCAAGCTGGTAATTCGGGGCCTCTTTGGTAATTATTACATCGTGAACATGACTTTCGCGCATACCTGCCGCGCTTATCTTTATAAAGCGAGCCTTTTTCCTGAGTTCTCCCATGGTTCGGCACCCAGCATACCCCATGCCGGCCTTTAATCCTCCAATAAGCTGGAAAATATTGGCGGAAAGAGAACCTTTATACGGAACACGTCCGACAATGCCTTCCGGAACCAGCTTGTCGTCCTCGGCTACTTCATCATGGTAATACCTGTCCTTGCTGCCCTTTTTCATTGCCTCAATTGAGCCCATGCCCCTGTATACCTTGTAGCTGCGGCCCTGAAAAAGGACTAATTCACCGGGGCTTTCTTCGGTTCCGGCAAAAAGCCCGCCTATCATTACCGTATGTGCTCCAGCCCCTATAGCCTTTGTAATATCGCCGGAAAACTTGATGCCTCCATCGGCAATTAAAGGGATGCCGGTTTTGCTGGATATTGACCTGCAATTAATTATTGCGGTTAACTGGGGTATGCCTACGCCGGCAATGATACGCGTAGTGCATATGGACCCTGGCCCGATCCCGATTTTTATTCCGTCAACACCTGCGTTAACAAGATCTTCAGCCCCTTTTGACGTGCTGACATTGCCGGCAATCAGTTCAATATTTTTGAAATTGCTTTTTAATGTTTTTACTGCATCAATAACATTTTTTGTATGTCCATGAGATGTATCTATTAATATAACATCTGCCCTTGCTTTGAGAAGGGCATGCGCTCGCTCCTCCATATCCTGACCGACTCCGACTGCCGCGCCGACCCTGAGCCTGCCCAGGCTGTCTTTGCATGAGTTTGGATATTTTTTTATTTTTTCAATGTCTTTTATTGTTATCATCCCCTTGAGCCGGCCATTTTTATCAACCACAAGAAGCTTTTCAATCCTGTGTTTATGAAGCAACTTCTTGGATTCCTCCAAGGTAATTCCTTCTGAAACCGTTACAAGATTTTCCTTTGTCATAACTTCAGAGACCTTCTTTTGCAGGTCTGTTTCAAATCGCAAATCCCTGTTAGTTACGATACCTACCAGTTTATCCCCTATTGTAACCGGAATCCCGGAAATGCGATACTGCTCCATCAGCTTCAGCACTTCATGTACCAATTGATCCGGATGGATTGTAATCGGATCAATAATCATACCGCTTTCAGATTTTTTAACCTTGTCAACCTCCAGAACCTGGCTTTTGATGCTCATATTGCGGTGTATAAAACCTATTCCCCCTTCACGTGACATGCTAATGGCTGTGTGCGCCTCTGTTACGGTATCCATGGCAGCGCTTACAATCGGGATGTTAAGCGCAATATTTTTTGTCAACATGGTTGCGGTATTAACATCTTTTGGCAGCACATCGGAATAGTTCGGAATTATCAAAACATCATCAAAAGAAAAAGCTTCCTCAGGTGGTATTTTTATCATAAGTTTCCTCTATAAAAAATAATTTTTAGATCTTTGAAACAGCTTTTAAAATAATGAAATCAAAAATAACAAATGGATTTACCTTTATCAATCTTTTATTTATTGCATTGAGAGCCTAATAGTATTTATAATTAATATTTGAACGAAAATTAGTCAAAATTTCCCCTGCCTTCATCTTAAAGAGGGAATGACAAACTGGGCGGGAATTTGACTTTTACGAGTTTGTCATAATTGATGGTCTTGTAAAAAGTCGAATTAAAACACATCAACCTATTGCAATGCTTATTAAAATAAATCCAAAAAATCCTCAAGCGCGTCTCATCGCAAAGACCGTTGAACTGCTCAAAAAAGGTGGGATAATCGCCTATCCAACAGATACCTTTTACGGAATAGGTTGTGATATTATGAACAAAAAGGCTATTGGAAAAATTTACCAGTTAAAGCAGAGAAATAAAAGCAAGCCTTTTAGTTTTATCTGCTCAGGGCTCAAAAATATCAGCCATTATGCCAAAATTTCAAATTATGCGTATAAAACCATGAAACGGCTTTTGCCAGGGCCTTATACTTTCATCCTGACAGGTTCAAAACTTGTGCCCAAAATTATGTTGACCAGGCGAAAAACCGCCGGCATACGTGTGCCTGACAATCCGATTTGTCTGGCGCTTGTGAAAGAACTGGGGAATCCGATTATTACAACAAGCGCAACAATGCCGGATGGAAGCATTATCAATGATCCATCCCTTATCCACGATTATTTCCATTCAAGAATTGATATTGTAATTGATGGACAAGTCCCTGTCACGGGGAAACCCTCAAGTGTAATCTCCCTTATAGACGATATACCCGAGGTTATTCGTAAAGGCATTGGTGATGTGAGTATCTTTATGTAACTCGGTATTTTTGTTGCAAAACCACTTTTATCTCAAAAAACTCGTCGCAGATATTCTTCTTTTTTTATAGATGTATATGAAGACATATCCGGAAGATCGAGCGATTTTTTTGCAAAATCAAACACCTGATTATAATCGAACCGTAAACCCATTCTTTCGTAGTAGTTTTCTAATATATTTTTTGGCCTTAAGTCTTTAAATTTGCATGGGATGGAAAGCGTGGGTATCTCTTTTTGCGAAATTATCTTAAGAATATCATCGTTATTAGATTTGATCAAAGGCCTGAAAATCGTATATCCTTCCTTCATCTTTAGAAGGGGATAAAAACGCTGGGCTGTTTCTTTAAACCTGTAATTTCTTTCAGCATCGGTTTTATTGTCAGAATCAGAAAATATTTCAGACAGCAAATGCTCTACACAATAGCTGACAATGTCCCAGAGGGAATAACTAACTATGAGCACCAATTTGTTCCAGTCTGTTATCAAGCCGGTCAAAATTTTTTTTAGAATCTTTTTCCTAAGTTCTTGGCAGGCAAGACACGGGCTTGTTGAATTGTTAATATAATCATCCGTCACATCCGGGTCATGCCATATTATATTTACGCCCTGTTTGCTCCAGTAAGATCCGATCCTCTCTTTTTCCTCATCTGAATATCTATGTACAGGAAATGCCGCGGCATGCGCCTCAAAATCAAACCCGAAATCCTTTGCCGCTCTTAAAAGAAAATCCATAGCCGCTGATGAATCCTTTCCCCCTGAAAACAGCATATAATTATTTTTATCAGGAAGGCTCTCAAGTATCGACCTGTAATTCTCTTTCCACTTAAAATAACTCAAATCATAATTTAAGTGTATCTTCATATAGATTATGGCCTTAAAATTGTGATGGTTTCGGCAGAATTGCTCAGCCGTTTCAAATTTCGCATATTTATTTCAACCCCCAGACCAGGACCAGCCAGAGGGCCTGCTTTGCCGCCCTGTCCAAAAGTAACATTTTCTTTTGTAATATTTTCCTTTAGCAAGAATTCATCATAAGAACCGTCATAATATAAGGCATCTTTACAAAGGAGACATAATGCCCTGCCCGCAGCAGAAAGAATGCCCGACTCGCCCAGGTGGCAACCGATCTGAAAAGCAACTTTGTTTTGCCTTAAATAGTCAATTATTCTAAGTGAATTTCTAAAGCCGCCGCATTTGGAAAGTCTTATGTTAACCATTTGATAACAACCTTCTCTTAGGATTCTTTTAACATCGCCAAGAGAACAGGCAGATTCATCGGCCATTAAGATAACGCCGCTGCCTTGAATCATTTCAGCAAAATGTGCAATATCCGGATCATCAGGCATTACAGGCTGCTCAATAACCTTGACCCTGTACTTATCAATAAGCTGAAACTGTTTTAAGGCCTGGTCACGATCACCCGCGCCGTTAATGTCCACCCTTAAATCATAATTATAACCGAACACCGAGCGGACTGTTTCAAGTATCTCTTTGTTTTGCAAATAATTTTTCCCCATTTTAATGCGCAGCTTATTGATTTTCTTTTTATCAATCAATTGACATAGCTGCCTTATTCTCTGTTTGTTATCTATTGGGATTGTAGCTCCGTAGCAAACATTGCCTGTGTAAAAATCATTAGGAAAATATTGGGTTATATATTTGTGTTGTTGTTTGCCTAAAGCATCTAATATGGCAGTCTCAATGGCGCAAATTGCGGAATTATGCTCTTTGCCGTTGGAAAGACTGTCAGTAAAATCTAAAACCTGTAAAATATCACTTAACTTCCATGGAAAGTTATTTTTTTCTACAAAACGTTTAATTATTTTGGCAGAGCTTTCTTGAGTTTCTCCTGTTACGTATGAACGAGGCGCGCCTTCTCCATAGCCTTTAATTTTTCCCTGTTCGGCTATGACTTCAGCAACTATATTCTTTACTGATGATCTTTTTCTTAAAGAATGAGTAAAATCGGCTGAAAAAGGCAGTAATACCTGATAAACATTGACTTTATTTATTTGCATTGATTTATATTTATATTGGGGAGGGTTAGCGTAAACGTAGTCCCTTCATCATCAACCTTGCTTTTTACTTCTATGGTTCCACCGTGATCCTGCATATTTTTATGGACAATAAACAGGCCCAATCCTGTACCGTTGTGTATACTACTTTTATGCCTGGTGGTAAAATAGGGGTCAAATACCTTGTCAATTATAGGCTGAGGTATTCCAGGGCCATTATCTTTGATTACTATCTGAACAGCCTCACCTTTTCCACTTTTCATAATTATTTTTGTTGTAAATTCGATTCTTCCTCCATCTGGAGTAAAATCTATAGCATTTGAAAGCAGGTTTAAAATAACCTGTTTTATCTTTTCCGAGTCCAGCCATATCTGACCCATGTCAGGGGAATAATTACGCACAATATCGATATGTTTTGATTTGCTATGAGGTGAAGTAAGAAGAATCATTTTATCTATCAGTTCATTAACATCGTTTAGCTCAAAGTGTAATTCTCTTGTTTTGGCCAGATCCATAAGCTCGGCAATGAGATTATTTATCCTTGCCGTTTCCTCCATTGCGATTTCATAAAACTCGGTTCTAAATTCTTCGTCATCATATTTTTGTGGCAGCATCTGGATGAATGCTCCTATGGCGGTCATTGGGTTTTTAATCTCATGAGCCAGTCTTGCCGCCATATTGCCAAGGAAGGAAAGCTTTTCAGCCCTGCTCAAAAGGGCCTGGGATCTTTTCAACTCCTCCATCTGCTCTATGAGCCTGTTGTATAGTTTTGCGTTTTCTATAGCGATGGCAATCTGTGGGGCAAAGATTTCCAGGGTTTCCCTTGTTTTCCTTGGAATTCCATCTTCATCCACAGCATCTGTTGCAATGATTCCAATTACCTTGGATCTCGTTATAAGTGGAACAACGAATGCAGAGGTGGGATTAGCGCTCTTTAAGATGATATTTTTCTTTTTCAGCATTGAATTTTTTATGTCGGGAATATACTCGGACTGTCCTGTGCTGACCACTCTTGCCATTATGTTGCTCAAGCGATCCAGGGCAACCGTATAGTTTCTGATCTCTTTCGGGACTTCACCATCAAAACCCATTCCATGCATATATTGAAGGCATTCTTTCTCATCATTTACAAGCATGATTATGGCCTGGTTTATTTCACATACATTTGATAAAATATTCATGATCAGGGTCAAAAGCTGTTTTAAGTCAAGTATGGAGAGAATTGCCTTTCCTGTATCCTGTATGGCCAAAAGCTGCTTGATTTTATAATTAAGCTCGGCATTCAAGCGGTTGACTTCGTCATATTTTTGTTCAATGATTTCCCTGGCTTTTTCTGTCTCCTTAATCGTTTCCAGCAAAACTGACCTGGTCGCAAAAAACCTTGATAAAATGCCATAAAACCAATTTTTGTAAGGCCATTGCGGATGGTATTCACAATAAGGCGCTCCTTCAAAATAACAGCATTTTTCTATCAGGGTAAGGGGTGTTGCGCCCCATGTTAGAGGTATAAAGGAAAGAATCCCTTGATTATATAAACATATATCTTTGGATGCATTTACTTCAGGATTCCAGTGCAATCTGATAATGGCGCTATTTTTATTTAATTCTACCAGTTCAACTTTTTTGCTTTTATTCCATTTGGCATTTATTCTTTGAGCATTTTTAAAAACGCTGCGATATGAGCCAAAGACTCTGCATATTAAACTGTTAAAACCCAGGTCGGTTTTTTCAACAGCATATTTGGCAATCTTATAAGCAACCCTTTCGTCATGCAGAATCAATCTTGCCCTTTTGTATAATTTAGAAATTACGGCGCATGAAATCCAGTTGTTTGGATCTCGCAAAAAACTTTCAGGATCGGGAAGGCTGTCTATTTCAGGGTCAAGATCACGTAACAGTTCCAAACAATCGCCGTTGTTATGAGCCCTCATATAATTTATAATGGACCTGGAATTTATGCAGCTTGTTTCTCTTTCCATACAACATGCCTTTTGCAATCAAATATAAGACTTCAAATGTTCATCCGACTTGATATGATATTTTATTTTGTTAGCATTAGCGCCGGCTCTATGCAACCTTGCCAAAAGAAGGCCTAAGCTGTGGCAGATATAATGATTTTTCAACCATTATGCTGGATGATGGAATCTGTTCGATGGCCGGATATTTTTTCCATTGGTACCATCCTTCGGGATGATTGTAAATGTATTGCTCCAGATATGTTAACACGATCTCTCCGACTGATGCATTTGTTGATTGTTTGAACTGTTTTTTTATTTCTGCCATTGAAGCTGAAATAAACTTATATCGATGGTTATAATCTCTATGCATAATCCCGAACACCACGGAAGCGCCGCCCCTTTTTGAAATAATATTCATCGTTCTATCCAGATTTATCTCTTTACCCAAAAAGGATATTCTGTTATTTTTAGAAGGTCTCCATTCATCTATCTCATCACACTGAGTAAGTACCACACGATTTTCTTTCAGGTTATCAAAAATGGCCTTTACAACATTAGGTGTATTATCGGCGTCGATAATTCTTGTTGAAAAGTTATTAGACTGTTTCATAGCTGTGTTACGCATGTGGTCTGAAGAAAATCTTACTATCATCGTTACAGGGTATTTCTTATCACAAAGAAAAGCCGGGATCAGCTCAATGCCTCCAACATGGCCGGTGATTAACAAAACGCCCTTGCCTCTGGAAAGCCCTCTTTTTATGGCTGTTAGGCCTGTACTTTCCATGTGTGTTCTTGCAAAAGCTCTGAGCGTTTCAGGAGATGAATATGCGTTAAAAAATTTTTCATAATAGTGAGATACTATTCCCCGGAAAATATTTCTGGTAATCGACCTTATCTCAGGTCTACTTTTCCGGCCGGCAAATACCTCCTTAACAGAACTTTTTATTTTCCGCTTTTCCTTTCTCTTAAAGAAAAAATATAATTTCCCTAAAATGGTTATATAAAAAAAAGTAATTCTCCATCCAAGTTTCTTGCACATAAAAATGTTAAACCTTAATTGCAAAAAAGAACTTAAGTTTATCTTCATTATAATTACCTCCCACGATTTATTATAATTAATGATTATGCCTATAAACCTAATAAACCTTCTTACACTAATTCAAAATGCATACAGCAAAATGCATGCCAAAAGAAAGATCTGATGCATTGCACAGTCAAAATAAGGACCGCTCTTCCGGATATTTTGACCCTAAATGAGCGAAAAATTATGCTGCTTTCTTGATTTCAACGTCGCTGAGAGCAGTAGAAATTTTTTTATAAAGTAATTCGATAACAAGTTCCGAATTCAGTTCGGCCAGCGTTTTGAGCGAATCGGATGTAAATTGTTTAAGAGCGGTTGAAAACTTAGTTCGATGGGGAATAGGGGTTAAACATACAACACGGCAAAATAGCGGATCAGTTCTCAGATAACCAATATGCTGAAGCCGTTCGGCACCGATTAGGATCATGATCAGCAAAAGGAAAAGAATATTGCCGATCCCGTAATCGTCTTTAAACCCGTAACTTTTCAAAGCTTGCTTTAGCCGTGAATGAATCCGATGAACTGCCCCGCAGCAAGCTGCGGAGTATCAATCATTAGTATGGATACCCCATTTTATCGAAGCAAGCTTCGGGGAATTAGACCCAAAGAGATTAAAGAACGTTTTTTATATCTCATCTATAAAAGCCTTTCAGAATATGGGTTTTTGGTTTAGTCACCATATCTATACCCTTATTCTAAAGGCTTTTCCAGCTTTTTAAGGAGATAATTACTACTTTTTTTAACTCATTTAGGGTTTAATTTATCATTCCGCCAATTCCTGTTTCATAGGTATTTAATACTAATATGATGCATAAAATTGTATAATTACATATTAAGACAAATATAACAAAAAGAAATTATATAAATAAATCTTAGCAAATGCACATATTTTTGTGCATTTGTGCTAAACATCTATTTGACGAAAATAAAAGTTTGTGGTGATATATTATTATGGGGAAAGCTATAATTCTTGTTGTTGACGATGAACATGGAGTTCGCCAGGCCTTTAACATGGCGCTAAAGAACAAATATCGTGTCATTCTTGCCGGTACTGGTGAAAAAGCCATTGATATCTTTCAGAAAAATTCCATTGATCTGGTTTTGCTGGACATCCTCCTTCCTGATATTGACGGCATTGATCTTCTTAAAAAACTCAAACAGACAGATCCAAATACCGAAATTATTATGGCAACAGCCGTCAACGATCTTCAGGTAGCAGTAAAAGCAATTAAATTAGGGGCTTATGAGTATATCATCAAGCCGTTTATTGTTGATGATGTATTAACCGTAATAGACCGGGCTTTAGAAAAACGGCGTCTTGTAAGGCAGGTCGCCTATCTTAGGAATGAACTCGAAAGGTATCATCCCTTTGAAAAGATGGTGGGCAAAGATAAAAAGATGAGAAACATTTTTGAGTTGATATCGACTGTTTCTCAAAGTGACGGCACCGTACTTATTCAGGGAGAAAGCGGGACAGGCAAGGAACTTGTTGCCAGAGCGGTGCATAACCTTAGCCCAAGGAAAAGTCAGCCTTTTGTAGTGATAAATTGTGCGGCCATACCTGCAACCCTGATGGAAAGTGAAATTTTTGGATATAATAAGGGGACATTTGCAGGAGCTACAAGCACCAACATAGGAAAACTGGAAATAGCCGATAAGGGCACGGTTTTTTTTGACGATATAGATTCTCTGGATATAAATATGCAGGCCAAGCTCCTCATGGTCATCCAGGAAAAAGAGTTTCAAAGATTAGGCGATACAAGGCTTATTAAGGCTGACGTAAGATTCGTAGCAGCTTCAAATAAGGACATTAGCGACCTGATATTACGAGAAGCATTTCGGGAAGATCTTTTTTACCAGCTAAATGTCTTTCCAATAAAGCTTCCGCCTTTAAGGGAAAGAAGGGAGGATATCCCTTTGCTTTTAAATCACTTTTTTAAATTGTATGCAAAAAAGTCCGGCCGCCCTCAAAAAACGCTTTCTGAAAATGCCTTAAAGGTTCTAATGGAATATGATTGGCCCGGAAATGTCAGAGAAATTCAAAATCTGGTGGAAAGGTTATGCACAATAAAACAAAATTTGGTTATTCAATTTAAAGATGTTGCAACACTTAGTATCAGCAAGAAAAAAATAACAGATAGCTCGCTCAAAGAGGCGGTAAGTTCTTTTGAAAAACAATATATTGCCGAAGTGCTTGAAATGGTTGACGGCAATAGAAAAAAAGCATCGGAAAAACTCGGCATTCATCGCAACACACTCCTTGCGAAAATTCATGAATACAGCCTGCATATATAATGATACCTTTAAAACCACTTTGTGCAAATAAACATAAATTGTGTGCATCTTTGCACACAATACGCGGCGTCAACAGTCTATTTTTGCTCAAGCGGGATTCGAGTTCAAGGAAAGCAAGACAGTTGGCAGAGACAAAACAGATTGAAAATGATCTATCAAGTTTCGCCAAATCAGAATAGGAAATAAATATTTTGCCGAATGAAGAGGTCTTGAAGATGTACTCAGAACCAAAGAACGAGGATAAAAATAACAGGCGTGAGGAAAAACCGCATATTTTAGTGGTGGATGATGAGCCGAATATTCTGCGAGCAATGTCTTTAGTACTCCAATCAGAGTTTGATGTTACCGTAGCAACAACTGGTAATAAAGCAGTCAAAAAAATCCGGCAGGGCATGGATTTTGATGTAATTTCATTGGACCTGCAAATGCCCGGACTGTCAGGCATAGAATCGCTCAAAGCTATAAAACAATTGAGCCCTTCTACGGAAGTGTTAATCGTTACAGCCCATTCAGATGTTGAATCAGCAAAAGGAGCTCTCAAACTTGGGGCTTACGATTACATTGACAAACCATTCAGTAATGCTGAATTACTTGCATCAATTCGCAAAGGTGTAAAACGCCGAAGCAATACAATAGGAGTGGAAAAAACCAAAGAACAACTTGCATTTGTCAAAGCACAATTGATGCAATCGGAAAAATTCTCCGCTATTGGGCAACTGCTATCAGGGGTTGCCCATGAATTAAATAATCCCTTAGCAACGATTATGGGTTTCTCAGAGATTCTTCTTCTAAGAAAATGCTCACCTGATAAAACACGAAACTACCTGGAAAAAATAAACGAAAGCTCTTTGCTCTGCAAGAATATCGTCCAAAAGCTGCTTGCATTTTCCAGGAAAGAGGGATCAAAACAGGAATATATCCAGGTCAATCACGTTATCGAAAGCACCCTTGAGCTTAAACAGCATGATTTCAAAGTAGATGGTATTCAGGTGGTCAAGCAATTAGCAGATAATATGCCCTGTACAATGGCTAACTTCTACAAGCTCCAGCAAGTGTTTCTGAATATAATCAACAATGCGCACCAGGCGATGAAAATGGATGCCAAAACGGGAACACTGACTGTTAAGAGCGCATTTGATGAACAAGTATTACGTATCAATTTCCTTGATACAGGGCCGGGCATCCCTGAAAAAAATCTCCAGAAAATCTTTGAACCCCTTTTTACCACGAAGAAAAAAGGAGAAGGCACAGGACTTGGTTTAAGTATTTGTTGTGAAATCATCAAGGAACATAAGGGGAATATCTTTGTGGCCAATGACCAGGGAAAAGGTGCATGCTTCGCAATAGAAATCCCTATTGTTGACCAACTTTCGCAAACTCTACCAACTTCTCATAAAAAAAACGAGACCCTTGAAAAATGTTGAACCGCAATAGCGAACGCATTCTTCGCAGCTTGCTGCGGGGTTAGCGAGTGAATCTAAAAATGGCTAACTTCCTTACGGTCGAAGATTCCCTGTAGCTTGCTACAGGGTTCTTCAAACTCCCTGCAGCAAGCTGCGTTCTCAAACCATCTTTTTCAGCCTTTCGAGGTTTTCCCTCGCCAGGATCATATCCGGATCCAATGTTAGGGCCTTTTCGTACATTACTATTGCCTTGTCAAAGTCGCCCTTTTCGCGATAATTCGCTCCAAGGCTTGCATAATCCACGGCAAAACAGGGATCTATTTTAACAGCCGTGTTAAGGTTTTCGATTGCCTTATCATACTTTTTAAGCTGGAAATAAGAAAATCCAAGAGCGTTGTATATTTCCTTTATATGGCCGGCTGCTTTCTCTGCTTTTTCCAATACAACGACAGCCTTCTCGTATTCCCCAAGACTGTTATGGCATGAGCCTGCATAAATCAATATCCTGACAAGATCCTCCTGCTGCGGCTTTAGATCCAGGGCGCGTGAAAACTCACTTAGCGCCGCCTGATAATCTCCCATTTCAAAATAACAACGCCCTTTATAGAAGTGGAAATAATACTGGCTCTGATATGTGAGTTCAGCCTTGTTAAATGCTTTAACAGCCTGATCAAAGCGTCCAATATTTGTGTAGCCAAGGCCGAGTCGGAAATTAATATGACCGGCTTCTTGAACCGAAGACAACTTTAATGATTGCTCATATTTTCCCACAGCCTGAATATCGTCTCCCGCGTCATGGTATAATGTCCCAAAATGACAAAGTAGCGCTCCGATCCCTTGTTTCCTGCCTTGCGATATGGGCAAATCTGCAAAAAATTCAGGAATTCGTCCCCTGCACTCAAGGCAGTCTTTTTTTGAACTGCCGTGCTCATAATAGAGTCTCATGAGCGCATCTACGCTGTTGCTTTTATAAATATCTGTTAAACTCTCGTTTTTGCGAAATGCGTCCATACAGGTATAAACCTTACCGTCTTGCGCCGAGATAATGAGCGAAGCCTGACATGGACCTGGTATAAACCGGCCTTCAGACGTTAACATGGCCAATGAATTATCAAGAAGATCTCCGTTAAACATATTGCAGGCGATTTCAGCCGGATCTCTTGAGTCATCATCTCCATAATAAACCTTTTCCGTCCTGGCGAGAAGATCTTTATCCTGTGCCAGAAAAAAAACGCTTTTGTCGAGGTAAAGACAGGGTAACATAAAAGCGCCTTTAAGCATATCCAGCAAGGTTATAAGTGAAGCAGGTTCAACCCTGTTGTCGGGAACAATAACCGGAAGCAGCATAAACCTTGGCACTTCCTGATATATATAGCCCTCTTGATCAAATTCTATGGTTTCCCGTTTCAAATACTGGTAATAATACTGAAAATAATAATCTATTCCTTTGACGGTTGTCTGGGGGACTGTATGAACAAAATGGAGATAAAGCCGGGCAAACAGGTTCTTTCTGAGAAATTTGATGACATCCTTCTGAATACGTTCTACCTGGGGCATGCTTTCAGGCAGATTCCCGGCCACAAGATAAAGATTAGATGTCATGTTCACATATGAAAACAGGCCCGACAACGTCCTGGAAAGCTGCTCAAGATCTCCCTTGTCCTCTTTGCCTAATATCACGTATATTTTATGTATAGCAGTCTTAATCATTTCACGACACGATCCGTTTTCCCCCGTCAAGAGAATGAGCTCGCCACATATTTTGAATCTCATGAAGCTCGCTGGTCCTTATGTATTCAGTTTCGTACTGAGATCCGATGGATATATATGCGGGACGGTCGGTGTTTAACGGGCGTATATTGTAGTCTTTGTAATGCCCGGCCAGGTGTGTCCCGAAATAGATCTGCATCTGCTGTGAATTTGTATTTCCCATAATTTTAACATTGTTTTTTTTCACAAACTCCAGTGTCTTCACCGCATCGTCAAAGGTTTCAAAAGGAAGTCCGAAGATGGTAAAAAGCTCCACCTCAATTTCCTGCTGTTGTGCCATTTTGATTGCCTGGACTACCTTTTCAAGGGCTAAATGTTTGCCTAATCTCGTCAGAACCTGTTCCGAGGCCGACTCCAGTCCAAAGGCGATGGTTTTAACACCTGCCTGTTTCATCTTCTTCATTAATTCTTTGGTTACAAGATCCGCACGTGTCTGCATCCACATTTCAAATTCAAGGTTCTCTGATAAAATCCTGTCAAGAAGTTCTATCACCCGCTTTGGCTTAAAGGATATATTTGGATCTGCAAACCAGAGTCTTTTTACACCTTTTTTGCTTATCCATTTAATTTCTTCAATAACCCTCTCAATAGAATGAAAAGTTATTTTGTGCTTGAATGCGCGTGGTGTGTAACAGTAGATGCAGTCGTGAGGACATCCGCGAGATGTCAGCATGATGGCTTCCCTCATGCTGGAATAGTCAAAAACGTCATTTAAATATGCAGAGGGATACTTATCCAGGTCGGTAAAGCCCTCGAGTTCTGGCGTGTCATAAACAGCGCCTTCATTATCTTTGTAAGAAACTCCTAAAAGGTCTGAAAACGGGGTTCCGTTATCAACGGCCCTGGCAATCCGCAGCAAAGTTACCTCGCCCGAAGATCGACAGATATAATCAATATCGGCAAGTTCCGCAAAGGCCGAAGAAGGCATGAAGGTGGCCTGTGGGCCACCAATGATTATTTTAATATTATTATCAATCGATTTTATTAATCTGGCAAAACCTCTCACATAGAGCATGGTTCTCTGATAGGCCGTCAATCCAACCAGGGCGGGCTTAAAGCTGTTGATAAGCTCGTGAAAACCGGAGCAGGATAAAGACATATCCTCTCCAACAGCCAATATCTTAACACCAAATCCATTCGACTTAAGATAGGCCGCAATGTATCCTAACGAAATAGGAGTCGTTGCCGACGCAAAAGGATTAATTTCAATCAGCAGAATATTCATAGTCATAGAGGAAAATTTTATAGGAAACAGACAGGTTGATGTCAAGGTAAAATCTAACGGTCTGCAATTCCGATATAAGGATTAAATCAGTCACAACTTAAACCTAAGTTGAGCGATTTTTTGCGAAGATATGTGTTGAGACCTTGATGCATAAGGATTTGCAAAAATCGCAGGCATACCCGTGGATATGTTGAGGATTTTTGTGAAGCCTTTATGCGCAAGAGATCGGCGCAGATCGAGTAAAAAATAGCTCAATTTAGGTTAAAAGATCATGGACACCTAATGTGGTGGTCTTTTTATGTCTTACACGCCCCCAGAACTATTTCATGCTATATATCTGTCGAGATTAAAATTATATTGACAAAAACAAGACTAAAAAGTACATGTGAAAACATGAAAATAGATCTTGGTTTTATCGGAAAAAATGTCCGTAAACTTAGACGGCAACGTAGTTGGACGATGGCTAAACTGGCTGCAAAAGTCGGAATGAGCGAAGCGCCATTAGGAAGAATTGAGCGCGGTGTAAACGCCCCTTCCGCTTCTGTAATTTACAGGCTGTCAAAAGAATTGGGCGTATCGGTTGATACCCTTTTTGCCGAGGATAATCAAAACTTCAGATATCCTCAGTATGAAAAAGCGCGCGACCCTTTTCCGGCAACAGCCGGCGGAGAAGATGAAGAACTGCCTTCCAGGATCAAAACAATGTCGCACGATATAATAGAAGCGTTCTGTGCTCTTGAAGATATTTGCAATGCGCAAAAAAGGGCGAACATCCCACTTCTTGTTCCTTTCGATCCCACACCTGATGGCATGGAAGCGCTTTCAGAAAAGGTGCGCTATTTTGCCGGAATTGAGCACGGCATAGTCTTTGACTATTTTGAGCTGTTTGAAACCCTTGGCTTTCGTGTAGTGGTCGTTCCAATGTCTAAAGACGTGCATAGTTTTTCGTATTATGACCCACCTAATCAGAACGCATTCTTTTTTCTTAACGCCAGGAAAAATCCTGAACGTCAGCTTTTTTGCCTGGTCTATGAATTGGGAAAGATCTTAATCCTGACTCACACGATACAGCAGGGCGTGGAATTGTTTCAAACCGATGCTGCATCTGATCCTTCAGGCGAAAAACCGTTTACAGCACATCGTGCTGCCAGGCGTTTTGCCGCTACCTTTCTGATGCCTGCAAAGGCTGTGAGCGATACAGTTAAACAATTAGGAATTCAAAAAAAGTACTGGTCTTACGAACTCTTGCTTAGAATCAAACATCGCTTTGGTGTTTCAGTAGAAGCTTTTTTATATCGTTTGAATGAACTTGACTTAATCGATCCCTCTCTGGTTCAACCGCTTAAAGCTAAAATTCATAAATATTACGGCAAAACAGATTTTGGAGAACCCGACCTTTCCAGAAGGCTTTTAACCCCCAACGGCCGTCTGTTGGATCTGGTATTAACGGGAAAAGAATCGGAAGAAGGACATAAGGAAGTGCTTGAAATTGAGAAAGTATTGAAAAAATGGAAGGTTCACCCCTTCAGCCGTCAGGCGAAAGGGAATTTATAGTGCAACTGGTAATAAACAGCGCCGGCACATATATTACACAAAAGGATGGTCTTTTCAGGCTTAAAAATAAAGACAAACGTTTTGATGTTTCACCCCTGAAAATAGAATCAATCGTTATTTCCAACCAGGCCATGATTACTACCCAGGCAATAGCAACAGCCATGGAGAATAATATAGATATTGTTTTTCTGGATGGATATGGCGATCCGATTGGTCGAATATGGTTTGCCAAAATGGGAAGCACGGCGCTTATCCGCAGAAAACAACTGGAAATCGCAGAAGATAAAAAAGGGCTTGAACTGGTCACAGATATGATTAAACAGAAAATTAAAAACCAGGTTGGTTTTCTAAAAAAACTTGTTTATGCCAGGCCGGGCAGAGAAAATCTGTTTGAAAGCCCGATTAAAATTATAGACAGCGCTCTTTCAGGCCTATCCATGCATGACGGGACAATTGAAGATGCCAGAAACAGCATTATGGGGTTTGAGGGCACGGCAGGCAGAGCCTATTTCCAGTGCCTGTCCAAACTCATGCCTGAAAAATATATTTTCAAAGGAAGATCGCGGCAGCCTGCCAAAGATCCATTTAATGCTGTTTTAAATTATTGCTATGGAATACTTTACTCAAGGATTGAAAAAGCCTGCATACTTGCAGGGCTTGATCCCTATGTCGGCTTTCTTCACACCGATAACTACAATAAAAAATCGATGGTATTTGACCTTATCGAGCCATTTAGAATTTATGCCGAACAAACAACAGTATATCTTTTTACAGGCATAAAAAATAAAAGACGAGTATTTTCATATAGCTGATAATGCGGTTTCTTTAAATGACAAAGGAAAACCGGTTGTTGTTGATGCGATAAACACTCATATGGAAGAAACTGTAAGATACAAAAAGAAGAATGTAAAAAGAAAGTATATCCCTCAGCACGAAGCCCACAAGCTTGCGAATATACTGCTTTCAGGTGAAGACGAAAAAAGGCCGGAATGGCTGGAGATTAAGGAATTCTGACATCAAGGGGAGACAGGGAAGGGGTGAACCGGGGAACCGGAGAACCGGAGAACCGGGGAAGCGGAGAACCGGGGAACCGGGGAACCGGAGAACCGGAGAACCGGGGAAGCGGAGAAGCGGGGAAGCGGGGAAGCGGAGAAACGGAGAAACGGAGAAACGGGGAGACGGGGAAAGGGAGAGGAGGAGAATGGGGGAAAAGATAAAAAGCTACAAGGATTTGCGGGTTTTTCAGAATGCCATGGATGCGGCGATGAAAATTTTTCATCTGACAAAGCAGTTTCCACCTGAAGAAAAATATTCCATGGTTGATCAAATGAGGCGATCATCTCGCTCAGTTTGTGCAAATCTGGCCGAAGCGTGGCGAAAACGACGCTATAGGGCGGCGTTTATTGCAAAACTCAGTGATGCTGAAAGTGAAGCCTGCGAGACTCAAGTGTGGATCGAATTTGCGCGAAGATGCAGGTACTTAAAAAATAATATCTGTAATGAACTCGACGCGGTTTATGATCAAATTATGGGGCAAATCGTGAAAATGATTGTTGATGCAGACAAATGGCTCATAAAGTAATTACCTTTTCTGAGGAAAGGTAATTACGAAACGGCGAGTGGGTGAATCGGAGAACCGGAGAAGGGAGAATGGGAGAATCGGAGAATCGGAGAATGGGAGAATCGGGGAAATAAATCACCGTTTCACCGGCACACCGTTTCACCGATTCTCAGTGTCACCGCTTCCCCGTTTCACCCTTTCTCCGTCTCTTCGTTTCGCAAACACCGGAGGTGAAATGTGTCTGTCCTTGTCTGGATAATATACGATATTGTTGAAAACAAACCGAGAACAAAGGTCGCCAAAGAATGTAAAAAGTTCGGTCTTATCAGGGTTCAAAAAAGCGTGTTCTTAGGAAGGCTTGAATCAAGCCGTTTTGATGAACTATCGGAAAAATGTCGTGACCTGATTGATGAAAAAATAGACAGTGTTTACCTGTTTCCTTTCTGTCAGGAGGATTTCAGGAATATAAAGGTTCTTGGTCAGGGCTTTGATAAAAAGCTTGTAAATGATGAGATTTTGGCGAAGTTTTTCTGATCCGCAGATTACGCAGATTACGCTGAAACAAATGGAGCAATTATCAGTTCTATTTTTAATATTACTTGATATCGCAGAGATAGATATAAACATTAATACTTGTATTATTTTACAAGATGGACTATTTTATAAAGTAAGAATATATTAATTTGAAGGATAAATATAAAATGTATGCAAAAGTATCAAAGAAGGGTCAAATAACGATCCCTAAACCAATTAGGAAAAAATTAAAAATCGAAAAAGATGGCGCGGTTTTGTTTCTTGTTGAAGACAACGAGATCAAGCTAAAAGGCGTTCCCGGAGTGCAATCGAAACAATTGGCAGGGAGTCTGAAAAAATATGCAAAGGAATATGTTCCTTTAAAAAAAATAAGAAAAAAAATACAAGGTGAAATTGCTAATGAAACAGCCGCAGAAGGTTTATCTGATTGATACAAACATTATTCTCAGGTATTTATTAGGGGATCATCCCAAATTCAGCCCCAAAGCAGAGTCATTTATGGCAGACATATCTGAAGGGACAAAAAAGGCCGAGATACTGGATGTGGTTATTGTTGAATGCATCTATGTTATGGAAAAATATTATCAGATTCCCAAGAGTGAAATTTCAACAAAGTTAAGCGGAATACTGAATTTTTCCGGCATTGTAAATCCCGATAGATCAGAAATCCTCGAAGCACTTCTAAAATACGGCAACACCAATATTGATATCGTAGATTGTATTCTTGCGGCCAAGTCATCTCCTGAAAAGGTCGTTGTTTCATTTGACAAAGACATGAAAAAATTAAAAGCGGTCAGTGAGATTTTGTAATAACACAGCGGCTCCAGCGGCCAGCGATATAACCACGGATTTTACGGTCATCTTTTTGCTCTTTTAAACAACGAAAAGAAAAAGCCCTATCTCCATTTTTTCGATCAGGTCGGCAATTATAAAATAGGCAGGAAAAAAAGCGGATTTTAAAGGATGTTACTGAAATCAAGGATAAATTATGAAAAAGGCAACTCTTAGTTTTAGTAATGTCAATTTGAGAGCATCTCATATACATAAATTTCGTGGTTTTATCGGAAATTTTTTTAAAAAGCATGATCTTATTCACAATCATGATTTGAAAACAGGAAAACCGATATACCGATATCCGTTAATACAGTTCAAGCTGATAGATAAAAAGCCCGCAATCATTGCTATAACGGACAGGGCTGTAAATATTTTTTCTGAAATTTTCATGAAGCTCGATAAGATTGCCATTGAAGATACTGTTATTCCTGTTTTTGAGAAGAATCTGAAGATAGAAGAAGTCGAATTCGGATATTCGGATGAAATATTCATGTACGAGTTTGTTTCTCCCTGGATCGGTCTGAATCAGAAAAACTTCAAAAAATACAGTGATGTAGGAAACGATGAAAAGAACGAAATGTTAAAAAGGGTAATGACAGGAAACATATTATCCATGGCAAAGTATCTTGACTGCTGGCTTTCAAAAGATCAGAAAATTAAAATTGATCATAAGTTGAAAGAAATAAAAGTGAACCTTAAAGGTAAAAGCATGACAGCTTTTAACGGGATATTTAAAACCAATTTTTTACTACCTGATTATCTGGGGATCGGGAAATCAGTTTCACGGGGGTTTGGGGCGCTCAAGCAAGTTTTGTAACAGAACTTTTTACTAAAAAGTAAAAACGGAGAGAATATGAGTTTCGCATATAAATTATGGAAAATTGGACGCATATTGACTGAAAACGAAATCAGGGACTCAGTGTGTGATAAAGCTGAAATGGCTGAAGGTGAAGAGCCTCAATTTGCAAACATTGATTTTCAAGTTTTAAACAATGAAGTTAAAGATATTTTATGCAGCAAAAATTCTATCAGCAAGGGAAAAATGTTTTTTACAAAAAAAATTGGTGGGGCAGGTGACGGTATTTATTACCTATATCCAAATCTAAATATCCAAAAAGAAAACCTTCAAAAGAAGATTATACAACTTGTTAACACATTAAAAAGTAGCATGCTGGTATATGCCAACGAACAAAACCGAAAAATTGCCGAACTGATTTTTTTAAAATTTGAGGAAATTAAAAAGTATATTGAGCGGGCTAAAGTTGAGTTGGAACTAATACATCTAAAAAAACAATATGAAGAACTAAATGAAAGCTCAATACATAAAGAAGATGAGACAACCGCCCAAAAAACAGATAAAAAAATAAAGAAATTTGAGAAAAAAATAGCTGAAAATAACAAAAAATGTACTAAACTTATAGAATCGCGCAAAATTTGGGATCGTCTATTATTGAAGTTATGCCGAAACCTTGTCGTTTCCCCGAAAGACAATTATTGGCTTTGGCTCTCAATAAACGGAAAAACTTTTTATGAACTAATGCCTGAAGTATGGAGTAACTGGTATGAAAATCCAGTTTCTACTCGTAATAATTTAAAAATAGGATACGATGCTTTCACCAACAAGGAGACTGAAGTAGGCTATAAACCTGAAGTAAAAGTTTTTTCATATGATCAATACCATAAAAGTATGGAATATCGTCTCAATGAAAACCTGCCATTATCTCTTGAAAGTGCCAGAAATATTAAATTTGCATGGATGTACATACTTAATAATCTAGTTTTTTACTACAAAGGTTTAGAGTATGTATTAATACCAAATCTTATTTCCGATGATGCGGATTTATATAAAACAGTTTTAAACCGTTTCAGACGGGCTAATAAAAATTCAGGCGCAAAGAGATCAATCCTTGAAAAGCTTAATGCTCAGGAAAAGAAGCTGGAAAAAGATATTGATAAATTAAAGAAGAAAAAATTGAAACCAGCAAATAATGAAAATTTGAACGAATTAGTTCAGCAAAGAGAAGAAACACTATCTAAAATAAAAGAGTTTGATACAGGTATGATAAGGGAGTTTGATGAACAGATAGATGAGGTTGGAGACATAAAAAACTCGATCACTATAGATTATATTTTCACTTTAATAAATAGAACCAACCTATCCTTTGAGATTAAAGGATCAATTGAAGATGTAATACCAAGTCAGGTTCGGAATGTAGTTACTGAAATGGCAAACCATAATATAAGTGATCTGGTTAAGCTTGGTAAAAGAGATAGAAATGAAACACTGCTTCAGGATTGTTTTAACAGAGAGGAACTTTCATTCGTTTTAAACAGATCTCAAAAAAACAATGGAAACAAAATTCTTCAGGAGCGTTTATATCTGGCAAAGTTACTGTTAACAGATACAAAAATAGAAATCGATCAATTGCTGCAACGCTTTGAAACAAACAGGCTGCTTGGTTATGACAAAAAGAAACGCCTTACCAAAGACGGTATATCCGAATGGATTGAATTTTCAAAAAACTTCACTACAAATGAAAATAATATTTATAACTTTTTTAAACGGTTGGGCAAAATAAAGGGGTGATAATTATGGAGCAGGAAAGTGTTAATTTTGTGTCATATTTAAAAAAACGACAGGAAGATGACGAAATTAATTTTTTTAGCAATCCAGCTATTAAAAAAGCATATTTTATCGGAGGATATGCAAAAGCCGTTATACTGAGTTCCTATATGTCAGAAGTAAGTAGAAAAAATAAAACCTTCAAAAACTGGCTGTCGAATCAGATTATTAATTACAGGAATCTTGATCGGATTTTTGAAATGGCTTTCAGGTTTGAGCAAAAATTAAAACTCAAGCTCAGGAATGATTCTGAAGTAAGAAAACTTGCGCATGAAACACCTGCATCAAAACCACCAGGCATTTCAAGCGCACGGATAACGTTTGCCTTTGTTGCCGGCTTTGATGATTACAGGAAATTTGTCGTGGAAAATAAAATAGAAAAAATACAATAAAAAAGGAGACGAAATAATGGATAATCTTGCAAAGCAGAGTGAAATTCTTTTTATGTGGGATGCCAGAATGTGCAACCCAAATGGCGATATGGGGGCTGATAATTCACCGCGATTCGATGATGTTGATGAAAAAGCTATTGTAAGTGATGTCAGGGTAAAAAGAACTGTGAGAGATGACCTACAATATCGAAAAGGAGAAACTATATATATTAATAATGAAGAGATACTTTCCAAAGGTTTGAAAGCCGAGGAACGTTTTTCACAACTGAAAGATGTCAATTCTGGGAAAAATGATAAAGATGTTTTTCTTACATGTATCGACAACAGGCTTTTTGGTGGTGTTGCCCCTAAAAGCGATATCCAGCTTGTTGGTGCTGTACAATTCTGCTGGGCAAAATCGCTTAATAAAACTGAAACAGTTTTAAAACCCGGGACCGGTGCTTTTGCAACAAAGGGAGCTGACGGTGAAACAAAGTTTAAAAAAACGTTCCGGGCTGACAATTATATTCCATATGGACTTTTTGCGATGTATGGAAGCGTAAACAGATTACAAGCAACGAACGACAATACAACTGAGGATGATATTACAAATATGCTTGATTCTTTGTGGCATGGAACAAAGTTCCTAAATACAAGAAGCAAGCAGGGGCAAAAACCCCGTTTTCTTCTCAGGATAATTTACAAAGAAGAGAGTAAATATTTTATCGGTCTTTTAGATGAGTTTATATGTTTAAACAATCAGGAGAATAGCGGAAATATCAGGGAAATCGAAGAGGCGGACATTAAATTTGATAAACTCGTTGCGGCTATATCGAAAGCTAAAAATCAAATAGAAAAAGTCATGATCGTGCTGGACG
This sequence comes from Desulfobacterales bacterium, assembly GCA_030610995.1. GTDB lineage: Bacteria > Desulfobacterota > Desulfobacteria > Desulfobacterales > ETH-SRB1 > Desulfaltia. The sequence goes on from JAUWQO010000003.1 coordinate 22,575, forward strand.
AGTCATTAGAAAAATATAGAAATATTTTGGAAAAAATTAAAAATGTCGAATTCACAGATGAAATTAACATTATGAAAAAAGAGAGATAGGCTATGTTTGGATTTAAATTATGGGGAAGATTTGGTTCATTTAGAGATCCAATAACCATAACTCAGAATATGACTTTCAGTATCCCTCCCAAAACAACAGTGGGAGGGATGTTGGCATCAATTCTGGGCATTGATTATAATGACTATTTTGATGATAATGACTATTTTGATTTCGGTTACTCGCTGGTTCTCAACAATCCGGTACGCAAAAAGAGTTTTTCGCAAAATTATATAATGGATTATACAAAAACCTCAGCAATCAGATTTAATTTAATGCTGACAATCCGGGACAACAATCATGAGGCGATGTTGTACGAAAATCAGAAAAAAGAACTGGCATCAAAAGAAACTCGCACGAAAATGGAAGAAAGAAAATTAAAAGGCCTGGAAGAGAAGATTGAAACAGCGGAAAAAAAAGTGAGCAAAGCAATCAATAATTGGAGTGAAAAAAGTTCGGGAAGATTTGCAAAAGCAAAGCCCATATATAGAGAATTGCTGATTAATCCGTCTTTCTATATATTCATAAACAAATTCAAGCACGAAGATAAAATTATTGAATTAATGAAAGAACATTTGAGTGAATTTCCTTTATACATGGGTAATAGTGAATTTGCGGCAAATTATCAGTTTATTGATTGCCAAAAGTATGAAAAAAAGAAAATCATGGGACTTGATTCTTTTACAGGGAATCCGGAAAAAATTAAATTTGAGTCGGGAAAAAAATATACAAGTGTATATGCTGCAACACGCACAACTGGAAGCCGTGAGTACAGGGATTATAAAAGTATGGTTGTTTGCGATAAAAAGATAATATTATTATCTGCAATTGATGGTTACAGTCTGAATACAGACACGGGAGATTTTAATTGTGAGTTTATTTGAAATACCTGATATTTATTTCTCTCATCCGGATGAATACCCATTATCAACACATATAAAAAATATTGCTGCATCGTTTAATGATCCAACTCACAAGAGAGCTGCTGCTTTTCATGATTTGGGAAAATTGAATAATAAATTTCAACAAAATATTAATAATGGAGGGCGGTTACCCTTTCACTCTTTTGAAGGAGCATTTTTTTTTCTTCTTAATAATAATTTGACAATTGATATTGATTCATTTGGAATATTTTTATCAATTTTAAAACATCATGGCAATCTGCCTGATGTTAATTCGCTTGCTGAAGATATACTTGCCGATGAAGATTATATTTTAAGGAATCATCCGGACTTAAAGGATACGATTCAACAAATAAAAAAAATCATACAGATAAATTTACATTTTGAACTGGAAGATTGCTATGAAATATTTGATACTGAATCATTTGTTAATGATAACAAGTTGAATGGGCTGTATTCTTTTTTCAGAATCAGGGAAATATTTTCTCAATTAATATTTGCCGATAAATATGAAGCAATTTTCAAGAAAGAATTCAGGACCGGCTGGTCTTTTGAATTTGATAAATTTAATAAAAAGCTACTGACCCATATTGGTAGCAAAATGAATGCATTATCTCCGGTTAGGAATGCTGCCAGAGTTGATGTTATTGAAAATTTTAAACAAAATAACGATAAAAAAATATTCTTTCTTGAAGCGCCAACTGGAATCGGCAAAACATTTACAGCTCTTCACCTTGCTTTACAGATTGCAGGAGAAAAAAATAAAAAACGGATTATTAATGCACTTCCTATGACGTCAATTATTGATCAGACATATGAAGAGTATGCAAAGGTAATTGATCCAAATATATTATTAAAATATCACTATTTGACAAATACAAAAGAGTATATTTTTCCGGATAAGGAAAAAGAAAACGAAAAGAATTTTTTCAGGCAAAAGAATGACTTTATCAGTTCATCGTGGGGATTGGATCAGGTTATAATAACTACATTTAATCAAATCTTAAATGCATTTTATTCAAACAAAAATCGTGATTTGATAAAATTTTGGACATTAAGGGATTCTGTAATAATTTTTGATGAGATCCAAGCCGTTCCCAGAATACTGCTAAAAGATTTTTCAGAAACAATCAGTTTTTTATCCAGAGAATTTAATATTGATTTTGTTCTTATGTCAGCCACCATTCCGGCAATAAAGAAGTTTTTTAAGCCCGAAACGACATCCGAGCTGCTTGATTTAAAATATTATTCCATGGACTTCAATAATCGGTATTCAATAAAATTTATTGAAAAGATTGATACTGCCGGAAAACTGACAGAACAAATCTTGAGAAAATATGAAAAAAACAACTCTTTGGTTTGCGTCGTTAATACAAAAAAACTTGCTTTGGAGATATACGAAAAGATTGAAGAAATTTATAAAGCAGATGAAATTTTTTTATTAAGCACATTATTCATACCTCAAGATCGAAAAAATATTATAAGCGTAATAAGTAACAGACTGAAAAATAAGCAGAAAACTATTCTTATTTCAACTCAGGTAATTGAAGCCGGTGTTGACCTTGATTTTGATTACGGTTTCAGGGAGTTCGCGCCTTTATATAGTATTATCCAAACTGCTGGCCGAATAAATCGTGAAAACAGGGATGAAGTAAGAAAAAGCGCAGAACTCATCATTACAAACAAGATTGGAGCGAGTCCATACAAACCGGCAGATTTGTTATATGACGAAGTAACCGAATTGCTAAAAACCAAAATAAGAGAAAATAGAATACTGCCCTTTTTAAAAAAATATTTCGAAATGGCGATCAAACGAGCTCCGCAGGAGTTTGTTTTAGTCGATCATATGAAACAACTTGATTTTGAAAAAACAGCGCAACAATTTGACAGCAGTTTTATGCAAACGCTGCCTAATATAATACCTGTATTTATAGAAATTGAAGATGGCTTATACGAGAGCATTTGTTCTAAAAGAAATAAAATAATCGAAGAATTGAAAGCACCTAATATATCTCTTGAATATAAAATGGAACGAAAAAGTATTTTAAAGCATATGAATAAAACTATTTCAAAATATGTCATCAATATTTGTAATGATGAAGCTAAAGCATTTCTTGACTTTGAAAATTATGGGGACATGAAGGTTTGTAATTATTCATATGTAAAAAGTGGTCTGTATTCGGATAAGAAAGGATGGACTGGTTTTTCATCAACATTATTGTTTTAAGTCAAAAGGGGATATCGGGGACATCCATTGGAATATTGGTTGACAATTAATTAGGATTAAGAACCATAAATAATAATCCAATGGACGTTAAGTGTCAGTAAGCTCCTAAAGTAGCCTAAAATAAAGGTGTTAATCCAAAAAGCAATAACCTACTAAAATAAAAGTATGTTCATTTACAAACAAACGACTTTATTGCATTTCAAGATACTATTAATTTGTATAAATAAAGCATGGACCTGGGTTTGAAGTGGCTGTATTCTTTTCTTAAAGACACACAAACTCGGCTTCCTCGGCACCTTCTCGGTCAATTTCGAAATTCTTGATTACTGGGGAATCGGCAAGTCAGTGTCGCGGGGATTTGGGACGGTGAAACGAGTTAAGGAGTGAAAGAGTTCACTCAGCAGCATATAACTGCGATCAAGGAATTACGGCAATGTCTTCTAAAAAAGATAAAAAGCTAATTTATGCTCTTATAAAAAAGTATGTAAATGTGCTGAAAGAGCATAGCATACCTGTTTGGCGTTTATATCTATATGGCTCTTATGCCAAAGACACCTATCATCAATATAGCGATATTGATTTAGCCGTTTTTTGGAACAAGGATGAGATAGATGGTTTTGACGAGGATGTATTTTTGATGAAGCTCACCAGGATAGTGGATTTACGAATAGAGCCGCACTCCTTTGCGAAATCGGACTTTGATGAGACCAATCCGTATATCAAAGCAATAATAGAGACCGGCGAGAGGATAATTTGATTGATCAAACCGCTTTTTCCATAACAGCAAGTCATCTTTTGGAATATCTATTCTGCCCACGGTTTACGTATTTTGAATATGTTTTGGATATTCCGCAGCATGAAGAAAAAAGGTTTAAGGTTCAAAAAGGAAGAGAAATTCATGAAGACAAACAGAGAATAAATCCGGATTACCTGAGGAAGAAACTCGGATGCATTGAACGAAAATCTTCGGTCTATCTTTCATCTGCACGGGGTATCAGGGGAATTGTTGATGAAATACTTTTTCTGGATGACGAGAGCGCAGCGCCGCTTGATTACAAATATGCAGAATACAAGGAACGAACTTTCAAGAATCATAAATATCAGTTGACCTTCTATGGACAGTTGATAAAAGAAAATTATGATGTGCCGGTAAAAAGAGGTTTTATCATCTACACTCGAAGCAGGAATAAACTGGTAGAAGTGCCTATTACAGAGAAGATGTATCTGGAATTGGACATTATAATCGGCGATCTTACCAATGTTGTTCAGAAGGGGATTTATCCAAAGCCAACAAAATATAAGCAGCGCTGCTCTGATTGCTGCTACAGAAATTTATGTGAAAGGACTATTTGATCCGCAGACCCGCCTGCCATAGCTTATAATAATTCAGTTGGTGATTGATGAACTTAGTGAACAACACCGTTGTGTTTGCTTTGATATGTAATACAGGCATAGCGGGCAGGTTACGCAGATTACACAGATTTTTCTGCCTGTGCATTGCACGCAGATAGGCGTGAATTATTGGGTTTAATTTCCCGAAACTTGCTTAAATTGTGAAAATCAGATGCACGAAACCAGGCAGGTTGCTGTGGGACCAGTTTAATGGTAAAAATTATAATGCAAAAAGTTAACGTCAAATCGATTTTTCGTTCATCTCTTTTCTGGGATGCGGATGAAATAGATGCAGATAAACATGCTGTTTATGTAATCGCCAGGGTTCTGGACTATGGGGATGTTGAAGATGTGCGAAAAATCAGAGAATTGTATCCCGATGAGAAAATTATAGAAACAATTCGAACCAGACGAGGAATGTTTCCCAAAACAGGAAAATACTGGGCAGTAAAATTTAATATCCCTTTTAGCGAGGTGGCATGTTTGAAGAAATATTATCAACAGAAGCAATACCTGTAATTGAATCATTGGCCCCTCATTTAGAAACATTTTATCTGGCCGGAGGCAGTGGGCTGGCATTACAATTAGGGCACAGGAAATCCAACATAAAATTGTTCGAGAAAGAATTGTTATTGGAGTAAAAATATTTAAAAAGAAAGATGTTTGGTCAATTAATTACGTCAAATCAGGAGGTTAATTATACTATGGCGTGGCAGAAACAAGCCGAAAAATGGGCAATCAAAGCCTTAAAAGCACAATTATCAGCATTTGAAATAAAATATAACCTGCAAATATTGCAGAATAAAAAGCGAAATCGGGATTGAAGAGAAGAATCCATTAAAACAAGGATTGAAACAAGCGTTAAGAGATTCGAATGAAGGAAAGGAAAGGGATTGAAGAGAAGAATCCATTAAAACAAGGATTGAAACTCTTTTCCGCCCCGATATGTCAAACAGGCAAATCCAAATTGAAGAGAAGAATCCATTAAAACAAGGATTGAAACACGATGGCATCGATGACAGACAGTCCGAGACGTTGATTGAAGAGAAGAATCCATTAAAACAAGGATTGAAACAGAATATGGGAACTACAAGAGGTAATTCTATTCTTATTGAAGAGAAGAATCCATTAAAACAAGGATTGAAACCCATCAATTCGCATCCTGCATCAAACCCGTAAATAATTGAAGAGAAGAATCCATTAAAACAAGGATTGAAACTCTGCGCCAATAAGACAATCGGTATTCTTAATTCTTATTGAAGAGAAGAATCCATTAAAACAAGGATTGAAACAGGACATACCACGTCAGGTATGCAGAAATAGCTGGCATTGAAGAGAAGAATCCATTAAAATAAGGATTGAAACCTGCACCTACCTTTGCCCTTGCCTTAGAAAATCTCATTGAAGAGAAGAATCCATTAAAACAAGGATTGAAACTCCATGAGTGGACGTGAGCAAACAGGTTCAGCCGCATTAAAGAGAAGATTCCATTAAAACAAGGATTGAAACGCCAGTAAAGTACTCATTTCGCAGATCAAGGTAAAACCATTTTGTGTAACTATGCGTAATTGCTGGATTCCGGCTTTCGCCGGAATGACAAAAGCTTGTATTTTCGACTTTTTACGATTCCATCAATTATAATTGTCGCTCATATTGCGTAAAACGTAAGCCAGTATTCCACCATGCCTGTAGTAACTGAGTTCTATTGGAGAATCAATTCTTGCAATAACCCGGAATTCAGTTTTTTTGCCGTTTTTTCCTTGAGCAAAAACAGTGAGTTCTTTCAAAGGTTCAAATTTATTTTCTATTCCAGCTACTTCATAAATCTCTGTACCATCTAAGCCCAAGGATTTATGGTTTTCACCCGGCGCAAACTGAAGAGGCAAAACCCCCATGCACACAAGGTTGCTCCTGTGTATCCGCTCGAAACTTTCAGCAATTACCGCCTTAACTCCAAGCAAAGCCGTTCCCTTGGCTGCCCAGTCCCGGGAACTGCCGGCGCCGTAGTCGCTGCCTGCCATAATCAGCAGCGGTGTTCCTTGCTTTTGATACCGCATGGCAGCTTCATAGATAGACATTTTTTTCCCTTCCGGCAAACAGATGGTCCATCCACCCTCGATGCCGGGCACAAGCCTGTTTTGAAGACGGATATTGCCAAATGCGCCCCGAAGCATAACTTCATGATTTCCACGCCGGGATCCAAACGAATTGAAATCCAAAGGGATTACCCCCTGCTTAATAAGATATGCGCCGGCCGGACCGTCAACAGGGATTGCGCCCGCAGGTGAAATATGGTCTGTTGTAACGCTGTCTCCAAGAAGAGCCAAAATCCTTGCTCCCTTGATATCCTGAAGCTTTGAAACCTCACGCGTTATTTTTTTAAAAAAAGGCGGCTCCTTGATATAGGTTGATTTTGGATCCCATTTGTAAATCGCTCTTTCAGGAGCCAAAATCGATTTCCACATGTTTGATCCTTCAAACACCGCTTTATATGCTTTTCTGTATATTTCCGGTTTTATAGTTTTTTTAACAACTTCTCCAATTTCCTCCGCGCCGGGCCATATTTCACGCAAATATACAGGCTTGCCACTGGAATCAATCGATATGGGTTCCTTTTCAAAATCGATATCCACTCTCCCTGCAATGGCGTAAGCAACAACCAGTTGCGGCGATGCAAGAAAATTGGCACGGGTCAGGGGAGAAACTCTCCCTTCAAAGTTACGGTTGCCGCTTATCACAGATACGGCTACAAGGTTGTGCTCCTTTATAGCGCTTGAAACAGATTCCAGAAGAGGTCCGCTGTTGCCGATACAGGATGCGCATCCATAGGCAACAAGGTTAAACCGCAAAGCATCAAGATATTGCATCAGCCCCGCAATCTTAAGATATTCTGTAACCACTTTAGAACCAGGCGCCAGGCTGGTTTTAACCCACGGCTTGGTACAAAGCCCGCGCTCAACAGCCTTTTTTGCCATCAACCCTGCTCCAACCATAACCGACGGATTTGAGGTGTTAGTGCAACTCGTTATTGCCGCTATAACCACACAACCGTGACCAAGGCTGCATGTCTTTCCATTAATATTTACCTCAACAGATTCAGCGGGCTGCAAATCTTGAAAATCATGAGTTGTAAATAAATTTTCAAAGCTCTTTTTCATATTTGAAAGAGGAATCCGCTGCTGGGGACGGCTTGGGCCTGCCAGGCTCGGTTCTATATTACCCATGTCCACATTGATGGTCTCTGTATAGATCGGGTCCGGCATTGTCTTGGTTCTGAAAAGGCCCTGTGCTTTGCAATAGTTTTCAACAAGGCTGACACTTTTTTGTGACCGACCTGATAAACGAAGGTAATTGATTGTTTCATCATCCACAGGAAAAAAACCCATCGTTGCTCCATACTCGGGAGCCATATTGGATATTGTCGCCCGATCTTCACAGCTTAGGCGCTTTACGCCGGGCCCATAGAATTCAACGAATTTGCCGACCACCCCTTTTTTTCGAAGCAGCTCGGTTATGGTAAGCACAAGATCTGTTGCCGTGGCTCCGTCAGGAAGCCTGTTGGTCAGACAACATCCAACTACCCGTGGAGTAAGCATAAAATACGGGCTGCCTAACATCACGGCCTCGGCTTCAATTCCGCCGACACCCCAGCCAAGAACACCGATTCCGTTAATCATGGTAGTGTGGGAATCAAGGCCGACAAGGCTGTCCGGAAAAGCGATCCTTTGCCCATTTTCTGTTTTGATGAATATTACTCTTGCCAGGTATTCCAGATTAACCTGATGAATAATGCCTGTTGCCGGAGGCACTACATTAAAATGTTTAAAATTTTTCTGTCCCCAACGCAAAAAGGCATAACGCTCTGAATTACGTTGAAACTCTTTTTTAACATTATACTCAAAGGATATTGCAGAGCCGAAAGAATCGACCTGAACCGAGTGATCAATTACCAGTTCAACAGGGATATTAGGATTGATTTTCACAGGATCAATATTAAGGCGGCTTGCGGCGTCGCGCATAGCAGCCATATCAACGAGAGCCGGAACCCCTGTAAAATCCTGGAGCAGGATTCTGGCAGGCATGAAAGGCACCTCATTGTTTCCGGAAACCTTTGTATTCCATCTTGCCATATTTTCTATGTCATCGGCATTCACGACAATACCGTCTTCATTTCTGAGCAGGTTTTCCAAAAGTATCTTTATGCAAAAAGGAAAACGATCAATACCAGTAAAGCCCGAATCTGCAATTTTTTTCAAATCATAATATACAACAGGGCCATAAGAGGTGTTAAGAATCGAGCTTGCCCCAAAACTGTTTTTGCATCCTGTCATATCTTTTCCTTAATTTTTTAGTAATAGTTCAGCCACAAAGTCACAAAGACACTAAGATTCTAAAATGATTATTTATTTCTTTTTACCCCGCCATGGCGGGGTAAAAAGTCGTCACTCCGGTGAAAACCGGAGTCCAGATAGTTTACAACTACTTGAAAGGATCCGCCAGAGCACTTTGGCGAACTTTCGCCGAAATGACGAAAAAAGGTTTTGAAAAATATGTCTTTCTTTTGTGACTTGGTGCCTTGGTGGCTGAACAGTTGCATTTTTTTCTATATCGAAAACTAAAATTTACCAATCGTCAATCGAAAATCAACAATATATTTTTTAAATCGTTTCTTTTTTTATTCTTGACAAGATTTTGCAAGTTGATTATAAGGCTTAAATCTAAAGTCAAGCCTTATATACTGATTTTTATGTTTTAATTATCAATATGAGACCCCTTGAGACCTTTGAAAAATGTCTAATTTTGTTCAAGTTCAAGGAAGGCGAAAATTTTAAACGTAGGAATACATTGAGTATTTCGAGGCTTAAAATTTGAGCCTGACGCAGTAATTGGGCAAAAGGGGGCGTTTTGCAAAGGTCTCTCTTTGAAAGTGGTTAAGGAACTGTACTGAGAATGAGGCTAAGCGATCTACTGAAGAAAAAAAAAGCTGGTATTGTTAAAGAGTGGTTTAATATAGTGATTAATACTTATCCTCTCGACACCTCTCGGTTTCTCAAAAAACAGAAAGATCCTTTTGCCAATCCTGTTGGAAACACCATTTTGCAGGGTTTGGGGCCTCTTTTTGACGAACTCGTTATGGAGATGGATCCTAATACCATAACAACTTTTCTCGATCCTATCATCAGGATCAGAGCTGTCCAGGTAATGTTTTCTCCTTCACAAGCTGTTGCCTTTATTTTTTCCCTGAAACAAGCGGTTAGAAAAAATTTAAAAAAAGAGCTTCGCGATAATGAAATTGTAAACGAGTTGTTACTTTTTGAGTTAAAAATTGACGAGCTTGGATTAATTGCATTTGACATTTTTATGAAATGCAGGGAACAGATTTACAATTTCAAGGCATATGAGGAAAGAAACAGAACTTTCAGAGCATTTAAGAGGGCGGGTTTAGTGGCTGAAATCCCGGAAGCCGAAATCCAGGAAGATAGACCTGTTCATTAATTTCAGATACATATTTTAATATACTTTGGATCACACAGCGAGGTAAAGTTAATGAATGTCAAGTATATGTTTTCCCTCATATCGGTTATTGTGCTGATTCTGATAGCCTATGTGGGAGTTGAGACGGCCGGACTTCAGGTTCTTTTTGGCATTATTATACCTTATATAGCCGTACTCATTTTTATTGTGGGTTTTATATATCGTGTAATGGACTGGGCCAGTTCGCCTGTCCCGTTTCGTATTCCCACTACATGTGGTCAGCAGAAATCACTTCCCTGGATCAAACAGAACAAGATAGACAATCCCTTTACCACCGGCGGTGTTATTATCCGGATGATGCTGGAAATTTTGTGTTTCCGTTCATTGTTCAGGAATACGAGGATGTCGTTGAATGAGGGCCCTAAGATTTCCTATGTATGGGAAAAGTGGTTATGGCTTGCGGCATTGGCATTCCACTATTCTTTCTTAACTGTGCTGATAAGGCATTTGCGGTTTTTTCTCGAACCTGTGCCTGTATGTATACAATGGCTGGAAAAAATTGACGGATTCTTCCAGATAGGTTTGCCTGGGCTTTTCATATCCGGCGCAGTTCTTCTGGCTGCTGTAACCTTTCTGTTTTTAAGAAGAATCTATCTTCCACAGATGAGATATATTTCTCTTGCCGCCGATTTTTTCCCGCTTTTCCTAATTATCAGCATAGCTATTACCGGCATTCTAATGCGTTATTTTACCAAGGTGGATGTTGTGGGTATTAAAGAACTCGCAATGGGTCTGGCAAGTTTCCATCCTGTAATTCCCGAAGGTATTGGAGTACTTTTTTATATTCATCTGTTCCTTGTTAGTATTCTTTTCATATATTTCCCCTTTAGTAAGCTCATGCACATGGGGGGAGTATTTATGAGCCCAACCAGAAACCTGCCAAACAATACCCGCGCTAAAATGCATATCAACCCGTGGAATTACCCGGTTAAGGTTCATACATATGACGAATATGAAGATGAATTCAGGGAAAAAATGAAAGAAGCTGGACTTCCACTGGAAAAGGAGTGAGTCGGAAATGAAAATGATAGATTCAAAACAAAGAGCATCAAAATTAAATTATCTGCCTCCAAAAACCGACTGGATGGATACCCCCACCATATATAAAGAGGGAATGTATTGCTACGCTGCTAAACCGAGCAGACTCGAATATATGGATTGGCCCTACCCGAAAGATTGGAGTTGCATGGATGAAGACTGGCAGTTGCCGGAAAACTGGAAAGAGATCGTTCTTGAAGGGATGAAGGAACGGCTCGAAAAATATAGAACCTTTAAGATTTTCATGGATATCTGTGTGCGGTGCGGAGCATGTGCTGATAAATGCCATTTCTTTATCGGAACCGGTGATCCAAAAAATATGCCTGTTTTAAGGGCAGAGCTTATCCGTAGCGTATATAGAGGCGAGTTTACAACTGCAGGAAAACTTCTGGGGAGAATTGGCGGCGCAAGGGAGCTTACCATAGATGTTTTGAAAGAGTGGTGGTACTATCTTTTTCAGTGCACTGAATGCCGGCGTTGCTCGGTATTCTGTCCTTATGGAATTGATACAGCAGAAATTACCATAATAGGAAGAGAACTCCTTAATCTGCTGGGTCTTAATATAGACTGGATTGCGGCTCCTGTTGCTTTTTGTTATAGAACCGGTAATCATATGGGAATTCAGCCTCATGCATTTGTTGATATGCTCGATTTTTTCACAGATGAAATAGAAACTGTTACAGGCGTAAGAATGGAGCAGACTTTCAATAAAAAAGGGGCGGATCTGCTTTTTATCTGCCCATCAGGGGATGTGTTTGGCGATCCAGGCACATTTACATGTATGGGATACATGATACTCATGCATTATTTAAGGGAGGTTCACGGGCTTGATATTACATGGAGCACATACGCTTCAGAAGGAGGAAACTTTGGCCTGTTCACTTCTCATGAAACCATGAAAAGGCTTAACGCAAAAATGTTTGCTGAGGCCAAAAGGCTTAAGGTAAAATGGATTCTTGGAGCAGAATGCGGGCATATGTGGCGGGTTATAAACCAGTATATGGTTACCATGAATGGCCCGGCCGATTTTCTTGAGGAACCTGTCAATCCATTAACCGGCACCAAGTTTGAAAATGCAAAAGCCACCAAGATGGTTCATATCACTGAATTTCTCTCAGACCTTATCAAACACAAAAAGCTTGATCTTGATCCAAGCCGAAACGATCGTTTAAAGGTTACTTTTCACGATTCCTGCAATCCTGCCAGGGGCGCTGGCATACTTGAAGAACCCCGGTATGTCATCAAAAACGTTTGCAATCATTTCTATGAAATGCCCAGAAACTGTATAAGGGAGCAAACCTTTTGCTGTGGTTGCGGGTCTGGCCTGAATGCTGGTGAAGATATGGAACTGAGGATGACCGGTGGTATGCCCAGAGGCAATGCAGTAAAATATGTTAATGAAAAACACGGTGTAAATATGCTTGCCTGTATATGCGCTATTGACAGGGCAGTACTTCCCACACTTATGGGCTACTGGGCTCCTGAAGTGGATGTAACCGGTATTTCTGAGATGGTAGCAAATGCATTGATTATACCCGGAGAAAAAGAAAAAACGGAAAACCTGCGCGGTGAACCAATATTGCGAAAAGATGTTGATCCCGATGAGTGGTATACACGACCCGATTTTCCGGGCCGAGAATAGGCCGAGAATAGGCCGAGAATAGATGATTTCAGTAATGGAGGATGGAACGGATGAATGATAAAAACATAATCATCACCGGTTTGATCATTTTTTTTGTATTCTTGACATTTCCTTTTTGGTATAACATGGGGAAAGCATCTCCTGTACCTGAGCCAAAACTGACAGACAAGGCAAAGGCTGCAAAAGAATGTGTTGAGCCGAAAGAGTATATGAAGGTTGAGCACATGCAGATACTCGATATCTGGAGAGATGGTGTTGTTAGAGAAGCCAACAGGGTTTATATAAACGAAAAAGGCAAGAAGTTTAATATGAGTCTTTCCACCGGAGATGATTCATGTACGGGATGCCATTCCAACAAGGCTGATTTTTGTGATAAATGTCACGATTATACATCGGTAACACCTTATTGCTGGGATTGCCACATAGAGCCGCCAAAGGAGAAGAAGTGATGGAAAACAGTAGAAGAAGCTTCTTGAAATTAGCTGGTATTTCAGCCCTTGGTTTAGGGACAAAGCCGGTTCTGAACGCATTTGCTTCATCTGGCGAAAAACATGGACCTGAAATATTCCCAAATCAGGAGGCGTTGACAGCAAAAAGATGGGCCATGGTTATAGATACCAGAAAGTTCGAGTCGGAAGAGGATCTCGAACCGATTATTGCAGCCTGTCACAAAATCCACAATGTTCCAAAACTTAAAGAGAAAAGACATAAGATCGACTGGTTATGGACTGACGACTTTAAACATGTCTTTACATACCAGGAACATGAATTTGTTAACGATAGAGTAAAACATTTGCCGTTTCTGGTGCTTTGCAATCATTGCGAAAAACCTGCGTGTGTAAGAGCATGTCCGACCAAGGCAACCTTTCAGCGGGATGACGGAATTGTTCTTATGGACTTTCACAGGTGTATTGGATGCAGATTCTGTATGGCTGCATGTCCTTATGGATCGAGAAGCTTCAACTTTAGAGATCCACGTCCTTTTATTAGCGAAGAGGATAAGAATTTCCCCACAAGGATGAAAGGGGTTGTGGAAAAGTGCAATTTCTGCGCTGAAAGGCTGGCTGTTGGAAAAATGCCCGCCTGCGTGGAAGCATCAAACGGAGCAATCGTTGTTGGGGATCTTCACGATCCTGAGTCTGAAATCAGAGAATTATTGAAAAATAATTATACAATTCGTCGCAAACCGAGTCTTGGCGCTGGACCGGCCATCTACTACATAGTATGAGGTTATTATGCTTGAATTAGCGATTAAAGGCGGCAAGAAATACTGGATATTGATTGGAGGACTGCTCGCTGTTATGGGCATTGCTTTTGTTTTCTGGCTGTGGCAGCTTAGTTTCGGCCTTGGAATTACAGGCATGAGCCGGGATGTTTCATGGGGTTTTTATATTGCCCAGTTTACATTCCTTGTCGGTGTTGCGGCAGGAGGTGTTATGGTGGTTCTTCCATACTACCTTCATGACTATAAAGCTTTTGGCAGGATTACCATTTTAGGGGAGTTTCTGGCTATCGCCGCTGTTATCATGTGTCTTATGTTTATTATCGCAGATCTTGGACAACCTATGCGCGCTCTTAATGTTATATTCTATCCAACCCCAGGTTCCGTCCTTTTCTGGGATATGATAGTTTTAAACGTGTATCTTTTGCTTAATATCATTGTAGGCTGGAATGTGATCGAGGCGGAACGTAATAATATAAAGTATCCAGGCTGGATAAAGGCGCTGGCAATTTTTTCGATTATATGGGCGCCTCTTATCCATACTGTTACGGCATTTCTTTACTGCGGTTTGCCGGGCAGGGGGTTCTGGTTAACTGCTATCCTCGCTCCAAGATTTCTTGCATCCGCTTTTGCCGCAGGTCCTGCATTATTAATTCTTTTGTGCCTGATAATAAGGAGGGTAACAAAATTTGATCCGGGCAGGGAGCAGATTCAATCTCTTGCCAAAATTGTTACATATGCGATAATAATTAATGTATTTTTCTTTCTCTGTGAAATATTTGTAGTCTTTTACAGCAGAATACCGAGCCATATGGATCATATAAAATACCTCTTTTTCGGGCTTCACGGACATGGCGCATTGGTTCCATGGATGTGGACAGCAATGGCGTTCATGGTAACATCAATTATTCTCCTTGTTAATCCAGTTACCCGCAAAAACGAAGCTGTCCTGGCTTTTGCGTGCGTAATACTGTTTATTGGAACTTGGATTGACAAAGGCATGGGAATGATCTCAGGCGGCTTTGTGCCCAACCCGCTTCATCATGTTGTCGAATATGCTCCTACAATACCGGAAATAATAATTACACTCGGAGTATGGGCAACGGGATTTTTTATTTTAACTATCCTTTTCAAGATTGCCATTACTGTTAAAGAAGAAGTTTCCGGCGTGTAAACAAAATATAACAGTTTTATCAAATTAAAGGGGTTCAGATTGTTTCTGTCTGACCCCTTTTTTTATCAGTTGTTAATAACCGCTGATCACCGCAGAAAATGTATAATCCTGAGTTTTTCGCAAGGCATGCCAGTGTCATATTCAGTTGCGATGCAAGCTCAACCGCCAGGGATGTGGGGCGTGATATTGCAAGAATGATAGGAATATGAGCTCTTGCAGCTTTCTGGACAAGTTCATAACTGATACGGGAAGAAAGTATTACAAAGGAAGCTTTGTTAAGTATGCGATCAAGAAATAATTTCCCTATTGCTTTATCAATGGCATTATGGCGACCAACATCCTCAGCTACAGACAATAGACTGTAATTCGAACCATACAGCGCTGCAACATGTGACGCATGTGTATGATGGCGTAATGGTTGATGATCTGTAAGTTTTTCAAGACAGTCAATTGCCTTATTAATATCTATTCCGGTTTCATCTTTAAAAGGATGAATGCCTTGATAAAGATTATTTACCATCTCCCTGCAGGAAAGGCAGCGCCCCGGCTCATAGTTATATCTATGCTTATCAAGGAGATGAAATATTCTATTTATTCTTGATTCGGTCAGGGTAATGATTACCCCATTGGTATCGGTCGCGTCACAAAACGACAGTGAAGTAAAATCATCAGGCTTTTCAATGATTCCTTCACCAAGGCAGAAGCCGGCGACATGCGGCAATTCATCACCCGGAGTGCGCATTGTAATTGAAAACAGTTTTTCTTGAACATATATTGATAGAGGTTCTTCGCTAATAAGTTTGTGGCGTAAAGATATGCTGGTTTTATCATCAATAAATGTTACCTGATGGTGTGAAAAGGTATTCAATTAGCTCTCCTTGTAAATATAATGCTCAAGTTTCGCGCCTGTTATTTATGATAGTTTGTATACAAGGAAGCAAGAAAGATTGTCAAGTGAGCGGCGCGAAAGACAAATTTAGCTTGACAAATAACTAATATCAATTAACATAAATTTTTTGTTAGATAAACAGGAATGTTTCATAATTATCCTGAAAACTCAGGGATATTTAGGGAAAAGTTAAATTTTGATATTGAATGGAGATTAAAATAATATGTACGCAATAATTGGTTCCGGCGGGAAACAATATAAAATTCATGAAGGTGAAATTTTAAGGGTTGAAAAGATTCCAGGAGAGGCTGGTGACTTTGTTTCTTTTGACAAAGTCCTCATGTTTTCAGATGGTAAAACTGTAAATATCGGCAGACCGCTTCTTGATAATGTAGTGGTTAAAGGCCATATCGTTCAACAGGAAAAAGCAAAAAAAATAATAGTTTTCAAGTATAAAAAACGGAAAAGATACCGCAAAAAGCAAGGACATCGCCAGCAGCTTACTGCAATTAAGATAGATAATATTGAAGCATAACGGGTTTGTAAAAACTACCACCGAGAGCACAGAGCACACAGAGTAAATTAATTTGTTTTTTATCTTTCTTATTTCTCTGCGGCCTCTGTGTGCTCTGTGGTAAAAAGGAGTAGAAATAATGGCACATAAAAAAGCCGGCGGCAGCTCAAAAAACGGTCGCGACAGCAACGGGCAAAGGCGTGGTGTTAAACGATATGGCGGAGAAAAGGTAATAGCCGGAAATATACTGGTTCGCCAGCTTGGGACAAAGATTCATCCAGGAGATAATGTTGGAATGGGTCGGGATTATACATTGTTTGCCACTGTTGACGGGATTGTTGCTTATGAACGAATGGGCCGTTCGCGCAAGAAAGTAAGTGTTTATGCAGAGTGAAATTTATTGACGAAGCGATTATTACTGTTCAGTCCGGGGATGGAGGTCGCGGGTGTGTAAGTTTCAGGCGTGAAAAATTTATACCCCGTGGAGGACCGGATGGAGGAGACGGGGGCAAAGGCGGTGATGTTGTTTTTGTGGCAACATCACGAAAACGTACTTTGTATCAGTTTCGATACAAGAATATTCTGAAAGCTAAAAATGGTGCTCACGGACAGGGCAAAAAAAAAGCAGGCAAGAACGGCGAAAATCTTAAAATAGAAATTCCCATTGGCACCCTGGTTGTTGACTCCGAAACCGGGCAGCTAATAAAAGATTTTGTTAAACCAGGCGAAGCTTTTGTGATAGCAAAAGGCGGCAGAGGCGGCCAGGGAAATGCACGGTTTAAATCGTCAACAAACCGTGCGCCACGGTTTGCCCAGCCGGGTGAATCCGGCGAAACACTGACTCTAAAAATAGAGCTTAAACTCCTCGCGGATGTAGGTATTATCGGCCTTCCCAATGCGGGGAAATCCACATTGATCAGCGTAATTTCTTCAGCGCAACCCAAAATAGCCAGTTACCCCTTTACAACACTTACACCCAACCTCGGCGTAGTTCAAACAGACAAGGGAGAGCCTTTTGTTGTCGCTGATATACCCGGATTGATATCTGGAGCGCATAAAGGGGCCGGGCTGGGTATAAGATTTCTAAAACACATAGAGCGAACCCGAATCCTTGTTCATCTTATCGATATATCATCTATTGACACCAACCATCCTCTTGATGTTTATAATGCTATAAACAGGGAACTTGCATTATACAGCAAGAATCTTGCAAAAAAGCCTCAGATTGTTGTATTAAATAAGCTTGATATTCCAGGCGCCAAAGAAGCGGCAGATATATTTCAATCCGCTGCCAAGGGGAAAAATATAGCATTAATTTCCGCCATTACCGGAAAAGGGGTTAACCATTTAAAATCGCAAATCATTCAATTATTGAACGTAACGCATTAGGCCACTAAGGCACAAAGGCACAAAGGCACAAAGGCACAAAGGCACAAAGAAGGAATATGATTGAGGGATTAAAATCAATAGAATACTCGCAATTCCTAAATTATAAATTATGAATTTTAGGAGAATTATATTATATTCTTGGTGTCTTTGTGGCTAAACTATTATTATTGGACAAGCTTCATGAATAAAATCAGAAAATCATGTTTTAATTGCGCAAGGCGTGTTGTTGTCAAAATTGGCAGCGGAGTCCTCACAGAAGATAACGGGTTGAATCTAAAAGTTGTCAGGTCAATCAGCAGGCAGATTTGTTATCTTATTGATGGAGGAATGGAGGTTATCCTTGTTTCATCCGGAGCTATGGCATCAGGGATAAAGAAAGTCGGTCTTTCCAAAAGGCCGGATGAAATCCCCAAAAGGCAGGCAATTGCCGCTGTCGGTCAAGCCGGACTTATTATGCAGTATGAAAAGGCATTTGCCGGATATGGGAAAAAGGTGGCTCAAATTCTTCTGACCAGCGAAGATCTCAGCAACCGAAAAAGATACTTAAATGCTCGAAACACTTTAAGCACATTACTGTCATGGCAGTTTGTTCCGATTATTAACGAAAACGACACTGTTGCAGTGGAAGAAATTAAATTTGGAGATAATGACCATCTTGCCGCCATGATTACAATGCTGATGGATGCCGATATTCTAATTAATCTTACCGATATTGACGGGCTTTATAATAAAGATCCTCGCAGCAATCCGGATGCAGAGCTGATTCCGGTTGTATCTACAATAAAAAAGAGCATTGAGAAACTTGCGAGCGATATTCCAGGCGCCCTCGGAACCGGGGGAATGATTGCAAAGATAAATGCCGCCAAAAAGGTTACTGCAGCAGGGATACCCATGGTAATCGCCGGTGGCGCAGAACCTGATATTTTGAAAAAGATTTTTTCCGGAAAAGAGCATGGAACCTTTTTTGTTCCGAAAAAGGAAAAGCTTGCAGGGCGTAAATGCTGGATCGCTTATAGTTTGAAGCCAAAGGGGGTTATCAAAATTGATAGCGGCGCCGCAACCGCAATACTTAAAAAAGGGAAGAGTCTTCTTCCAAGCGGTATTATTGGTGTGGAAGGTAAATTTAGTGTCGGAGCGCCTGTAGAATTTCAAATGGATGATAATAGAACATTGGGAACCGGCCTTGTCAACTACAGCGCAGCCGATATACGTCGGATCATGGGGCTCAAGTCAAGCAAGATTAAGGAGCGTCTCGGACATAAGCCTTATGACGAAGTTATACATAGGGACAACCTGGCTATTACGTATTATGATTAGAAACTGTTTCCGATTATACTTTGGACGGCTATAAACTGCGCTTTTTGAAACGGTCAGGATTATACTTATAAAATCCCAAATTTCAAGCATCAAATTACAAATAATTCCCAAATTTCAATATTCAATGACCAAAACATGTTTGGAATTTTAAATTTAGGTCATTTTGATTTTTCCAGTATTGCTGAACTGGGGGCTTTTATCACAATTGTTTGCCATCCTCGATACTTGCAATGTTTTCGGCAATCTTTTAACGAAAAGCATAGGCAGCTATAGCGAATTGAAATGTTCTTTCTTTAAGATCATATGCAGGTTTGGGATTTTGAATTTTGGTCATTGTAATTTATTTGATATTTGATATTTGTGATTTGTTATTTCAGGAAAGGAAATTCCTATACTATAAAATTAGGATCATCTCCAAAAGGGTTGATAGGATTATAAGGATTCAAGGGGGAAAAATGTCTGTTGAATTAACAATTCTTGAAATGGCAAAAGCCGCAAGATCTGCTTCAATAGAGATGGCAAAATGCCCGTCAATTAAAAAAAACGGAGTTCTTCTCGGAATTGCCGGTAAAATCGAAAAGGAAGCTTCATATATAAAGGAAGAAAACAATAAGGATCTTTCACGTGCAAAGGAGATGGGGCTTTCAAATGCAATGATTGATCGGCTTACTGTATCTGATTCAACTATAAAATCTATGGCTGATGGACTGAGAGAAGTGGCGCAACTTGACGACCCTGTCGGTTCCATGAGCAAGACATGGATAAGACCCAACGGTTTGCAGGTGGCGCGTATGCGCATACCTCTAGGTGTTATAGGCATAATTTATGAATCAAGGCCAAACGTTACCGTAGATGCCGCCGGCCTGTGCCTGAAAGCCGGCAATGCAGTTGTGCTTCGCGGTGGTTCTGAGGCGCTCCATTCTAATCAGGCATTAGCCGGAATTATAGGCCAGGCTCTTGTTGAAAGCGGGCTTCCGGAGGCTGCGGTCAATGTTGTGCCTGTAAGGGACAGGGCTGCCGTTAATGCGCTGTTAAATCAGGAGAAATTTGTTGATCTTATTATACCGCGCGGCGGCGAGGGTTTGATCCGTTTTGTTGTGGAAAATTCAAAGATACCTGTATTAAAACATTATAAAGGCGTATGCCATGTATATGTTGATGATAGCGCAGATCTGTTTATGGCTGAAGATATTTGTTTTAATGCAAAGGTTCAGCGCCCCGGCGTATGCAATGCCATGGAGACAATGCTTGTTCACAAATCAGTGGCCCAGGAATTTTTGCCGGCCATGGAAAAACGCTTTGTTAAGGCTGGTGTTGAAATCAGGGGTTGCCCTGAAACATGTCGTATCCTGCCAAAAGCAGTAAATGCAACCGAAGAGGACTGGCCTGCCGAATATCTGGATCTTGTTATTGCCGTCAAGGTTGTGGATGATATGGATCAGGCCATAGCACACATGGCAAAATACAGTTCCAGCCATACTGAAGCTATTGTTACCTCAGATTATAAGAGAGCCAGGCGTTTTATACGCGAAGTCGATTCTTCTGTTGTTCTTGTAAATGCTTCAACACGCTTCAACGATGGAGGACAGTTAGGATTAGGGGCTGAAATCGGCATAAGCACTTCTAAACTTCATGCCTTTGGGCCAATGGGAGTGGAGGAGCTTACCACTACTAAGTTTGTAGTTTTCGGGGACGGGCAGATAAGGCTATAAATAAAGGTTCATGGGTTCAGAGGTTAATTATTCACAATTGATTATTGATTATTGATTATTTTCCCTGCGTGAATATCATCACCTCTATTCATATTTAACAATTAATAATCAATTGGTAATAATTAATTTTTAACTTAGCGCTTATGGGGTTCAGAGGTTCAAGGTTCTGGGTTAAGGAATGGTACGAAACTTGAGTTGGTTATATTGAAACAGGCAATGGGCAATGCATATAGGACTTTTTGGCGGTACATTTAATCCGATTCATAATGGACATCTAAAGGCTGTCGAAGAAGTGCAAAAGGGGTTTTCTTTAGATGAAAGTTATCTTATTCCATCCGCCCTTCCCCCACATAAAGAGCAAAAAGATCTGGCTGACGCAAAAAACCGTATGGAGATGATACGCCTCGCTGTTGCAAGCTGCCCGGCTCTTATGAAATCGGTCACTGTTTCCGATGTTGAGCTGAAACGTTCAGGGCCTTCATATACAATCGATACTGTTTGCCATTTCAAATCCATATTACCGAAAGACAGCCGGCTTTATCTTATCCTCGGCCTTGATGCTTTCCTTGAGATAGACACATGGAAATCTTATATGGATCTTTTCATGCTTACCTCCTTTATTGTAATTCCCAGGCCGGGGACAGGGAGCTCTGATAGATCCATTATCCTGAAATCTATTGAAAATTATCTAAAAAAGAGCATATCTCACGGTTATAACTATTCCTTTTCGCAATCATGCTATATCCATTCTGATAAACAGCCTGTCTTTTTCTTTGATGTAAGCCCAATAAATATTTCGTCAACAAAAATACGCAAACTTATCAACCAGGGCATGTCTATTAAATCTTTAGTTCCTGAAAAGGTAGAAGAATTTATTAAAACAAAAGGACTTTATCTATGACCAATGATCTTGATCCGTTTCTTGCCCACTGCGTTAAAGCAGTTATGGGGAAAAAGGCGATTGATCTTGTGCTTCTTGATGTTAGGGGACTGACCTCTATTGCAGATTTTTTTATCATTTGCAGCGGCAGTTCAAACCGCCAGGTCATGGCAATTGCCGAATTTATTCAGGTCGATCTCAAAAAGCACGGAATAAAGCCGCTTAGTGTAGAAGGTATAAAGGAAGGACACTGGGCTTTGTTAGACTACGGCCATGTTATCATTCATGTTTTTTATGAACCTTTACGCAGTTTCTATGATCTTGAAGGACTATGGACAGATGCAAAAAGGATAAATACTGAAAGCTTGATGAATTCGTAAAAAGTCTCCTAAACTTGTCATTTCGAGCAAAGCGAGAAATCTTTAAGCTGTAACCAATTGAAAACATAAGATTTCTCCCTGCGGTCGAAATGACACATTTGACGAATTTGACTTTTTACGAATTCATCAAAGCTTGAATTGACTTTATTTTTTTGAATATCGAATATCGAACAAGGAATTTCGAACAGCAGAAGTTTTTTAAAATAATAAAACAGTATTCTTCACTTCGACCTGCCCGCAATGCCTTTACGTTGTTCGTATAGAATGCTGTAAAGTGATGGTATGGTGACATTTATCACCTTAACACCAATTGCGATGCATGGCAGGCGGGTATTCTGCGGTTCCTTGTTCTGCGGTTCGACCTGCCCGCCAATGCATTTTTGTACGAATTGCTTTGGCCGTACTTAGAGTTATGATATTTGAGTAAATAAATACTGTTATACATAAATGGCATGGCAGGCGGGTATTCAAAATAGATGACTAAAGAATCAACCTCGAAAAGTGTAAACTACAAAATGAAGGATGCCCAACGTCCTATGACATTTAATAAAAAACCCTGCATGTTGATGATTCTGGACGGATGGGGAATCAACCCCAACCATGATGGAAACGCTGTTTATCTTGCCAAAACTCCCTGCCTGGACAGGCTGAAGAAAGAATATCCTAATACCACCCTCCTGTGTTTTGGCGAAGCTGTAGGACTTCCAAAAGGATTCATGGGTAACTCCGAGGTGGGGCATCTTAACATAGGTGCAGGCAGGATAGTCTATCAGAATTTACTTAGAATAAATACGGCAATTAATGATGGATCATTTTACGAAAATAAGGTGATAAGCTCAATAATGTCCAAAGTAAAGGCTAATAATTCTGCGCTTCATATGATGGGGCTTGTCTCAGACGGAGGCGTGCACAGCCATCTGAATCATCTGTTTGCCCTTCTAAATATGGCTAAACAAAAGGGGCTTAGCCGGGTTTATATACATGCCATAACCGATGGCCGCGACACACTGTCCGACAGCGGAGCAGGATATGTTAAAGATTTGCAGGATCATATCGACTCTATCAATTTCGGCTCCATTGCGACCATTTGCGGCCGCTTTTATGCTATGGACAGGGACAGTAGATGGGACCGTACGGAAAAGGCTTTTCGCCTGTACACACTGGGTGAAGGAATAAAAGAAAAGGACCCTGTAGAAGCGATAAAAAATGCCTATTTGCGGGAGGAAACCGATGAATTTATCCGCCCAACCGTAATTACAGGCAAGGATGATAAT
Organism: Desulfobacterales bacterium; assembly: GCA_030610995.1. Lineage (GTDB taxonomy): Bacteria > Desulfobacterota > Desulfobacteria > Desulfobacterales > ETH-SRB1 > Desulfaltia. Next base: position 46,149 of record JAUWQO010000003.1, read on the forward strand.
GCCCTGAAAATAATCGAAGATGGTGATGGAATTATATTTTTCAATTTTCGCGCCGACCGTGCCAGACAGATAACTCACGTCTTTACAGACCCGGTTTTTGATCCATTTAAAAGAGAACCATTGCCAAAGCTTTGCGAATATCTCTGCATGACCTTATACGATGAAGAGTTTAGTTTGCCTCTGGCCTTTCCCCCTGTTCATCTCGATAAAATCCTGGGACAGGTAATAAGCGAGCAGGGATTAAAGCAGCTCAGAATTGCGGAAACAGAAAAGTATGCCCATGTAACCTATTTTTTTAACGGCGGAGAAGAAAAGCCTTTTCCGCTCGAGGATCGATGTCTCATTCCATCGCCGCGCGAGGTGGCAACCTATGACTTAAAGCCGGAAATGAGCGCCCCTCTGGTGACTGAAGAGGTTATTTCACGCTTGCGATCAAATAGCTATGGCAGCTATGACCTGATTATTCTAAACTTTGCCAACATGGATATGGTGGGTCATACAGGGGTTCTTAAGGCTGCAATCAAAGCATGCGAAACAGTTGACAGATGTGTAAGGAAAATAGTCGATGAAATGCGGCTGATAGGCGGCGTTATTCTGATTATCGCAGATCACGGGAATGCAGAAGAAATGATAAATAAAAACGGTCACATCCATACCGCCCATACACTCAATCCTGTTCCTTTTATATTAGTTGACGATAATTACAAGGATGCTGAACTGAAATCCGGCATCCTTGCAGATGTTGCCCCTACCATCCTAAATATTTTAGGGATTGACAAACCAGAAGAGATGACCGGAAATTCTCTGATCCATAAATGAGAAAAGATAATCACAGGCCCGCAACCTCTTTGCCGCAGTGCTTGCAGATTTTGGCCCTCTTTTTGATTATTTCGGCGCAGAACGGACATTCCCGTGTATAATATTTTTCATGTATCTTTTTTATAGCTTCATCAACCTGTTTTTGAATAATCTCATTGCCGAATTTTACATTTATTATGAGATCGAGCGCCTCCAGCCCTCCAATGTCACCGATCATTTCGGCTGCTTTAAGCCTGACCTTTGCAGGCTCTGTTGCATCTAAAAGCAGCCTTAATACCGTGACAGCATCCTTTTCTACATAACAGCCGGCAAGAATTGAAAACCCTTTCTTTATAGCCTCTTTCAACACCTCCTCTTGCATAAGGACCTGTTCATCAATAACCTGCCCTGCTCCGCCCAATTTACCGAATACCGGCATACATTCGAACTTCCCTGAACTGGGATAACACATGCACCTGTAAGAAGCTTTATGGCCATAATCCTCCTCCACTTTATCCCACCCCTTGGTATATAATGGGCATTCATCATTAAAACATACAAACAGGTAAGGTTCGCCCCATCCAAGGCCATCGCCCATAGGAATAGAAGGCACCTCCCATAAAGTCATCTCTTTGCCGCAGTGAGGACATTTTGGTTTTTCCTGATCTAATATCTTTTCTAAAACTTGTTCCTTTGTTTCAAAAGTCATTGGTTTTCCTCTAAGATTGATGGTTTTGTAAATTGAGCTTTTCACTCAATTGAGATTACATACATTCTTCGATCAACCAGGTCAATAATAATAACTCAGGTTTCGCACCCTTAATTTCTATCAATGACAAGGCCGTAAAGGATTAAAAACCGGCGACAACGAAGAAAAATTTTGACATATAAATACCCCTGCAGTATATACTGCGAGGGCATTTTATATATAGGCTGCATATTATGAAAAAATTTGTCTTGCCGGCTACAATTCTGATATTAATATTCCTGTCTTTTATCACCCTCAACCCGGAAACCTCCATTGCCAAAGGAATTGGCAGCTCAAGTCAATGTGTTAATTGCCATACAAACGTATCGAAACTGATCCGTCTTAGCTGGGAGATCGAAAAGATCAGGCCAAAACCAGGCAAATCCGCTAAAACATCCGGGGAAGGGTGAGGCGAACACAGGGAAATTGCATGCGAAACTTGCCACGGCAATACCGGTGAGTAACCATTAACAACAAAAGGAGGGATTAATTATGAACATTGCGATTTTGGCTTGCAAAAACATCAAGGATGAAAGCTGTTTTGGCTGTCATAAGTGCCTGATGGCTTTTGACAAGAGAGAAGGCGAATTTGAAAGATACAAGGATACAGATGCTAAACTCAGGGCTATACTCCATTGCGGTGGATGTCCAGGCATGTCTCCGGTGGTTCGATTGGCCAATCTGAAGTGCTGGATGGCGCCCGCAGGGGAAACTATTGATGTTGTGCATATAGGGACATGTTTGTTAGACAATTGTCCCTATGGAGATACTATTATCAAGAAAGTTAAGGCCAAAGCAGGAGTTGAAGTTATTGAAGGCGCCCATCCCTACCGGCCGGATAAAATATTCGGGTAACTTCATTCAAGGAAAGGAGGAAAGAAAATGAAGCACGTTAAAAAGACATTGGTACTATCATTGGCTATGGTTTTTGTTTTAAGCGGACTTGCCTTTGCAGGATTTGCATACAAGGCAAAAAAGGCCCATATCGGTGGCGATCTCACGCCTTCACAGGCCTTTGAGATGATCGAGAAAGATCCTGATCATACCTTTCTGGTTGATTCCAGAACCCGTGCCGAATATCAATTGATCGGTCATCCCAAAGGAGCCTTCAATATCCCTTTGAAATTCTGGACAGGCAAGTTCGGAGAAAAAAAGTATGGAATGACCGCTAATCCGAATTTTGGCAAGGATCTTCTGGCCCGGTTCAATCCAAAGACCGACACATTGTTATTTATGTGCCGGAGCGGCAGCAGGAGCTGCGCCGCATGCAACGAGGCAGTTAAGGCGGGATTTGCCGAAGACAAGGTGTTTAATATAATGGGCGGTTTTCAAGGTGGCAAGGTAAAATGCAACTCAAGCGCCTATTGCGGCCAGCGCAAGCTTGGCGGCTGGCGTAATGAAGGCCTCTCCTGGACCTATAGCATAGATAAACAACTGGTCTATCAACCTGATCTTGCAAAATAGGTAGCCGTTCACGGCTTGAAACTTGAAATTGGAAAGTAGAAATTTGGGAGACCTGTCTGCGTGCGGGCACGCACAGGCAGGGATGAAACGAGTAAAGGCTCACACTGACACAGTGTGGGCCTTTTTTATGGAGCGCCTGCCGGCATCTCCGGCAGTCCAAAAAATAATCTTGCCAAAAAATCGAAGCAATGCGATAATTTTTAAGATGGAACGTATTGCAGAACAAGACAGGTTTCGCCAGATCAGCAGGGTCTTATGGATTGTCTTGATCCTGAACTTTGGCGTTGCGGCTGCCAAGCTGTTCTGTGGTTGGTTAACGAATAGCGCCAGTATCATGGCAGATGGCTATCATTCATTCTCTGACGGTTCATCCAATGTTATCGGCCTGATAGGCATATGGATGGCTTCCAGACCTAAAGATGAGCGCCATCCTTACGGTCATGCCAAGTATGAGAGCCTTGCCTCAGCAGGCATTGCGCTGCTCCTCTTTCTGGTCTGTTTCAATGTTCTAAGCGACTCGATAGAACGATTCTCGCATCCTATCCAGCCCAAAATTGACAGGGTAAGCTTCGTAGTCATGGGGATTACTTTGCTGATTAATATTGTCGTTATGCTATATGAGCGCAATAAGGGCCGGTTGCTCCAAAGTCAAATATTGATATCCGACTCAGTCCACACCGCGGCAGACATCTTTACAACCTCTTCCGTAATACTCGGCCTTTTAGTCATCCGGGCCGGATATCCCATCGTTGATCCTATAATAGCATTTTTAATCAGCATATTCATCGGTTACGCGGGAATCAAGATCTTTACAACAAGCTTCAACATATTAGTCGATTCGGCGGCTGTGGATAAGGAACAGATAAAAGCCATAGCCTTGGCTATAAACGGCATTGAAAATTGCCACAAAATAAGAAGCCGGGGTTGGGAGGGGAATATCCACGTTGACATGCATTGTCAAATCAAACGCCATACGTCTTTAGAGAAGGCTCACAACATAGCTCATTTAGTCGAAGATAAAATCAAGGAAAATATCCATGGCATTAAGGATGTCACCATCCACATAGAACCATACATGGATAAATAAAAAAACAAAGCCCTGAAGGACAAAATCATATATGGCCGACCGCCTGAAACCCATTGTTTTAGTTTCCACTCCATGGCCCCTTTATAGCCGGCCATCGATTCAGCTTGGAGCATTAAAGGCCTATTTGAAATCCGAGTTTCCGGAACTGCAAATAAAGGCGCTTCACCTGTATTTAAAGGTGGCGGAAAGAATTGGCCGCAAACTTTATCATGAAATTTCGGAAAGGACATGGCCCGCGGAATCAATATATGCGGCCCTGTTATTTCCTGAGCAGATTAATGAAATTAAAAAGGTTTTTTATCACGAGGCGAAAAACAATATAGGGCTTCGAAAAACCGACTTTGATGCTCTCACAGTCGTAGTCAAAGAAGCATCCGACAACATGATAAAGGCCATAGACTGGGGTAAATTCGGGCTCGCGGGTTTTTCAATCTGTCTTTGTCAACTCACATCCTCCCTTTATTTTATCAAAAAAATTAAAAAAAGCTTTCCGAATCTTCGTATAGTGACAGGCGGCTCAATGTTTACCGGAGATACGATCTTTCAACTGCTTGAGACATTCAGCGAGATAGACCATGTAGTTAGCGGCGAAGGTGAGCTGCCTATGGCCGGATTAATTCGCTATTTAATGAAATCTGACAGCCCTAACAAAACACCTTCTATTCCCGGACTTGTATCAAGAAACGGTTCCCGAATAATCGGTGATATTTCCTTTAATCAAATAAAGGATCTAACCTCATTGCCCCCGCCCGATTATGATGATTACTTTGATTTGCTTAAAACAGTTAGCCCGGGCAAAACCTTTTTTCCGACTCTGTGTGCCGAAATTTCCAGAGGCTGCTGGTGGAAATCTCACAAAAAATCAAACCAATCGAAAAAACAAAGAGGCTGCGCCTTTTGCAATCTTAACCTTCAGTGGAACGGCTACAGAAAAAAAGGGATCAGGCAGGTTGTCTCTGAAATTGACTATCTGACAAAAAGGCATAAAAGCCTGTCTATCGCCTTCATGGATAATATGCTTCCGTTGAGGGAGGGCAAGGAAATATTTTTATGCGTTTATAAACTGGGCAAAGATCTGCGTCTGTTTGCAGAGATACGGGCAACCACGTCATATGAGGTGTTAAAAGCCATGCGCTCAGCCGGTGTTGAAGAGGTCCAGATAGGAATTGAGGCATTAAGCAGCCAGCTTCTTAAAAAGTTTAATAAGGGAACCACCTGCATCCAGAATCTGGAAGTAATGAAAAATTGCGAGGAGTTAGGCATTGCCGACATATCAAACCTGATCCTTTGCTTTCCAGGAAGCGATATAACCGATGTAAAGGAAACCTTGCGCTCCCTTGATTTTGCATTCCCTTTTCGCCCTTTAAGGATCGTTAGCTTCTGGTTAGGGCTTGGAAGCCCTGTCTGGGATAACCGGCGCGCCTTTGGCCTTACAGCGGTTTTTAACCACCCCAACTATGCGGCATTATTTCCACCAAATGTTTTCCAATCGATTAGTTTCATGATACAGTCCTTTAGAGGGGATCGTGGATATCAGAAAAAACTGTGGCAACCTGTTAAGAAAAAGGTAAAAGCCTGGAAAAAGGCGTATGCCAAACTCCACGGCAATCTTTCATATTCGCCGATTCTCAGCTTTCGTGACGGAGGCGATTTTTTGATTATCCGTCAGAAACGCCCGGAGGAGGATCCGCTGACCCATCGTGTGAACGGAATCTACAGAGATATATACCTTTTTTGCCGGACCAATCGTTCGGTAAAACGTATTATAGCCAATTTCCCGCAGATAAGTGAAGACAGGATTATAAAATTTTTAAAGATGATGAAGGACAAGAAATTAATATACGAAGAAAACAGCATATACTTAAGCCTTGCTGTCAGAGTGCGAAAGGAATAGAGAAAATGATTAAAAACTTTCAGGCAAACTGTCTTCCGGTTTTGATCGGAAGCCTTCCAATGGATAGCCATGCGGAAGCTATAAAGCTTGTTTATAAATATACTCCTGAAATACCACTATGGGTTCAATTGCCTGTTTTTAAAGAGGAAGGAATGCTGTCTCAATTTCTGCCGGGAATGCCCGGTCTAACCATTGAAAATGACAAATCCTTTATAGACACTGCCGGCAATAATTTTGATAACGAACTTGTTTCATTCTACGAAGATTACATAGCTGTAACTGAAGGCATGGCCGATCTTTTATCGTCGCGATTTGTCCTTACAACCGATACAGCTAAGGGGTTTTTTGAATTAATAAAACAGACTAAGACTTTTCCCGACCCTCTGATTGCAGTCAAAGGGCAAATCACAGGCCCAATAACATTTTGCACAGGTGTAAACGATCAAAATGGAAGGGCTATTTTTTATAACGAGCAGATAAGGGACGCTGCCGTAAAGCTATTGGCCATGAAAAGCAAATGGCAGGTCAGGCAGCTTTCTCAATTCGGATGTCCGGTGATGATTTTTTTCGATGAGCCTGCCATTGCCGGATTCGGATCATCTGCATTTATCAGCATATCACGTGATGAGGTTTTAAAATGCTTTGAAGAAACCTTTGAAGCGGTACACTCCGAAGGCGGCCTTGTTGGAATACATGTCTGTGCCAATGCAGACTGGTCGCTGGTTATGGAATCTTCCGCAGATATTGTCAGCTTTGATGCTTATTCCTTTTTTGACAGGTTCATTCTTTACCCTGAGCAAATTAAGAGGTTTATGGATTCGGGCCGCATCTTGGCATGGGGGATTGTGCCGACCTCAAATGCTGAAGATATTGACAGAGAAACAACCGATTCACTAATATCAAAATGGGAGAATAAGGCTGCTCAAATAGAGCTGATAGGCATTGACAGGTCGCAAATACTGGCCCAGTCCCTTATAACTCCGAGTTGCGGAACAGGCTCACTGAACATAGAACATGCAATAAAGGTGCTTGATTTAACAAAAGAGGTTTCAAAGGAGTTAAGAAATAAAATAAGGTGACAGTTCAGCCACCAAGACACAAAGGCATAAAGGAAAGACATATTTTTCAAAACCTTATATGAAAGGAAGAATTCATTCCCTAAAAAAATTACAGATATTGCTTTTTACTGTGCATAAGAAATAAATAACCATTTTAGAATCTTAGTGTCTTTGTGACTTTGTGGCTGACCTATTATAAAATAAGGAGGAAACAATGAGTGAGATAAGGATGTACGGAGAAATTCGCACTGATTACGATTGTGAAACCACGGGCCTTCCGGCAGAAAGATGGGGAGAAGCGGTATTCAAGGTTGGAGATGAAGATATTGCCCTGGAAGTAAGCGTGGAAGAAAATGTAATAGTGTCGATAATGGCAGGAGATGATGCTATGTGGAAGGGCACTCTCGAAGGCTTAAAGAAGATGCTTAAAGGTGAAATCAAGGCCGGATAGGGCGGGTGCCGGATGAAAACTGATCAACGATTATTTCGTAAAATTTTCTCTGTTGCAATGGCGAAAGGAGTTCCTTGGAAGTACGGGGCAGATTTTTCACGCGGCAACTCAGGATTGTCCATGTTGAAAGTCCCCGATGTTTTCTTCCTGTGTTAAGTTTACCTCTTTGACAAATGATTTTAATGAAACCGGAAGTCTTGCAAAATCCATGGTTAGAGGAGAAACCAGGGGTTCCTGACCGTTTTCCTTTAATATTTTTTGCCCTTGCGGGCCTACAACCAGTCTAATAAATTCCAGGGCCTTATCATAATTAAGGCTATTAGTTAGCGCTGAAATCCCGTAAATCATTGCTTTACCATTTATAGTAATAAGAGAATCAGGTTTTTTCCCTGCTATCCTTATAGAAACCCGGCTATAAAACTGATTATATTCAGGCGAGCTAAGATTGATATTCTGAGGCAAGAGCAGATGTAAAATATCTCTTTGTGCGGCAACTGAACGGTACAAAAAAAGATAATCTAACCTCCTTTCATTAAATGCTAACAGGGCTCCTTTCTCTCCATCAAAAACATGGCTATTTTGACAATGCAGCTTTAACGAATTGTAAAGTAAAGGTGTTTTATAATACTTTTCGGCTAACTTCCACATAAGTAAAGTTCTATAGCCGCAAGGATCTTTGTTAGGATTCGTATAACCAAAACACACATTATTTCTAAGTAGTGTTTCCGGCCAATTTTGTATATTGATATGATCTGAATACCTGCTATCCTTTCTGTATAGAATTACCATTTCATTGCTGGTAAATTGTATGTTCCAGGATATATATTCAGATTTTAAAAAATCATCAATTATCTGATAATCAGCCAGGGCGATGACATCGCAAGGCTTGTGCTCCTCTATAATCCATCTTGCACAAGTTTGGCTTCCAGCCGCCTCTAAACGCACTTCAAATTCAGGATTTGCCTTTTCAAAGACCTTTACTATCTGCCCAAATGGAACAGTCAAGCTTCCTGCAATGAATACAGTAAGTTTTTTTCTTTGATTCATAGATCACAGCCTCAAAGTCTTACATATAAATGACGGCCTACTCTCCCCGACAACATAAGCAGCTATCTTTTCGCGTTCAATCGCTTAATTTTATCCTTCACCCCAGCAACTTAATAAAAAGCACCCCCATCAACATGATCAAAGCCCCCAGTATTAAAAAAGCGGCGATAAGTGCAAAATCGCTTTCTCAAAAATGAAAACTACTAAAAAGTTGGCTTGTAAGCAAGCTAAAGCATATTTAGCGCTAAAATTTTACAAGATTATTATTTGATATATATCCAAATAAAGCTTGACAAATATGGTATTATGCTATAGCATATATAATATAATTACGGAGGAAGTCATGTTGGAAATCAGAGATATCAGCAAGGTTGTTAAGGAAATCAGACGCAGATTGAACATGAGCCAGGAAGAGCTTGCCGCAAAACTTGGGGTTTCATTTGCAACAGTAAACCGCTGGGAAAACGAAAGAATTAAACCACGCGGCAAGGCAAGAAAAGCTATCTTTGCCTTAATTGAAGAGATTGGACTTAAGCAGGATGATCTGGAAAATTCTAAAGACAGCGCCGGCCTTATAAAGAAACGCCGCAGAAAAATATCTAAAAACGATGTTCTCGGCACTAAATCCATGGAGCAGATGCTCTGGAGCGCCGCATGTTCCATCCGTGGCGAAAAGGATGCTCCTAAATTTAAGGATTATATTTTACCTCTTTTATTTATAAAAAGGCTTTCAGATGTATTCGAGGATGAAGTGAAATGGCTTTCCGAAACATACGGTAACAGGGAGACAGCGCTTTCAATTATCGACGCTGATAATACACTTGTAAGATTTTTTATACCGCCCGAGGCGCGCTGGCCGGTTGTCAGCGGGCGGGAGCAGTTTGACTGGCCCGAGGACCGCATGCCCAAAACCCTTGGAGAGCAGCTTACTTCAACAGTAAGGGCAATTGTTAAAAAGAACCCTGATCTTGGAGGTGTGATTGATATTGTTGACTATAATGAGACCCGAAACAATGAGCGAGAGATCAGTGATGCAGCTCTTTCCGGTGTCATTGAAGCGCTTTCCGATCCACGCTACAGAATCGGTCTTTATGATGTTGAGCCTGATTTTCTTGGCAGAGCATATGAATATCTTTTAAGAAAATTTGCGGAAGGCCAGGGACAGAGTGCGGGAGAGTTTTTTACACCCGCTGAAGTCGGGTGGCTAATGGCATATATTATGAGGCCCGGGCAGGGTGAAGAGGTTTATGACTATGCGTGCGGATCAGCAGGGCTTCTCATAAAGTGCGAGCTTGCCCTCCAGGAGCGTGAAATCAAAGTGCAGCGGCCCCTGAAGCTTCACGGACAGGAGCTTACTGGTTCCAGCTATGCCATAGCAAGAATGAATATGGTAATTCATGACATGACAGGGGAAATTTTGCGCGGAAACTCCATGGTTAATCCGAAATTCAGGGAATCGGATTCCAGCCTGAAAAAGTTTGATATTGTTGTTGCAAATCCCATGTGGAATCAGCCGTTTGCCACAACTGTTTATGAAAATGACCCATTTGACCGTTTTGAATCACAGGGCGGAGTCACAACCAGCAAGGGGGACTGGGCGTGGCTACAGCATACAGTTGCATCGCTTAATCAGACAGGACGCGCGGCGGTTGTCATAGACACAGGAGCTGTTACGCGCGGCAGCGGAAGCAGAACAGAAGATAAGGAAAAGAAAATACGCAAATGGTTTGTGGATAATGACCTGATTGAAGGGGTTATTCTTCTTCCTGACAACCTTTTTTATAATACAACGGCAGCAGGAATAATCATTGTATTCAATAAAAACAAACAGCCTGCAAAAAAAGGAAAGATTGTGCTTGTTAATGCAAGCCAGGAGTTCAAAAAAGGGAAACCAAAAAATTATATACCGGATAAAAGCATACGGAAGATTGCGGGTGCATTTATAAAAGGCGACGATGTAGAGCGGTTTGTAAAGGTTATTAAGGTAAGAGAAGCAAAAAAGAATGATTACAACCTTTCGCCGTCAAGATATGTGGATACAAGCGAAAAAGTAACTTATTGTGAAATTCCAGAGTTGTTGAAAGAACTAAAAGTGTTTGAAAAGCAAGAGGTTAAAATAAATACAGAGCTGAAAGATGTGTTTTCTAAACTTGGATATAATTATTAAAAGTAACTTAGTGGCAATAAAATGAAAAATTGCTCATCAGATTGGAAAAATAAAGTATTCCCAAATTGTATCGTACCAGTTAGATTTGAGCGATCAAAGCAAATAAAGACCAATTCTTATTTGCCGAACGGTGATTTCCCAATTATCGATCAAGGGCGGACTAAAATAGCGGGTTGGACCAATGATAAATCAGCAGTGATAAAGGACAACATTCCACTCATTATTTTTGGTGACCACACACGTGTCTTTAAATATATAAATTCCCCTTTTGCGATTGGTGCAGATGGTACAAAATTAATCAAACCAGATGAAGATGAATTTTGCTCAAGATATTTCTATTATTATCTAATAAACCTAAATTTGCCCAGTAAAGGATATAGCCGCCACTATAACTTATTGAAGGAAAGCGAAATTTCGTATCCTGAAATTCCTGAACAGGAAAAAATCGCAGCAATCCTTTTTAAAATCCAGCAGGCAATTGAAGTGCAGGAATCCATTATCGAAGCAGCGCAGGAATTGAAAAAATCAACCGTGCAGCATGTTTTTACCTATGGCTTGCGGAGGGAGAAGACAAAGGAAACGGAGATTGGGAGGGTGCCGGAGAGTTGGGAGATATGTTCTTTAGGGGCGTTAGCGTTGATTATTATGGGACAGTCACCAAAAGGGGATTATTATAATAAAGAAGGTGAAGGTCTACCTTTGTTAAATGGACCAGCAGAATTTACAAGAAAATATCCAAGGCCTGTACAATGGACCATGAAATCTACAAAAGTTGCAAAAAAAGGTGATGTCCTTTTCTGTGTCCGTGGAAACACTGTAGCAAGAATGAATATTGCTGATCAGGATTATTGCATAGGAAGAGGAGTTGCAGCTATCAGGGGTAAAGAACCTCAATCAATAACGGAGTTTGTTTTCTATTTAATCGAACACAATTCTCAAAAAATATACTCCTATGCCACTGCTGGGGGTTCAACTTTTCCAAATTTTTCAAAGACAGACTTTGATATGTTTCATGTAACTAAGCCATCTGTATCTGAACAACGAGAAATTGCTGATATACTAATTTCTATAGACGAAAAAATCGAACTTCACACATCAAAAAGAACCACCCTGCAAGACATGTTGAAAACCATGCTGAACAAACTCATGTCAGGAGAAATAAGAGTTAAAGACGCTGATATTGATACTTCATGTGTACTGGAAATGAAAAATAGAGGATAATATATGGAACATTTGCCAGATATAAAACAATTACAGGATTCATTAAAAGGAAAAGTTGATAGACTTTCATACTTTGACCAGGGAGGCTTTAAAGCGGTTTACAAAGGATATGTTCATGAAAGGCCTGAAGCAATCAAAGTGGTATATATTCCGGCTGATATTAATGAAGAAGACCGTATCGAATTAATTGGTCGAGTAAAAAGAGAGATAGAGGCTCTGGATAAATGTAAATCTCCCGAGTTCGTACGGCTTGGATCATTACCACCAGAATCAATAAATATTAATAGAATTGATTATATCATCTATAGTGAAGAATTTCTTGATGGTGAAAATTTACGCTCAAAACTTAAAGAAAATTATAAACCAGATTTGCCCGAATTAGTTCAATTAACAAAGACTTTATTAAAAGCGATAAAACTGCTCAAAGAAAACGACCTCATACACCGGGATATCAAGCCTGACAATGCAATAAAACTGAAAAGCCCTGAAAGACCTTTTGTGATACTTGATCTTGGAATTGCTTTTAAAATACACGGTACAGCGCTAACGAGGAATTCAATGTTCAGGCCAGGAACACTTCCCTATATGGCGCCTGAAATGTTTAATCCAAGATTTAGGGAAAACCTGGATTATCGCAGTGATATGTATTCAGCCGGAGTTACAGTATATGAATATGCGTCCGGAGTACACCCCATAAGAAAAAGAGGTGAGGATGCTTACACAACCATGTACCGAATTCTAAAAACACAAGCTCAGCCGTTATCAACTTTAAGGCCCGATTTGCCTCCGGATTTTTGTAAAATAATTGACCAGTTAATTAAAAAACTGCCTGCATTAAGACCAGCTTCAATCCAAATGCTTCTTAACAAAGTAAAGGAGTTGTCATGAAATTGTTTGCCCAGCATGGATATGGCCCAGGAGATAAAATAATTAATGGGTTTAAGGATGACGCTATAGATGGCGTAATATTCAGCGCTCGTTATGAAAAGATAGAGAAAATACCAGGTGATGCTAAAGATATAAACTCGGTTTCCTCCCATGCCGAGATCCTTTTAGATCCGGAATTTTATGCGTGTTTTTACGCCCATCAACCTGATGCAAAGCTTGGAGGATTAAATGAATGGCCTTATTTCTCTACACAACGCCGTAGTCAATTAGAATCCTCTGAAACAGTTGAAAAAATTTTAGCAGATACATTTGATACAGTCGTTGATCTACCGTTAACATCGATTATTGCTCCAAATATTTTTATACCAAGATCATTCAATTCCATTGAAGCAGTTATTGCCAAAAATTTTATTAGAAAAACTCAACAATTATTTAAGAAAACAGGCGATAAACGCAACGTATTTGCAACATTGGCAATCGATCGTGATACTCTACTTGACCAAACTGAATTTGAGGCATTTTTAAATGATATAACCGTACTGGATAACCCGCCTGATGGTTTTTATATAATTGTTGGCGGTGGTATTACTGATGACCGAACAAAGATTTCACGTTCAGAGCTTATTCATGCGGATGTTATTGCGGGTTGGATGATGTTAAATTTTACACTGTCAATTAATGGCTTTAAGGTTATTAATGGTTTTTCTGATATATTAACTCCATTCTTAGGATGTGCTGGAGGCTATGCCGGTGCAACAGGATGGTGGTCAAATTTAAGAATGTTTTCAATGAGTCGTTATATTAACACTGTCAGCGGAGGGAGGTTGCCGACGATTCGATATTTAAGTAATGCATTATTAAATCGGATAACTCATGATGAGCGTAGAGCTTTCGTAAAAGTAATACCTGAAATCAATAATGGCCTGCCTCGTGATAGTGACTATGAGGGGGGGGAACCTGATAGAAAAGTTGAGGTATTACAATCCTGGGAGGCAATTTCACATCTTAATAATGAAAATATCGTTTCAGACATGGACGAAAGTTTGCAGTTACTTGAAAATATGGTGAATAGATCTGAAATAACCTATACAAATCTTGCCGGATATGGTCTGCCTGTTAACAGGGAAGCAAACAGGGAATATATGGAAGCTTTGATGGAATCGATACAGGCTTTCAGGAAGAATGCAGAGATTTAGATGCCTTGGCTATTAATTCTATAGCCAAGGGTTTATATTTTGGTTCCAACGGGTTTTGGGGACGCGGGGTATAGCAGGTGATAATTTTGTTGTTGTTTGGATTGAATGCCCATAGACCGACATTAATTTTTTTAAAAGTATCAATGTATTCAAAAGCATTTTTCAACTTGTCGGAATGGAGAACAACTATAGAAGAATTTGCAAAATATCTGTATCTATGGGCTTGCATCATTGCCCTGCGCCAGTCAGATATTTTAAGCTCAAAAGCTCTTATTACCGATGAATCAATTTTTGAAAGAAGGCTTTGTGAATTATCATTTGTTTTATTACAGTAAACAGCAACAAAGTCAGCTATGCCATAACCATTTATCGGTATTTCTCGCGCATACTTAACAATAGTTTTTTTGGTTTTGGAATGTATAGATTTTAAATTTGGAATATATGCGCGGGCAAAACTTAAGGTGAAGTCACGTTCTTTGTTTTTTCGTGATATTTTGGCTGGCAGATTCTTACGAGGATTCCAGCAATTTGATTTTGGTATCTTTAACGATGATGATTTCATGTCAGGATTATGTATATGTGTAATCCTTTAATGTAAACAGCTTTTTTCAATAGCGTGTATTATTTTATTGGAAGGATAACGAAATGCCAAAATATTACACTGTAAAAAAAAACAGGAGAACTTGAATTGCTGACTCAGGAGATTAATGATCTGCAAGTCAGGATTGATGAAAAGAAGTCTTTGCGGTCGGAACGCTGGGAAACGGTTATGGAAAAACTGAAAATGGAAAAACTGATTTCGTGGATAAATGAGAATATTTACAAAGAACATGGGCTGATAACAGGATCTGTCGCCCATTATAACATGGTAAGAATTCATCCGTTTGATGATGGTAACGGCAGGGGGGCTCGGCTGCTTATGAATCTGATTTTCATAAAAAAAAGTTGCCGCCTGCGGTTATCAGAAACGAAAGGCGCAGGCTTTATCTTGATACACTTGCCAAAGCGGATAAAGGTGATCTGGAACCTTTTGTGCGCTTTGTGGGAGAATCGCTTGTGAGTACGCAGAAAAGAATTGTTAAAGAGATTATAAATGCCGGTTAACCTTGGCACAGAAACAGCGACTGTTCAGGACCCTATTATTAGATATGCGGGGGAAATCAAGTGGAAGATTGTGTCCCGTGAAGATGCGCTTACTTTAAGAAAAGGTGAAAGCGGGACCCTGTTTTACCGCGTACTTGAAGACAGTCTGATTAAACTTAACAAGGGGCTGGTTTCCCGGAAAAATGTTGGTGAAATAATCAGCGCTATTGAAGCTGTAAAGAATAATATCGAAGGGAATGCGGAAATTCTTTCCTGGATACGCGGGGAAAAGAGCATTTTTGACGAAAAGGAAAAGCGCAGGCGCAATGTGACTGTGATCGACTTTGACAGACCTAACCGCAATACTTTCCAGGTTACTGACGAATGGCAATATAATAATGGCAGGGAAAAGAATCGGGCTGATATCATGTTTCTGATAAACGGGATTCCGGTTGCCGTTGTAGAAACGAAAAGTGCAAGAATAATCAACGGAATTGAAAAAGGGTTGATACAGATCAGGGAATATCACAGGGAAACTCCGGAAATGCTGACTGCCCCGCAGGTGTTTGACATCACGCACCTGATCGATTTTTATTACGGATCAACATGGAATCTTGACCGGAAAAATCTTTTTAACTGGAAAGATGAGGCAAAGGGAAATTTTGAAAAAAAGGTAAAGCATTTTTTTGACCGAGAGCGGTTTTTGAAAATGCTTAAAGAGTGGATTCTGTTCTATATCAAGGATGACGAGCTTCACAAAACAATCCTGCGCCAGCACCAGACAAGGGCAATTGAAAAGGTCGTTGAAAGATGCGCGGACAGTGAAAAAACGACCGGCCTTATATGGCATACGCAAGGATCGGGCAAGACTTTTACAATGATTACCGCTGCTAGGCAGGTACTTGAAAACAAGGAAGTTTTTGGCAAGGCAACCGTAATTCTTATGATTGACAGAAACGAGCTTGAGGGTCAGCTTTCAGGCTGGGTTGACCGTATTTTAGGGGAACTGCGGACACTTGACATCAAAATTGAACAGGCATCAAGTAAAAGAAGACTACGCGAGCTTCTGGAATCTGATTTCAGGGGGCTTATAATCTCAATGATTCACAAGTTTGACAAGATACCGAAAAACATTTGCGAACGGGATAATGTTTTCGTTATGGCTGATGAAGCGCACCGGTCATTCGGGAGGGATCTCGGCAATTACCTTGTTGCCGCTTTGCCCGATGCCACAATGATAGGATTTACCGGCACACCCATTGATAAAACAGCTTACGGGAAAGGCACCTTCAAAATATTCGGAAAAGAGGACGACAAAGGTTACCTTGATAAATATTCAATCAAAGAATCCATAGAAGACAAGACAACCCTCCCGCTTAATTACGCTCTGGCTTCAAATGATATGAGGGTCCCGGAGAAGGAACTTGAAAAGGAGTTTTTAAGCCTTGTTGAAGCAGAAGGCGTAAGCGAAATAGACGAGCTTAACAAAATTCTTGATAAGGCTGTAAATCTCAAGGCATTCCTGAAATCAAAGGATCGCATAGAAAAAGTTAGCAGGTTTGTTGCCGGACATTTTACCGAGAATGTCGAGCCTTTGGGATACAAAGCATTTCTGGTTGGTGTTGACCGCGAGGCATGCGCACTTTACAAGGAAGCTCTTGACAGACTTCTACCGCCTGAATATTCCACGCCGGTTTATACTGCTGCGCAGCATGACAGTGAAAAATATCCGCTTGTTTACAAATACCAGATAAAGCCGGAGGATGAGAAAAAAGAGAGAAAGCTTTTCCCAAAGCCGGACACTCAGCCTAAAATATTTATTGTAACGGATAAATTGCTTACAGGATTTGACGCACCTGTTCTTTACTGCATGTATCTTGATAAACCAATGCGTGATCACGTACTGCTTCAGGCCATAGCTCGTGTTAACCGGCCATATGAAGAAGACCGGGTAAAAAAATCATGCGGCCTTGTAGTGGATTTTGTCGGAATGTTTGAAAACCTGGAAAAGGCATTATCGTTTGATTCCGATGTTGTCAGCGGTGTTATAAAAAATATTGATGTGCTTATGAAACGCTTTGCCAGACTTATGACAGGCAAAGCACAGAAATATCTTGAACTTGCTCGCGGCAGGATAGATGACAGGGCTGTTGAGGCGGCAATTGATGCATTTGCCGATCAGGAAAAAAGAGAAGAGTTTTACAGATTTTTCAAGGAACTGGAAATGCTTTATGAAATCCTGTCCCCGTCTCCTGATATGAGGAATTATGTTGAAGACTTTGGACAGCTTTCAGTTCTTTATCAGATTTTGCGCAACGCATTCAGAAAAAAGACGGTTCTGTATGGCGATGTGGCAAGAAAAACCGAACTTTTAGTTAGAGAAAGGGTTGAAACATACGGTCTGTCAAGAACTACATCAACAGTAAAAATAGATGAAAAAACCCTTGAGGCAATAAAGGACGGCAAATACTCAAAAACTTCAAAAGTGATAAATCTTTTGAAGAGCATCGGGGAAACCGTCAGCGATGACGGTGATGACAATCCGTATCTCAAACCGATTGGAGACAGGGCTGAGGCAATACAGGATGCCTTTGATAACCGACAGATAACGACACAGGATGCTCTTGAAAAAATTGAAAAGCTTATTGATGAAATGGTCAAAGCGGGAAAAGAGCAGAAAAAAACCGGTTTTGACAAAAACACTTTCGCGGTTTACTGGACTTTGAAACAGGAGGGCATAAAAGGATCCCAAAAACATGCTCCTGTGATAAACAGTCTGTTTTTGCGGTTTCCAAATTATAAATATAATCCTGATGAACTCAGACAACTTAAGGCCGAGCTGTATAAGCTTGTGCTTTCATTTCTTGGCAAAGACAACATGGTATCTGTGGTTGATAAACTTCTGAAGTTGAACAGGGAGAAATGATGGCCGGAAAATCAATATCGAATGATTTTCGATCAAAAGATCAGTTTAAAGCCGAAGTGATGAAATGGGCAGAAAAGATAAGTGTAAATCCAGGGCAGATTCGTGTTCAGAAAATGACGAAAAAATGGGCGTCCTGCTCCACAAACGGATGGGTCTGCTTCAGCACGGATCTTTTAAAGGAACCACGGGCTTTTCAGGATTATGTAATTGTGCATGAACTTCTCCATCTTCAGACGCCGAATCATGGAAAGCTTTTTAAAAGCATGTTAAATGCCTATCTGCCTGACTGGAAGAAGGCCCTCCCAGTCAGTCCTTGATAGCCCTGTTCATATTTCCCTGGATATAACCTTCAAGGTCAACTGTGACATGGGAAAATCCGATTTTTCTGAATTTTCCGACAATAGTTTCCCTGTTTTTTTTATCTGAAATGCTTTCAATTTCCTCTGGATTTACCTCTATCCTTGCCATGTTCTCATATTTTCTTACGCGGCAAACGTTAAATCCAAAGTTTATCAAAACATCTTCCGCCTGGTCAACCATTTCAAGGGCCTTCACGGTTATAGGGGTTCCATATGGAATCCTTGTAGCAAGACATGCCAGAGCCGGTTTGTTCCAAGTCTCAAGATTCATCTCTTTTGAGAGCAGCCGGATGTCATCCTTGGTAAGCCCAACATCAATCATGGGGGCAAGAACTCCCATTTCCTGTGCCGCAGTTAGTCCTGGACGAAAATCTTCAAGGTCATCTGTATTTGCTCCATGAGCTATGTATTTAATACCGATGTCTGACGTAATTTTTATAAGCTTTTCAAAAAGATTTTTTTTGCATACATAGCATCTGTCCTTCCTGTTAGACACAAAAGCAGGCAGGCTCATTTCCGTTGATTGCAAAATAATATGTTTAATACCGTAATTTTTTACAAATTCCATTGCTTTCTTTTTTTCACGCGCCGGATGTATTTCTGATACCGCTGTCACGGCAACTACATTCTCTTTTAATACTTCATGGGCTACGGCAAGAAGAAAAGCGCTGTCAACACCTCCTGAAAATGCAACCATCACGGAATCAAGTCCTTTGAGAATTAAAGCCAATCGTTCTTTTTTATTATTTAAACTTAACCGGTTCATTATAAAATCTCCGCTTCATTATAAAAAATCTATTTACAAAAACAAATTAATAATCTATATAGAAATCTAAACGAAAAAAGGGTCTGATAGATGCAAAAGTCAATAAAATATCTTGCAGCCTTCTTTGTTATTCTGGCCGCACTTGTTATTTATTCAAGTTTTTCAAATATTAAAAACTATTATATTACGGCCATAGACGGAGCAGTTGAAATCTGGCAAGGCAGATTCGCGCCGATGAGCCGGAAGCTCCTTGTTACTTTGCCGGGAGCACAAGCTCCACAACAAATTAAAGAGGTTTATTTAAAAGAGGAGGTTTTTCCGCTCGTCTTTAATTATTATATCAATAAGGCCGACGCCCTTCTGGATGTAGCCGGAATGCCTGATTTTGAAGGAATTGAATTTTACCTGAACAAGGCTATTTTGTTTGGCATTACCGATGATCTCCGCAAAAAAGCCTATGTGCGTTTAAACAGCATCAACATGATGACTCTCCAGTACAAGGCCGATGTTGCCGCAAGCAAAGAAACTATTGACGGCTTTAAAACCGCTCTGAAGTACCTTAAGAAGGCAGTTTTGCTTGACCTTGACGACAGCCAGAACAAACTAATAAAACAGAAAATCGAATCTATCAGAGCAAAAATCGCAAAAATCCAAGAGCCTAAGCCAAGCCTCCCCAAAACTCCAGCGGCTACTCCATCTCCCGCAAAATAGTCGAGTGGTCGAATGGTCGAGTTGGCAAACAATTCAACATGTTAGAATTTAAATGGTAAGCGTTCACGGAACGTTAAAATTAGAAATTAGAAATTTGGCCTGAACCCTTTTGTTCCACTCATCAAAGTCGTGCTAGACCATATCTGATAATGCTCTGATAACGCTTCTGGCAGTTTGTAAACATCCAACTCGTAAACTCGTTTCATCCCTGCCTGTGCGTGCCCGCACGCAGACAGGTCTCCCAAATTTCTACTTTCCAATTTCCAATTTCAAGTTTCAAGCCGTGAACGGCTACTTTAAATGAATCTTGACTATCCAATTTTAGGCAAAGTCTACTTGCCTGAATAATAACAACCACTTAACTACTCGACCACTCAACTACTCGACCATACAAATGGCACCACACCCCATGCATGCCTGATTTTGTCTCCCTTGGCGCTCTTTCTCTGCATATATCCATAACCTCCGGGCAACGTGTATGAAACATGCAACCGGAAGGAGGAGCTGAAGGAGAAGGTATTTCACCTTTCAGAATAATTCGCTCCCTTTTATGTTCGATCTCCTTAGAATCCGGTCTGGGCACCGCATTAATAAGAGCCTTGGTATAAGGATGCATAGGGTTGTTAATTATATCGCCGGTCGAGCCCTGTTCTACTATCCGGCCAAGATACATAACAGCCACACGGTGCGCAATATTGCTTACCACGCTTAAGTCGTGCGAGATAAAAAGATAAGACAGATTGTATCTGTCCCGCAAATCCATAAGCAGATTTATAACCTGCGCCTGCACAGATACATCAAGGGCACTGACAGGTTCGTCACAAACAATTAAATCAGGCCTTAAAGATAAAGCTCTCGCTATATTGATGCGCTGGCGCTGCCCGCCGGAAAACTCGTGTGGATAACGATATATGGCCTCTTCATCAAGTCCGACTTCATTCATCAGTCTTTTTGCATGATCCTCCCTGGTTCCTTCTAACAAGCCGAATGCAACAAGCCCCTCTGTAATAATATCAATAACATTCATTCTTGGATTAAGCGCTGTCAGAGGATCCTGAAATATTATCTGCATCCTTCTTCTTATTTCCCGTAGTTCCCTGCGATTAAGCTTAAGAAGATTTTTTCCGCAAAAAAGGATCTTGCCTCTTCGAGCCTTTTCCAGTCCTAATAAAGTTCTGCCAAGGGTGCTCTTCCCGCATCCGGATTCGCCAACAAGACCTAATGTTTCACCTCTGTTTATATACAAAGAGGCTATATCAACCGCCCTGACATACCCGACCGTCCTTGCCAAAATGCCGCGTTTTATCGGAAACCATGTTTGAAGGTCGTTTGCCTCTAATAGCGGCGATTTTGGGGGTTGTTTATAATTCATTTTTCCGCAAGAAAACATGCTGCTTTGTGTCCATTGCCAAGATCGATGAGTTTTGGTTTTTCATTTCTGCATCTATCAAATGCATCAGGGCATCGATCAAAAAAATGACACCCTGATGGATAATTAAGAGCAGACGGCACCTGGCCCGGGATTGCTTTCAATCTATACCCCCCTTTATCCCCCCTCGAGGGGGGAGCTGAAAGTTTCGGTATCGACTCAAGAAGCCCTATAGTATAAGGATGCGTGGGTTTTGAAAAAATATCGTCCCTATTTCCTTCCTCGACTACCCTTGAAGCATACATAACCAGCACCCTGTCGCACATTTCCCATATCACTCCCATATCGTGTGTAATAAGCAGCATAGAGGTATTAAATCGCCTCATCTCCCTGACCAGCTCAAAAACCTGAGCCTGTATTGTTACATCAAGCGCTGTTGTCGGTTCATCCGCTATGACAAGATCGGGTTCCAGCATCAAGGCCATAGCAATCATCACCCTTTGCTGCATGCCTCCGGAAAGCTGATAAGGATAAGCAAACATCCTTTCTCTTGGATCAGAGATTTGAACCTTCTCGAGCCAGGTTTCAGCAATATTCCAGGCCTCTTTCCCGGTTATATCCTTATGCAGTAAAATAGTTTCAACCATCTGCCTGCCGATTGTGTGCAATGGTGAAAGCGCGGACCCGGGTTCCTGAAATATCATGCTTATTGCCCTGCCGCGTATTTTTCTCATCTCTTTGGGGTTTAGATCGAGAAGGTTTTTACCGTAAAATAAAATTTCGCCTGTTTCAATCCTCCCATAAGGCAATGGAATAAGACGAAGTATGCTCAATGCTGTGACAGATTTTCCGCATCCTGATTCGCCGACTAATCCGACAATTTCGTTCCTGTCAATATGAAACGAAACATTATCGACCGCCTTGACAATACCTTCATCTGTTTCAAAGGTAACCGTTATGTTATTAATTTCCAGCACGTTATAAATCCCTCAATCCCATCCACAGACCCGCCTGCCATGCGTTGTAGTTGTGTTGACATAGTAAAAGTACGTTTGTAGCACCGATTATGATACTTCGTTAAATCCATACCAAGGCATTGCGGGCAGGTTTCGCCGATTTCCGCAGATTGTGTAAACATTTTGTTCATCTAATCATCCCATTCCAGCATTCCAGCATTCCAGCATCCCTCAATCCCTCAATCCCTCAATCCCTTAATCCCTCAATCCCTCAATCCCTCAATCCCTATCACTCAATCCTGCTGCATCTCTTCGGATCATAAGCATTTCTCATCCCATCACCGACAAATACGCCAAGAAGCATAACAATAAATAACGCTAAAGATGGATAGAGAATAAGCCACCATGCCCATCTGTATTGCTGGGCCTGGAAGAGAAGCTCTCCCCAGCTTGGAGTGGGCGGAGGAAGCCCGAATCCCAGATAATCAAGGGCCGCAAGCGCTCCTATTGCTCCGACAAGAGAAAAGGGGAAAAAAGTTATTACAGGAACCATAGCATTGGGAAGAATATGTTTAAATATTATCTTATATGATGATATTCCCATGCATTTGGCTGCCTCAACAAATTCCTTTTTGCGCAGGCGGAGAAATTCAGCGCGTATATAATAGGAAATTCCTATCCAGTTGAAAAGCCCGTAACAAAATAGAAGTAAAGAAAAACTCCGCCCATAGACCGATCCCATAAGAATCATAATATAAAGAAACGGCAGCGCGCTCCAGATTTCAATAAGACGCTGGCCTGTTATGTCCATTGCCCCGCCATAATATCCCTGAACAGCGCCTGCAATAATTCCCAGGATCATCGAACATGCGACAAGCAGCAGGCCGAAAGTAAGCGAAGTTCTCAATCCATAAAGAATTCTCGCTAAAACATCCCTGCCAGCCCCGTCAATCCCCATCAAATGCTCCTTAACCGGCGCAAATGGAAAGCGGATATCATCTTTTTCAAAGCTAATACTGTAAAGCCGGTTTTTAACCTTTAAAATAAAAGGTTCGATCGTATGCAAAAATCGCTGACTCACCATACTTAGAAGAGTTTTTCTATCTTGAGATGCAAGAGAGCTCCATATATTCATGCTATTTTGTTTGATTTTGTCTTGAACCGGCTTTAGGCTTTTGTTGAAAACTATTTTTTTTAGACTTTGATCTTTTACCCCAGCCTCTCTGAATGTAAGCCTGACGCTTTCCGGGGCTTTTTTACGCGACGTGTATGTGGACAGAGAAATTACAACTTCCATTCCTTTATCGCCCATTATTTTTGAAGAAATTAATCGCTGCGCATTTTCATTTGCAAATCGCTTTTCAATCCCCTGCCTTATCTTTTCCGGAATGGCGTAATATTCGTGAAGAAGAATCCCTTTTGCCTGCCCGTCCTTCATGTTGATAAAAAAGCCGAATGAAGCAGATCTAACAATTGAATAATCCCTTCTAATATTAACGGTTCCGATCCTCGGTATTTGGGTAAAGACAAGTGTAACATTATCTGAAACCGCAATCGATTTTGGATCAATGCTTTCAAAGGGACTGTAGGGAATCAGCGGAAAGATCATAAAATTGCCGGCATCTTTTCTAAATGCTGCGCTGTTATTTATGCTTTTGTAGTCCGGCCTTGTTTTTTTATTATTTCCGACAAACAGATCTTCCGGATAAAACTTAACTGCCGGAAAATATGATTTTCCATTAAACCTGACATACAAAGGGACATCGTTGCATATAAGTTCGGAACAAAGACTGACCATATAAAGAATAATCAATATCAACAATGAGATATAAGCGCGCTTTACTTCCTTAAAACGCAATATTCTCATTCTCGTTATCGGGTTTTTAAATATTTTGTAATTTAGCATTCTATCTGCAATTATCAAAAACTTTACCACAGAGCACACTGCCCGCCATGGTGCTGCACAATAGCTTTTCTCGCAATAGTTGAGCCACAAAGGCACTAAGACACAAAGGAGACATGTGATTGAGAACTTAGTGCCCTTCGGGCGGACTTTTATCATCAAACATCAATTGACCCCGCGTTCCGCGGGGCAATCTGTGGGAGCGGCTTTCCAGCCGCGATCGTCGTGG
>JAUWQO010000162.1 GCA_030610995.1 Desulfobacterales bacterium
TAAAAAAATTTCGTAATATTGATCTCATAGCCCTTTACTGTTTTGCTCTCATCAATCCAGGCGTCCGGCAGATGGGACAGGACCTCCCGCTCGAAATATTCCCTGATATCTTGCTTTAAAGGTACATTTTCGTTATCCCGCAGCGACGTATCCGGTTCTGGATTACCTTTTTTATCCAGGCAAATATCTGCTGTTTCATCCTGTTCAGACACGGCTTTTAAAACAGCTTTTTGTATCGGCGCAGGTAAAGCCAATCCATATTTTTTGCAATGCTCTTTAAGAGCTTTTTCAAATTTCTCTCTGTTTTTATAAATTACAGAGCCATCCATGCTTTTAAGCATTGCAAGTATATCTTGTTGAAGTTTCTCTCCCTCTTCCTTTTGCTTCAAGCCTGCTTTACCCTTTTTTTTCGGTTTAGAAAGATTCTGAAATACCTTTTCATTCTCAAGCAGAGCTATACTTTCTTCTGAGGTCTGGAAGTTAAGTCTCAAAGGTCGTTCAACTGTAATCCGGTTATAGCCAAAATCTTCATTGTCAAATATCCTGCAAAATTCACCTTCGATGAAATCTCCATAAATTCCGGTTATCTCGTCGATCTGTCTGTCGCCGATCTCATTTCTTTTGTTGCCCAAGCTCCGGCTCATCTTTTCAAAAAATGAAACAGCATTGACTGCCTGGATTTTCCCTTTACGTTTAACCGGTTTCCGGTTTGTTAAAATCCAGATATAAGTAAATATGCCGGTGTTGTAAAAAAGCTGATCCGGCATGGCGATGATGGCTTCCAGCATATCGTTTTCAATAATCCATTTTCGGATTTCACTCTCACCACTTCCGGCGCCGCCGGAAAAAAGAGGCGAACCATTAAAGACGATGCCGAGCCGGGTGCCGTTGTTTGATGGTTTCATTTTGGAAATCATATGCTGCAAAAACAAAAAAGAACCATCGCTGATACGGGGAAGTCCGGCGCCGAATCGCCCTCCAAAGCCTTTTGTTTCATGCTCTTTTTTGATATGGGTCTGAACTTTTTTCCACTCAACTCCAAAAGGAGGGTTAGAAAGCATATAATCAAATTTTTCCGATTCCAGACCGTCCATGGTAAAGGAATTACCGAATTTGATGTTGGCCGTATTCTCCCCCTTGATAAGCATATCGGATTTGCAGATGGCATATGATTCAGGATTTACCTCCTGTCCGAAAACCTCCAGCCTGGCACGGGGGTTAAGCTCACGCAAATAGTTTTCCGCCACAGACAGCATCCCCCCTGTTCCACCGGCAGGATCGTAAATTGTTTTTACAATCCCTTTTTTGGTCAGGATTTCCTTGTCATTCAAAAACAGGATGTTGACCATTAACCTGATCACTTCCCTGGGTGTGAAATGCTCCCCGGCAGTTTCATTCGATAATTCAGAGAATTTCCTGATAAGTTCCTCAAAGACATACCCCATTTCAATACTTGAGACAGCATCAGGATGAAGATCTACTTCAGCAAAACGGCAAACAACCAGAAACAGCAGATTAGCCTCATCAAGGCGGGCGATCTGATCATTAAAACTGAAATATTCAATTATTTCCCTGCCACCGCTGGAAAACCCGTTGATATAGTTTCTTAAATTTGCAGCTATATTATCAGGGTCAGCTTTAAGCTTTTCAAAATCTAATTTGCTTTTATTATGAAAATTAAAACCGGCAACTTTGTTAATCACCGGCTCGGTATTTTTAAACTTCATGTATTTTAATTTCGGCAGATAATCGAGGACCTTTTGCTTGGTAGGCTCCAGAACACAGTCAAGCCTTCGCAAAACTGTAAAAGGGAGTATGATCTTTCCATAATCGGATTGTTTGTAATCACCTCTCAACAGATCCGCAATACTCCAGATAAAATTGGCAAGTTCTTTGATCTTTCCATTATTTGCCATTAAAAAAATCCCCCAATCGTCTCTTGCCGTGGTATCAGAAATGCGGAATAGCCCATTGAAAACCTTTCACAAAAAACGAAGAATTGAGATTATGAACAAGGTCACCAGGATTATAATCTATAATATTAAAGCATAGATAGCGGCTTTATGTCAATTTGTTCTGTAATTTAGGAAAAACAAAAAAAGGGGGACGTGTCCTCATTTGAGCTCGGTACATCTTGATTAGCACATTGGTGGAAGTAGGATGGCTTCTGGCAACAATTCTGGAGGTCAGCGGATGGGGGGGGACGGTTAAAATGGGACCGAAGCTTTATAAAGGGTTGCTTTTCCATTAATAGTATAATTTTGGACGCTGGCAGGTATAACAACCGATACCCCCCTGTCAAGATCAATGGCGATATTGTTGTCTATGTCGGTGATAAGCGCTTTTCCATCAGTGCAAAGGATAATTTCAATGCTTCTTTTTACCGGACTCCTGTAGGCTATCTCTTTGTTGTCGAAAATCACGGAAAGAACAAATTCCTCGGCAGGGCTCGGATAGATCATCTCAAAATCTTTGCATTTTTTTGAAGCTATTATATTGATGTCCTTTTCTTCAAAATCAAGAACACTTAAAAGCTCTTGCACATCTACATGCTTTGGGGTAAGTCCGCCTCTTAGGACATTGTCTGAGTTTGCCATCAATTCAATTCCCACACCATCAAGATAGGCATGAAGCGCCCCTGACGGGATAAACATGGCCTGACCTGGTTTAAGGCAAATCAAATTAAGCAGTATGGGAGAAAAAATTCCTATGTCTGCCTTATATTCATTATAAAGTTTTATTGTCCATTTAAAAAGGTTATCATCTTCTGAAAACCTGTGCGCATTTTTTAGCGCATCATCTATGACCTGCTTTTTTCGCTCACGCTCCATAGTTAAAAGAACGCTAAAAAAGTTTTTTAAACCCTGCTTATCCGGCTGGTTTCGAAGATCGTCAAGCTCACCGGCTAAACCCTGCGGGCAGATTTTTTCCATAAGCAATAGAATTTCAGAAACCCTGCGAAACCCGTTCAAAGCCCAGAAAGGGGTAAGCGCGCATATACATTCCGGCTTGTGGTTATCATCCTTATAATTCCTGTTGGGAGCATCTATCGGAATCCCGAGCCTGTTTTCTTTTTCAAAACCACTGACTGCCTGCCTTTTACCTGGATGAGCCTGTATGGAAAGAGGTTTTGCCGCTGCAAGGACCTTGAACAGATACGGAAGGGTGTGGTTAAATTTATGCGCCACCTCTTTACCGAGAATATCTTTTGGATTGTTCTTAATCAAATCCAACAAGGATACCCATTTGCCGCCATATTTGACCTCAGAAGGGGCCTTTGGATGTGCTCCCATCCAGAGTTCGGCCTGGGGTCTGACAGAAGGCAACTTTTTGCCAAGAAGCTCGGCAATAGCGGTATAAGACCCCCATGCATATTCCTGAACTGTATTTTTTAGTATGCTTATTGTTTTCATTTAGGTTAAGTGTTAGTATTAATTGTTTTATATAAAGTCAACTCAGAAGAAAACTGCCATGGCACTTTTAATTAATGAAATATTTTACAGCATTCAAGGTGAATCTTTATATGCTGGGCTTCCGTGTGTTTTCGTGAGGCTTACCGGGTGCAATTTAAGATGCTCATACTGCGATACCCGCTATGCTTATGAAGAAGGAAGTAAGATGGAATTGGCCGAAATCCTTCAGAAAGTAGCGACTTATCATTGCCCGCTCATTGAAATTACAGGCGGGGAACCGTTGCTTCAGGATGATACCCCTTTACTTATATCAGAACTCCTTGAAAAAGGATATGAGGTTATGATGGAAACAAACGGAACCTTTGATATAAGCATAGTTGATAAACGATGCATAAAAATCGTGGATATTAAATGCCCGACCAGTGGTGAAAGTAACAAAAATGATCTTGAAAACCTTAAAAGGCTCAATCAAAAAGACCAGGTCAAGTTTGTAATCGGAAGCCGTGAGGATTATGAGTATGCCAAAAATATCACAAAGTTGATATCTCCTGAATTTTCTGAAAAGAATATACTATTTTCTCCTGTTTTCGGAAAAATTGCCTGTGCTAAACTTGCAAAGTGGATACTTGAGGATAACCTGAATATCAGGCTTCATCTTCAAATGCATAAAATAATCTGGCCCGATAAACAAAGAAAAGTATAAGATAGGATTAGGGAATTGAGGAATTGAGGAATTAGAGGATTGGGGGCTAATTTTGAATTTTGAATTTTGAGTTAAGGTAATAGAGGATTCGGGGAATTTGAACCGCAGAACAGGGAACCGCAGAATGTCGAAGTGTTTCAATACTTCATAATTCGACATTTCTTGTTCGATATTCGATATTCGCATTTTACTAAATTGGTTGTTTAAGTTAGTGCTTATGGGGATTAGGGGATTAAAATCAATAGAATACCTTCAATTCCTAAATTCAAGAGGAATTAGAGGATTGAGGGATTTATGATTACAAGAAAAAAGGCGGTCATACTGTTAAGCGGAGGCCTTGATTCAACGACCCTTCTGGCCATTGCAAAACATGAAGGCTTTGAAATACATAGTTTAACCTTTTTCTATGGACAGCGCCACTCCCTTGAACTGCAGGCAGCTAAAAAAGTGGCGGCCGCCTTTAATGTTGCAAAGCATCTTGTAATAAATCTGGATCTTAAAATTATCGGCGCTTCAGCCCTTACAGACAATATTGATGTGCCACATGTAAAAGATATAAAGCAGATAGGAAAACAAATCCCCGTCACTTATGTGCCTGCACGAAATACAATCTTTCTCTCCTATGCCCTTGCTCTGGCAGAGGTTCTTCTTTCATCCGATATATTTATCGGTGTCAACGCTATCGACTACAGCGGATACCCTGACTGCAGGCCTGAATACATAAAAGCTTTTGAGCAAATGGCAAATCTTGCCACAAAGGCGGGAGTGGAAGGGCTTACAAAAATAAAGATACGAACTCCGCTAATCAATATGACCAAAGCGCAAATTATAAAAAAAGGGATTGAACTTGGAGTTGATTATTCCTTAACGCATAGCTGCTATGATCCTTCTCCGGAAAACCTGGCATGCGGCAAGTGCGATAGCTGCGTCTTAAGAAAGCAGGGCTTTAAAAAGGCGGGTATATCGGATCCAACAAGATATGTACCGCAATCAGAAATTTGAAAACTCATAATTTTGTAGAGAGACCTTACAGGAATTACACACACCGTCCGCTTCGCGTCCAACCCTCTCAAGAGGGGAATTTTTAAAGTCCCCTATATAAGAGGGGATTTAAAAGTATTACACAGTTTATAACTTTAAAATCAGGATAAACCAGGCTCAAGGAGGTATTTATGAGAACAAAAAGTATCATAGGTTTACTGGCAGCGCTTTCGATGATTTTAGTTGTCTCCGCAGCTTTTGCCCAACCAGGGAAAGGCTGGCGTGGAAGCGGAGGATGGGGTATGGGAACACAGTATCAGAGGATGTATAACCCCGCGACAGTTGAAACTGTTTCAGGTACTGTTGAGTCCGTTGATGAAATTACGCCGGTGAGAGGAATGCATTACGGCATTCACCTTTTGTTAAAAACAGACAAAGAGGCCATTTCTGTGCACCTCGGACCGGGATGGTATATTGAAAGGCTCGACACAAAGATTGAAAAAGGTGACAAAGTCCAGGTCAGAGGTTCAAGGGTAACAATGATGGGTCAGCCTGCCGTTATTGCCGCAGAGGTAAAGAAAGGCGACATTGTCCTGAAGCTCAGAGATGACAATGGAATTCCGGTATGGTCAGGTTGGAGGAGGTAGTTTAAAATACAGCAATTGATATCTATGAAGATGAAGAGCTTATTAAAGGAAATCGGTCTCATCTTGATGGTGGTGATTCCCTTGGCCCTGGTTACGAACAGTCTGAGGCCATCAGGTCTCAGACTTATTGATACTGGAATACCGATTATGCAACCGGCCGAGGCGAACAATCCT
>JAUWQO010000103.1 GCA_030610995.1 Desulfobacterales bacterium
GTCGTTGTTATTGATCCTGATTTAGCTGAATTTTTTCCAGATCATGATTCTGTTAACGAAGCTTTGCGATCATTAGCTAATGTTATTAAAAAAAGGGAAAAAAGATTTGCCGAACAAAGGCATGGAGTTGGATTTTGAAAAACTGGCGTTTTTCAAAACCACTCATGCCCAGCGGTTAGGCCATAGCCCAAAGAATAAATTAATGAGGATAGCGTGATGATATATGTTTTTGTAGCAGGGGTTATTGTAATTTTCGGCTTGATCCTTCAAACACCATGGTTCAAGGGCTGGTTTGGAGAACTTCAGGTCAACCTTGCCGCACGCTTTTTTCTCAACAACGATTATCATGTGGTAAAGAACGTGACGTTCCCCACCGAAGATGGTAGCACGCAGATTGATCATATTATTATCTCACCTTTTGGCGTATTCGTTGTTGAAACTAAGAATATGCGAGGTTGGATTTTCGGTAGAGAACGAGACAGGTATTGGACCCAAAAGCTGCACAAGAATCATTCCCAGAAATTCCAAAATCCATTACGTCAAAATTATAAGCACACGAAGACATTGATAGAACTTCTTGGGTTGCCTGAAACAAAGGTGAAATCTTTAGTTGTCTTCGTCGGTGGCCCCACCTTCAAGACCACAATGCCGGAGAATGTTACAAAAGGATTCGGTTACATTCGTTACCTCAAAGGACATAACCAAAGAATTCTCACTGAAGTTACAATCGAAAAGATAATCAAAACGATTGCGCAAAGCCGTCTGGCCCCTGGTTTAAAGACACACAAGGCACATGTTCAACATGTGAAAAGGATCGTTGCAAGAAAGCAAATCGAGAAATCACGTGCAGTACTTGAAATAAGGCAAAATGCTGATTCGAATAAGTGAGTTGACCGTATTCAACCTGGAGAGGAAGGGGGACACTCGGGAAGGGGCTCGTGAAATATTGACATTTCATGGACATCTTGGCCGAACCATCTGCTGCACTTGACCGCAGAAGCCGAGCCGATTTAGAAATTTGTAGTTTTGCGGCAGCTTATTACTTTGTTGATAGTTTTTCGGATAGCGTCTGCGTCAAGTGAGCAGTACGTTATATTCCCGAAAGGAGATTATAAAATGTCAGACGAAGGTGTGCCCTGTAAAGATTGTGGCAAGTTGCCCTATCTGCATAAATATTGTGGTGATAATGGAAGTTCTTTTAATGGCGTAATGTGGGAAATAAGATGCACGTGCGGGAACGGAACTCAAAGGTTAAAATCGTTTATGATGGTAGAGGCTGAATGGGAATATAACCAAACACTTGAGCCGACTGCAAAGGATCGGTGATTTGCGAAACAATGTAGTTTTGCGGCTCAGTTTAATGTTATGAATGAAATATTACTTACTGAACCAAATGTAATTGTGCCACCAGCTAACTAAGGAGATTTCATGTT
This sequence comes from Desulfobacterales bacterium, assembly GCA_030610995.1. Lineage (GTDB taxonomy): Bacteria > Desulfobacterota > Desulfobacteria > Desulfobacterales > ETH-SRB1 > Desulfaltia. The sequence goes on from JAUWQO010000103.1 coordinate 1,434, forward strand.
CGGAAATAAATATGAAAAAATGGGACGCACACTTGCAGACTGGGCCTCCGGTGAATGGATTATTCCTCACTACAAAAAGATCATTGAACCATGTGGACTTTCTAATGTTGAATATATTCGTTTTTTGTTTGGGGTCCCTTTTCTTCATCTTTCAATATGCACATGGGCGGCAAATTTAACATTTTCAAATAAGGATAACACGAAGCAAATTCTTGATTCCATGTTAGAAAGGCATTTGCACAATCAAGAAAAGCTGAAGGGAACAGCCTCCATTGACAAAGTTGTCGTCTATGAACAAGAAATGGACTATCTGCGGGAGTGCTATGATATCAAACCTAATACTTCCACAAACTGGAGGACGCTTACAGAATTGTTGTTTGAATATAGGCAATCAGAGTACTTAAAATCCTTAGCAAGTGGCTTTTCTGATGAATCTCGTATGAATAATCCAGTTGGTCTTGGCCCAACAAAGCCTCTTGCAATCTGTTTTGGTAATCACATTAAAATCAGTAATGTGTCTGAAATATCCACTATATTACCCCTTTCTCTACTGGAAACATTAAACGAAATCTTAAAATTTTGTAGAAAGAGGGTATGAGTTAATTATGATTGAAGAAAATATTTCATAACCCGTCGCTGCAGCCGATCGCGGCCCCGTGGGCCGCTCCGGCTGAGCTTTTCGTTATGAATCTAAGAGCATACTAAATGGTTAAAAGCCTATTCCCATATATCGGTGAATCAATTTTACAGGAGTTGAGTGCCAAGCAACCAGATATAATAATGGACGCATTTGATTTACCAAAACACAATTTCATTTCAATCCATAGAAATGTCTCATTTGTGTTTCCAAACTCATCGGTATCATTTGACGGGTTTTCTTCGATAGACCTTTGCATAAAGCTTAATGACAATAGTATTTTCCCCATTGAAGTAAAACTTGGATCAACAGGTTTGCAAAGGGCTACGATAAATAAAAAACTAAAACCGTGCTCAGTATCAGACCACCAAAATGAAACAAGAGTTAAAGGTAATACTTTATCTCTCTTAAATAGGTATTTTGAAAAAGATCTCAACTTTGCCATCAAAAACGATAAGCTTCATGCAAACATAGATGGTACCTATTTTAGGTTAAGGAAAGAATGGGGAATTATTGCACGAAATCATATACTGAAATCATGGGAGAATTTCCCTCCAAAATTTAACGGGATGCAAAAATTAATAGACCTTGAATCTCTTTGTTTACAATTTGGTGAGGAAGATTTTAATCAAACAACCAACAAAATGTTTAACAATATTAATTTCTATAATACTTGGATAAAATCCAATTCATAACAATCCAATAAACGCGGATTTGGCTACAAAACAGCCAAACCGGTTATCGGTGCGTTCGGCAGAAAGGAGGAGAAAGATGAGACGTTTGCTACTACTGACTCTGATCGCATTCTTTGGTGTGTTTTCTCTGGCCGATGCGCAGTCCTACTCAGAAAGCGACTGGCAAATGGCATTCAACGCCAAGGTCACTCGCGGCGAAGTGGAGGTACAGCACCCCACTGGTCGCATTGACATCCTGACGAATGAGTATGCAATCGAGGTGGATCACGTTCGGAACTACCTCGCGGGCATCAAGCAGGCTCTGCAGTACGCAGCCGCAGCAAAGCGCAAGCCAGGGCTTGCGCTTTTCATGGACGGCGGAGAAGACACAGCCCAGGCGCTTGATGCGGCTCGAAAACTGTGCGCTGAGTCCGAGGTTCGTTTCTGGCTGATCAACGAATTCGTCTCTGTCAACGACCTCGTGGCCCAGAAAGGGATCACCGCACCGCCCGCCCGCCAATCACCTTCTTCATCATCGGTGCGAACGGCGACTGAACAAGTCCAGACTGTGGAGAAGACCCACTGGATGAACACCAGTTCGGGCGTGAGGCACAACCGAAGTTGCCGATGGTTCGGAAATACAAAGAACGGTCGCTATTGCCGCCCAGATGAGGGCAGGCCTTGCGGACAGTGTGGAGGATGAAAGGAAGCCGAACCAGTCACTGCACCTGACCGCCAACAGCTCGGCGGTTTTTGAAAGGCTCTGCCCCGCATCAAAGCAGGTGGTTTTTCAAGGTTTAGCACTCCGCAGTGTTGGCGGCAGGTGAGTTTGCCGTTATGCTTCAAATGAATAGGAAAAATTGAAATGGATAAAATTACTCCACCTTCATTCAATAAAACGAGTTTCAATTGTCCAAACTGCAATGCTTTTGCACATCAAGTCTGGAAAGATCCCCAGTATTATGATGGTGGCACTAGAAACATTGACGGCTTAAAAGTTTGCTTTTGTTTGCATTGCCAAAAGTTTTCTTTGTGGCTTGTCGGAAAAATGATCTACCCTGAAATGTCAGGAATTCAGCCACCCAATCAAGATTTAGATGAAGATATTATTGAAGACTATATTGAAGCAACATCAGTTTTGGGTAAATCTCCACGTGGTGCCGCTGCACTCCTTCGGCTATGTATCCAAAAACTTTGTAAACAGTTAGGAGAGTCAGGTAAAAACATTAATAAAGACATTGCGAACCTTGTAAAAAAAGGCCTGCCCGCAACAGTTCAGCAAGCTTTGGATATTGTGAGAGTAGTTGGCAATAATGCTGTTCATCCAGGGCAAATTGACTTAAAGGATGATACAGAAACTGCAAATAAACTATTTGAACTTATAAATATTGTTGCTCACATTATGGTCACTCAGCCAAAGGAAATTGAGAAATTGTACAACAACCTCCCAGAGACACAACGGGATGCCATAATCGACCGAGATAATTAAGAAAAGCATAACAAAACGCTACAGTGGAACAAAAGAGGCACTTTCTGTTGGAGTCAATTAATTTTGTGTATACGGTGCCATCAATCAAAACCGAGCTGCTCTTTTGATCCACTGAGATGGGTCGTTAAGCACCTAATTAATTCGGAGGAAATTTATGGAATGGCACGAAGCGATAGCGGTATTAAAACCGCATATTATAAGTATTTCAACTCCTAATGGGTCTGGTACAGGCTGGCTAGTTTCATTAAGCAAAACATCAACTATATGTGCGATGGCGACAGCCGCCCATGTTGTTGATTATGCCCACTATTGGGAGCTACCTATCCGCATACATCACGCTGAGTCTGGAAAAACGTTATTGCTTCGCCCTCAAGACCGTGCAGTTCACATAGAAGCAGCTCTCGATACCGCAGCAATCATTTTTGACAAAGGTGATTTGCCTCTACCAGCCGAAACATTACCATTAATTAAACAAACACACTATATCAAGCCGGGTGTAGAAATTGGCTGGTTAGGTTATCCTGCGATATATCGAGCGGATTTATGTTTCTTCTCCGGAAGGATTAGTAACTATGCAGAGAAAGAAAAATTTTATTTGGTCGATGGTGTTGCAATAAACGGGGTAAGTGGCGGGCCAGTCTTTCGGTGTGTGGTGGATAGTCCAGAGCTTATAGGCGTGGTTTCAGCATACATTGCAAATAGAGCTACTGGTGACACTCTCCCAGGGGTTGCTGTTGTTCAGGATGTCGCCCAGTTTTATGGCATTACAGAACGGTTTCGTACCATAGATGAAGCGAAAACATCTGAAAGTCCGCCTGGGGAGACGCCACCACAAAAGGAATCTTTAGGTATAAGACCACCAGAAACTGAAACCAGCGCTTAACCAAAAAATTCAGCGGACCCAAAATGCCGGGCCGCTGATTAAATCGTTGTCCGCACATAAGTGTTGATGGAGTTAGCATGGCAAAACTAAATGTCGGTGAGCGTCGGCGACTCGAGAAGCTATTCGATATGGGCGGAGGCTATGTCCTCGATTTTTCAAATCGAACGTTGGAGGAGTTCGTATACGACAGTGTTGAGGCTGAGATCTACGATGATCGGTACTACTACGGGAGCGGATCCAAGGCCAATCGTTTGCGCGGATTCTGGAAACATGAACCCGAGAATCGCGTTGGGAAGCTAATTCAGGACCTTATCGATCACGCCGAAGAAATTTACGGTGGAGAAAAGGCCGATGAAATATCTGCCTGTCGCGAGATCACCAATCGCCTTCTGAGTGCTGGGGCACAGAGTGCGCCGCAATCATCCGCTCAGGCTCCATGGCTTGGCGCGAGTTTGCCTACGGGATCGATTCCTGCTTCAATTACAGCGTCACCTGATTCCGACGGAACTCAACCGGTACGTGTTTTCATATCTTACTCTTGGGATAGCGAGGATCACAAAGATTGGGTACGCGAATTGGCTGATTGTCTTGCATTGAATGGAATTGACATCACATTGGATCAATACGATCTGCAAATTGGTCAAGACCGCTTCCAGTTCATGGAGGCATCAGTTCGTGATGCAGATGCCGTTCTTTGCGTTTGCACGCCCAACTATGTCGCAAAAGCGAATGGCCGCTCCAGCGGTGCAGGTGTTGAAACGAGTTTCATGACACCACAGTTTTTCAATCACATTCAGACATCAAAACAATTCATCCCTTTGATCCGTGTTTCGCAAGATGGTTCCCCTACGACACCGGACTACCTTGCATCATTAATCTTCGTTGATTTCCGCAAGGACGCAGATTTCGATGAATCCATGGAAACGCTTCTTAGGCATCTGCACCGGGAACCACGGCATCGCAAACCACAGGTTGGGCCAAAACCCAGATTTGACCGGTAACAATGAGCATCCTGAAAAAAGTCCTTTTGCGGAGAGGATGCACAACATGCTGTGTGGGATGTTTTCCTGTGACGCTATGCGTTGTATGTGCTTCGAGCCGCAAGGGGGGCGGGACGTTCAACAATCAATTGCACAAGGTATCGCGGGCCGCGCGGTTTGGTGCGGTCAATGTCGTTCGTCGCTGCCCGGTGAACGTTGGCGTTGGGCACTAACAATAGCGTAAGAACAGTAATCTCAAAGGACCTTAAATATGAACTCAAAGGAAGGACACCCAAGGATCATCTTATATCTGGGAGCCGGTGCTTCCTATTTCGCCGATTATTATACGTTTGTAGATTTCCCGGAGCTCCTTTTCAACGTGAAATTAAGAGAGGCAGAAGGAATGCCACCTCTTTCACCAAACTCGGGAAGAATACTTGGTGCTATTCGGTCCTCTCTTGAGCGGAATAGCATTCCTACTACGCATGATAACTTTCTATGGCGACTAGACGGCTATACGCAGTTTCTGCGTCTAAATCAGTGCGACGATGCTCTCCAGGATTTTCTAAGAGAGAACGCTAGGTTGTTCGATCTCCATATTTGCACCGAGCAGGCGATTCAACAAATAACCGCAAGCACTATTCACCACTACTCATCAAATCGTGTTCGGAGGGCAAAGGACGATAGTGTCAATGGATTTGCGGCCATGCGCAAAGTCATAGATCTATATAGCAGTATTGCTTCTCTTAACGGAACAGGAATGAATTTAGATATTTTTAGCACGAATTATGACATGCTGATTGAAGATCTCATTGAGGAATTTGGCGCACAGGGCGATAGGCCGGTGACGCTGGCAAATGGCATTCCGGGCCGAACTCAAGAATTGGCGACTTGGAGACATCAAGAATACCCGCCCGAGAACCACAATGATTGTTTGCTTAAACTCTATCGTTTGCACGGTTGTACGTGCTGGTTTTATCACAGCCAAGGCGATGATAATGTTTACTTCCATCGGCGAGATGCAACACACCAACCGGGCGACAGACTCTGCGCGATGTACCCTGGTCGAGAAACTCATATAGGGACTGGACCTCACGGACACTCATTCCGTAGATTTTACGAACAACTACAGGTATGCGATTTAGCTGTATTCATCGGTTTCAGCTTTCGCGACGACGATGTAATGCACGTCCTTCTGAAAGCACTTGCTGAGCGATGTGGCACACTGAAGATACTTGTTGTAGACCGGCTTTACACAAAGGTAGATGTACGAAACAAACTGGCAGACGCTGCGAAAAGGACTACCTTTCCGACTCGACTGCCTGAAGACGGTGAAATTGACTCTTTAAAAATGAATTTCGGTATGGAACCCGATTTTGATGCACTTATTCTGGAACGCTGCGGAACCATGCTGGGCAAGAAAAAAGGGGATTGAAATGGCTGAAAAGATAGACCAAACAAGTTGCGCTGAACCATCTACGGAGGATAGTTATTTCCAGGCGAGAGATCAACAACAGAAGCATGGGAAGGTCTCAGTCGCAAGGATGATTGTAGATAACTACTTGAATGAAGGGGATTCTATCCTATTAGATGCTGGAACGTCTCTCTACCCAATCGCGGAGATCATCGCACAGAAAGCCAAGTCGGAGCCTGGACATACGCACTTTACGATTATGACCCATAATTACAGAGCGTTTGAAGTCCTTGTCAAAGCAGTTCCGCGTGATGCCAACCTCAATATTGTGCTGGCCGGTGGGCGGTACGACCAGGATCTTAACGCGCTTTTCGGAAATCAGACGGTTAATGCATACGATGACTTCTTCCCGCGAGTCGTGCTTATCGGAGTCAGTGGCTTATTGGCTGAGATTGGACTTTTTTGCCACGGGAATACTGAGGAACTAGCTGTTAAGAAGGCTATTTTCGGGAAACGTGCTCGCGATCGAATAATTGTTGCTGATTTCACCAAGGTTGGCTCATTGGACGGTTTTAGGTTTGGTGAGGCACAGGGTTTTCGTGCGAATGTGAGCAGATGTATTCTAGTTACAGATGCGCCACCTTCAGATAGCCCCCTGGAGGTTAGAGAGCGATTTGAGAAGCAAGTACATTTGCTGGAAAAGCAAGGCATCATAGTTAAGCAAGTGGAGGGTTCCGAGTAGGTTTACGGCCAACAATAGTTTGCACTCGGATTGCCTACACGCTACGCATTCCGGCAACCGGTGAAACTCACGTTGGATGGTCATAAATTTTTCACATGAATGAATATACTGAACATACAAATCCTCCAGACAAAAAAGAAAGTCTTGAGCCCGTTTTTGACAAGTTAGACAAACAAAGGTTTAAAAGACGCTCGGGTGACAGCTTTCCAAGTGTTTACCTTACTACAATAAGTATCATTCAAGGCGTAGCTCTTGGTATCCTGGCAACACAAACATATGGCTGTTATAAAACTCCATCGGATGAATTAATAAAATATATACCATACTCAATTGTTTGTTTTCTAAATATAATCTGCGTGTCATTTGAGTATACATGGTTTGTTGGCCTTTTTAAGTGGCCTCCCAAATTAATGGATACAGTAATTCCATTTTGCTTAGGTGCTTTACAAATTACACCGATGTTTTTTCTTGGTACTCCAGAAATTTGGTGGCCAGCAACAATGTTTTTTTATTTTGGGGCCATAATCGGGTTCTCAAACACAATTTGGAACTGCAAATCAACATTATTTAGTGATGAATATCATAGAGCTTACAAAAGAGTAGTTAATGCTCTTAGGAAAAATATTTTGTGGGTTTCACTCGCTACAGTTAACTGTTTAGTTGCTACATTTTTTTGTAATCAATTTGAGCAAACTGAAGGAAATACCTTTTTAGGAGAATATATTTTTGTTCTGGTTTTATTATTCATTGGTATTTCAATGCTGTTGAGAGATGAAAAATATATGACAAAGCTACATGAAGACTTTGGTTTTATACGATAAAATGAGACGACAATGCCATCCAACCAAGCGCTTTCAGCCGACGCAAAGGGCCGCGCGGCTGAAGCGCGGCGTTAAACCGGATATCAAGGAGACACTATGGCTGATCCCGCTGTAATTTCACCTGGAACTGTATCTAAAATTCTTTGGCATTTCACTGGTGGCCCAACCTGGAATACGGAGACAAATAAGCAAAACACATCTCCTAAATCAGCAAAGGAAGCGTATAAATGCTTGATATCTATTATTGAATCAAAAGAATTAAGAGTTGGAGGCTATTCAGAGGTAGTAAAGGTGCGGCTAAAGCGAAGGGTAAAGTCTGCCCGAAAAAAGAGAACTACAAAGAAATACGTCGAAAAAACTATAAGAATAAAATCGAAAAAAGTTTGTTGCCTGGCAGATATTCCTTTAATCCATCTCGGATATCATGCGTATAGGTATGGTAAGTTCGCAATTGGCTTCCATCGCCATTCGGCAATAAAAAATGATTTCAATCCGGTCCTGTATTCCTTGGAAAATAGCAAGGCACTAAAAAGCATTTACAGAGGCTTTTCCAAATTAAAAAACATCAACATTGATGATATGACGTCAGCTTTGGAAGACCTTAAAGGTGCTGTTAATGAGATATATGCTACGGAGGAGATTAAAGATAAAGTTTGGGACCTTGAGTTCGAAATTGATGATACTGAAGAGTATATCAACAGCGCTTTAAACAGCATCCGCCATTTTCTTGCCTTTGTGAAAACCTTTGATGAATCTGAATTTGGCACAATCTACACAGAGCGAGAGTGGCGGTCAGCCGAGGCTTTT
>JAUWQO010000065.1 GCA_030610995.1 Desulfobacterales bacterium
CAGGATGATCTTCGCATTGGATTGTTGGGTGACGGAGCCGACTGGCTGTGGAAACATATGGTTGCTTGCTTTCCAAAAGGGCGCCAGATTTTGGACTATTTCCATTGTGCAGAGCATATCCACAAGGTGGCCAAGCTGCAATATGGTGAGGAATCTCAAAAATGCCTGGAATGGGTGGAAAGTACAATAACGCGGCTGTTCTATGCGGAAGTAGATAATGTGATTTGGGGGCTTCAGCGAATGAAGCCCCGGGATAGTCTGGCAAAGGAAGAAATCCGAAAACTCATTGGTTACTTGCAGAACAACCGGGAAAGAATACATTATCACGGTGATCGAATAGGCGGTTATCCTATTGGTAGCGGGGGCATTGAATCTGCGAACAAATTTATCTGTCATATACGAATGAAGCGTTCAGGGGCATGGTGGGTTAAAGAAACGGGAAACGAAATGCTTGGAATTCGTTGTGCAATATATAATGGAACATATGGCAAAATTTTCGAAAAGTATAAGAAAGCTCAGATGCCACTTTAATTAACTGCTTTTTGTTAACAAACTGGTAATGCTCCCTTGAAACCTACAAGGAAAAACAAGACAAGATCGACATGGTTATACTGGACATGATCATGCCGGAGATGGATGGTGGAAAGACTTACGATATTCTAAAAAAGATCAATCCCGACATAAAGGTTCTCCTCTCAAGTGGATACAGTATTGATGGTCAGGCAACCGAGATACTGAAACGTGGCTGCAATGATTTCATTCAGAAGCCGTTCCGCATAGAACACCTTTCTCTAAAAACAAGAGAGTTGCTGGAGAATAAATAGGATTCACTTGTTTCTTAATTAGCGCCTGAACGAAAACCTTCCAATTTACACTTTTCCTGTCATTGCGAGGGAAGCATGACCGCAATGACACCTGAAACTATTGGTGCTTTGGGGACACTCCTCCGTTTATCCGGGTTAGGTGTTAGACTATTGGTTTTGCGGGTATATTTTCTCATTCGACCAGCGACTCAAAATATCAAGACCATCTTCAGATTTTTCTTTAATCTCGAGTGCTTTTGCCACTTGAGCGATGATTTCACTGGCAGTTGCCTTATCCTTAATCATAGGCCCTTTCCTGGCATTCACATTTACCTTCGTAACCTTCGCTGTGACCTGTTCAAGGTCGATTATTATATCGAGCTCCTCTGTAGCAGCCTTTATTCTTTTCCCCTTTTCGGTCGTGCTGTCATCAACTACCTTTATACCCATCTCCTTTAAGGCAAACATTGTTGCCTTATCTGTCTGATCCACAGGAAAGGTAAAAGTTCTGGACGCCACATTTGATTGCGAATAATCTACAGCGAAACCCACACCCGAAAGAGCTGAGAGGGCTACTGTAGCGCAACCAGTTGTGAGAAGTAAAAGGAGGATGACCAGGTAACCTTTAAAGCGTTTCATTGTTTACCTCCTTGATTGCGGCCACGGTTCAGTAAAAAATCATTCCCTGACAATCTATTTAGGCAAATTTCGTGCCCGCATAAACCATCTGCTAATTTAATTAGGACAAAAGCTTTAAAAAAAGGGGGGTTAGCAAATGTGCTTTTTCCATTTTTTCAATTTCGCTTCCCCTGTATAACGGTTATTTCCGAACCAAAGTGTATCCTTTTGTGCACCTAAATATGTATGAAAAAGTATAATATTGGCATCTCGCTGGGTGTTGACAGTATAATATTTTTACCATTTGTATTTTACTATTTATCTTGATTTAATGAATAGGGTGAATCATAACAAATTTATCTTAAAAACCGGCAACTGTTGTATCCACCATTGACTTGATAAGAAAAAAACGAAAGATTTTTTATTTGGTTCCGGCCCGTCCGGGTTAGGCAATGCATGAATAAAGAACTTTTAAATTCTGATATTTCAATAGATCGTTTTAAAGAAATATCTACATGGGTCTCATCTGTGAATAACCTGGACCAGCTTCTTGAGCTCATTGTAGAAACGGCTACCCGGATGATGAACGCTAAGGCCAGTTCCCTTCTGCTGGTGGATCAAAAAACCAAAAAACTTTATTTTAAGGTGGCAACAGGCGAGAAAAAGGATGATATCAAGAATTTTGAAATCGAGATGGGACAGGGGATAGCCGGCTATGTGGCAGAAAAAGGCGAATCCCTTCTCGTTCCTGATGTTAGCAAGGATTCCCGTTGGCACAAAGAAATCAGCGAGTCCATAGGCTTTAAGACTCATTCAATAGCTTGCGTGCCGATGAAGGTAAAGGGTGAAACAATAGGAGTTGTCGAAATTATTGACAAAATAGACGGGAGCCAAATTCGCGAAGGAGATGTTAAAATATTGGCCGTGTTTGCCGAACTGGCTGCGCTGGCTATCGGCAATGCCAGAAAAATTGAGTTTGTTACAAGAGAGGTCAGCGATCTTAAAGAACAACTCGCTGTCAAGTACCAGATGGTGGGGGATAGCAAGGCCTTAAGGCAAGTCATATCCGATGCTCATAAGGTCGCAAACTCAACAATAAGCACTCTTATTTTGGGAGAGAGCGGAACCGGAAAAGAATTGCTGGCAAGGTTAATCCATTGGGCCGGCCCCAGGAAGAATAAGCCCATGATTCTTCTGAATTGTGCTGCCTTGCCGGAAACCCTGTTGGAAGATGAACTGTTCGGTCACGAAAAAGGGGCTTATACGGGGGCTATGCGCCAGAAGATCGGAAAATTTGAACTTGCAGATGGCGGCATCATCTTTTTAGACGAGATAGGAGAGATGATCCCTGCGATGCAGGCAAAACTCCTTCATGTATTGCAAGAAGGACTGTTTTATCGGGTTGGGGGCAATAAATCAATCTTCGTCGATGTAAGGGTCATCTCGGCCACAAACAGAAACATTGTCGAGGCGGTCTCTGCGGGCCTGTTTCGAGAAGATCTATATTATCGCCTTAATGGTGTTCAGCTTCATATGCCCTCCCTAAGAGTGAGAAAGGAAGATATTCCCCTGCTTGCCCAATATTTTCTCGATATCTTCAAACAGGAAAGGGGGTTGCTGCATTTAACAATTTCGGAAAAATCAATGAAGAATATGATGGAATATGACTGGCCGGGAAATGTTAGAGAATTGAGAAACGCCATAGAGCGGGCAGTGGTTATGGGAAACGGCAAGGAGATTTTGCCGGAAGATTTACCAATTCTTTCCTCAAAGCCAATGGACTCTGGTATGCGGGTGGGATTGACGATGGAAGAGGCCATTAACAACTTTAAGAAAGAGTTTATTGCTTTGAACCTCAGACATACTAAAGGCAATAGAAGCGAAGCTGCAAAAGCTATTGATATACAAAGAACGTATCTGTCACGACTTATTTCAAAATATAATCTCCAGAAAGTCAGATAAAAGGGCTCCTGAACCCTCAATAAAGTGGATATCTTTCCGGCAAGCCTTTCAGAAAGAAGGAGGTAATGTATTTGGCGGCCTTATCCCTGGTCACTTGCAGAGGGAGAAAATGATTTCCGTCCAGGGGACTAAAAAAAGTTTGCGGGCATATTCGTTGAAGCTCTTTTTTGTAATTGATTCTAACGCCACCATCATAAATATCCAAGATCCTGTCCTGACTGGCATAAAGGCATAGGACCGGTGTTTTTTGCAAACAGACCCGTTTCAATGGATCCAAAGTGAAAAAATCAGCAAGTGTTCTCAATAACCTGACCTTTCTACGCTCCAATATGCCAAAATATTCTTTCCCCTTTCTGATTCCTGGAAACAAAAAATCTGCGTAATGTACGATCGCCTCCAGAGTCTTTTTAATACCTGTTCGGGCCTGAAGCATCTTTCTATAATAGACCCAAAAAGACCTGATCACAGCGCCCGGGCTCAACTTTAAAACAGCGTTTATAAGCACCACTCCCCCGAGAGGTTCTTTAAGGCGACAAGCTGCATAAAGAAGTGGTATGGCCGAATAACAGGAAGCAATCCCGAAAAGCGGGAGTTTTCCATCTTTGCTCAGTGAGTATGCATAACGAAGCATATACAACGTATCACGGAGGGTTGATCTAAGAGAAAAGTTGCCTGAAGAATTTCCATGCCCGGAATAATTAAAAGAAATAAGATCGTATCTATTCCGAGTTAACCAGCGAAACATGCTGATTTGTTGTGATAAATTTCCTCCGATTAAAGGCGGCAGGAAGATGAGCCCCTGTGGAGATGGATTTCGCACACGAACCCATTCCAGTGTATTTCCCCGACCTATTGAATAACTCCCTTTTTCAAATACAATTCTCATTTTGGGAATAAACTTATTGAATATGGTGTGAGATAAGTGGAAGCTGAGCGGAAGGTTCTCTGTATACGATTTGTGACTCATAGATGTTACTTGGTGATCCCAAGGGGAATTGAACCCCTGTTACCGGCGTGAGAGGCCGGTGTCCTGACCGCTAGACGATGGGACCACTTGTTGCAGCTCATTTTGTGTTGATAAATATTGAAGGCAGGCGATTTTGTCAAATATTATTTTACAGGATGCCCGGTGTTTTCGACTTTTTCCCTTTTCTAAATCCGAAGATAAGATAGATAATAAAGCCTATAAAGGGGATGGATGCTGTAAGTCCCCAAAGAGCCTTCTTTTTTATAGTGCCGAAATCTTTCATGGCGACATCGACAATTGCCCAGATGGTCACTAAAAAAAATGGTATGCTTATTCCTACAAATACAACGATTGTTTCCAAAACAGGTTTCAACCTCTCAAAAGTTTGGCGATTTTTAAAATAATATTTGCGTAATATTTGCTGTTATTATAGCGCAACAGTGTTTTATAAGCTTTCTTGTCGTCCATTTTCGCCTGCCAGCCATGATGTTTCAGGTAATTTCCGATGCTTACTATGGCATCGGCATGATTAAACAGGTCTACACTACCATCTTTGTTGCCGTCTTTGGCAAGCGCGAGTACATTGCTGGGCATAAATTGAGCAATGCCCATTGCCCCTGCATATGATCCGCAAACAGACAATGGGTCTATGTTTTCACTGTTTGCATATTTGAGAAAATCTTTTAGCTCCAAATATGCCCACGTTGATTTCTTTTCGGCTTTTTTATCAAATTTCTCCCTTGTAAGAGGGAATGAACCTGAAATTTTGCGCCATAACATATTTTTTACATGTTGGTCTTTCAGGGAGGCCATGGTTGAAAGCGTGTTTAATACAGACCTTTTCCCCAGATAGGTCCCGAGCTTTGTTTCGACCAGTATTATGGCAGCAACGATTTCTTTGTCCACAGAGTATGTCCTTTCCATATTCTCAAAGACTGGCCTGTGTTTTTTAAGATATTTTTTTGCCTTTTTAATCGACTTTCTTGAAATAAACTGATTGTAATTTAATTTGCTTTCTCTGTAACTGAAAAAAAGGGAAACCCCTTTTTCGTCAAAATAGACCCCTGATCTGGCATAGAGCGCATTGATTTTGTTTTTGTTAAAACCGTCTTTTATAAGCCTCTTTTGCAGTGTATTGAAATAACCGGCCTTTTTATTTTCATCTGCCTGAGTTTGGGCGGGCAAAAAAATCTGTAAAGCAATAAGACAAATAAAAATAAAACATTTGCAACGGGTTATTTTAATACTCAAAATCAATTCCCAAATTAAGTAATTGGTAATAGTTCAGCCACAAAGACACTAAGATTAAGACCTTTGCATAACCCCAGTATTGTCATTGCGAGCGAAGCGAAGCAATCTCATAACACATTGATAAGCCACAAGATTGCCACGTCGCTTTGCTCCTCGCAATGACCAGAATTGACCCAAAATGAGGGTTGTGCAACGCTCTCAGATTATAATATAATTCTCTTGAAATTTATAATTTGGAAATTTAGGAATTCCGAATTGAAGGATGTTGTCACTTTTAATTTCTCAATTCCTTAATTCGCAATTCCTCAATTTGTCAATCATATCCCTCATTTGTGCCTTAGTGGCTGAACTGTTACGTTTTTATACGAAGCCATCAAGATTCTAACGGAATCATTTTCCGCTTTCGCTTTGTAAATGTGGCCAACTGCCTGTATCCTGCTGAAACCAGCATCGGCAACACCCTGTCATAGTGTTGTCCCACGCTTTCCGGATTATGGGCATCCGACCCAACAGTAATGTTTATCCCTAATTCATGGCATTTATTAATAATTTCCATGGATGGGAATATTTCATTGACCGGATGTTCATATCCGCTTGTATTTACCTCAACAATTAAATTTTTGCTTTTTATTTTTGATAGTATTTTATCAAATGTTTTATCAAAAGATATCGATGGCTTCCAGCCGAATTTTTTCACAAGGTCGATGTGGCATACAACATCAAAATAGTTGTAATCCAGCATCTTTTCAAGTTGGGAAAAGTAAAGGCCATATACATAATCGATATCCAGTTTGCCCTGTTTCCACTCGGACTTGCGGGTAACTATATCCATCCTGCCTAAAAAATGCAATGAGCTTCCTATTACATCAAATGAATAGGTATCCACAATTTTTTGGAAAAAATCGGTATATTCCTGGGCAAAATCCAGCTCAAGCCCGGCCTTAACTATAATAAGGCCGCGGTATTTATGCTTTAATTGTTGCACAGCCTGGAAATAGAAGGGGACCTCTCCCGGGCTCATTGAAAGCCTTTTTCCGTATTCGTGCATTGTAAGGTGATCCAGAAAGCATATCTCCTTTAAACCGATGGCAATGGCCTTTTGTATATATGCTTCCATGGGACCTTTGGCGTGGTTGCAAAGTTGTGTGTGGACGTGATAATCGATCATTTCTTTATTATGCGCAAGAGCGTTTCTTGATTGAATCAAAATGACATGGTATATGTTAAAATGTCAAATAATATTGATGGCGTCGTAAAAAGTTCGACCTGTGCGGCTAATCCTCTCAAATCCCCTCTAACAAGAGGGGTGGACGCGAAGCGGACGGGGTGTGTAAAAGGATGTAGCAGCATATCATATGAACACACCCCTAAATCCCCTCTTATTAGAGGGGGCTTGAAAATTATCTAACCGCACAGGTCGAAAAAGTTCAACTAATGAAAAAAAATGTAAAAACAGTTTTTTGTTGCCAGTCATGCGGATATCAGGCCCCTAAATGGCTGGGGAGATGCCCTGACTGCGGGCAGTGGCAAACCTTTGTTGAAGAGGCTCAGGCCATAGGAGCCGCCCGTGGAGCAAAGGGAGGGATATCCTATTCCGGCGCAGAACCTGTTCCAATTGATTCCATTGAATTTGAGAAAGAATACCGGCTTTTAACCGGCATTATGGAATTTGACCGTGTGCTGGGCGGAGGTCTTGTTCCCGGAACCCTTGTACTGATAGGAGGAGATCCCGGAATCGGCAAGTCCACACTTATGCTTCAGATTCTGCACGGTCTTGCAAACCAGGGCCATAAAACGCTTTATATTTCAGGCGAGGAATCGATCAGGCAGGTAAGGATACGCAGCGAGAGGCTTTCTGCAGAATCACATGATTTGCTGGTGGTTTCGGAAATCGATGTTGAATCGATCATGTCGATGATTGAATCTGTGAGGCCGGATGCTATTGTTATCGATTCTATCCAGACAATGTTCAGCCCGGATCTTACATCTGCTCCGGGTAGTGTGAGCCAGGTCAGAGAATCCACGGTTCGGCTTATGCACATGGCTAAAAAAACAGGGATTCCAATATTTCTTGTGGGGCATGTGACAAAGGACGGCGCAATAGCAGGGCCAAGGCTTTTGGAGCATATGGTTGATACGGTTCTTTACTTTGAAGGAGACAGGAACCATATATTCAGAATTTTACGGGCTGTAAAAAACAGGTTCGGATCGACCAATGAAATCGGCGTGTTTGAGATGAATGAGAAAGGATTGGAGGAGGTTGCCAATCCTTCGGCGATATTTCTTTCCGAGCGTCCTGAAAACGTGCCCGGATCGGTTGTTACAGCAAGCATGGAAGGCACAAGGCCCATACTTGTTGAATTGCAGGCCCTTGCCAGCAGCACAAGCTTTGGAAATCCTCGAAGAACCATTCTCGGCCTTGACAGCAACAGGGTTGCATTGCTTGCGGCCGTGATAGAAAAAAAACTGGGCATGCATTTAATGGGGCACGATATCTTTATGAATGTTGCCGGAGGGGTTAAGGTTGACGAGCCTGCAATCGATATGGGGATAGTTGCCGCCATTGCATCAAGCTTTTTAGACAAATCGATTTCTGATGCAACCCTTGTTCTCGGCGAAGTCGGTTTGACAGGTGAAGTAAGAGCCATAGGTCATATTGAAATCAGGGTTGTGGAAGCAAAAAAGATGGGTTTTAAAAGATCCCTTGTGCCGGCAGGCAATCTTAAACGGATGAGCAAAATAAAGGGAATAGAGCTTATCGGCATATCAACCATATCAGAAGGGATTGAAGCACTTTTTTGAGGGATTGAGGGATTGAGGGATTGAGGGATTAAGGAATTGAGGGATTGGGGTATTGGGGTATTGAAATCAACAGAATACCTTCAATTCCTAAATTCCTAAATTCCTAAATTCGCAATTAAGCGAAGCGAATTCCTAAATTATTCGTTGATTCATTTTAAAGATATTTTTGATAATTAAATGATTGCGAACCCCAAAAGAACTATATGAAACGTTCGACAGCTAAACATAACAGATGGGGAGATCATTATTCGCGGCTGGCAAAAAAGGAACAATTTCCCGCAAGATCTGTTTATAAGCTCCGTGAGGTTCAGCGCAAGTATAATCTGATAAAAAAGGGGGACAAAATTCTTGATCTTGGCTGTTTTCCTGGGTCATGGCTTCTTTATGCCGCAAATCTGGCCGGAAAGAACGGCAGGGTGGTGGGGATCGACTTGAAACCTTTGTCAAAATCGGTTTTGTCAAAGGTTCCGTCCAATGTCAGGATTTATATCGGCGATGTTCTTTCCCTTGATGACGAGCTTATAAGATCTGTTGGAAAAGATTTTAACATCGTAATGAGCGACATGGCACCTGATACTACCGGCAATAAAAATGTTGATGCCGCAAGGTCTTTTAATCTCTGTCAGGCAGCCTTAAGGATCGCTAAAGACCTGTTGGTTGACGGCGGATCATTTATTTGTAAGATTTTCCAGGGAGAGGATTTTAAAGAATTTATAGATTCAATTAAGTTAAGTTTTAATAAACACAAAATTTTCAAACCGCAAAGCAGCAAAAAATCCAGCAAAGAAATATATGTTATCGGATTTGAGAAAAAATAGGAGGAGAATATGTCGGGGCACAGCAAATGGTCTTCCATAAAGCATAAAAAGGGCGCTACAGACGCAAAACGCGGAAAAATATTTTCAAAACTTAATAAAGAAATTACAGTCGCTGCTCGCACAGGAGGAGGAGATCCTTCCGGCAATCCAAGGCTGAGAACAGCTATTCAGGCGGCAAAAAGTGAAAATATGCCGAAAGATAATATTGAAAGGGCGATCAAAAAGGGGACCGGCGAACTCGAAGGGGTAAATTATGAAGAAAGCACTTACGAAGGATACGGACCCGGAGGAGCCGCCGTGCTGATTGAATCGGTTACAGACAATAAAAACAGGGCGGTTGCAGATATCCGTCATATTTTAACTAAATGCGGCGGAAATCTCGGTGAAAACGGATGTGTGTCCTGGATGTTTGACAGCAAGGGGTATATCGATGTTGAGAAGAAAGCGATTGATGAGGGCAAGCTGATGGAAACGGCAATTGAGGCCGGCGCAGAAGATGTGAGGGAAGATAATAATAGTTTTGAAATCATCACGGAACCAGATGATTTTGAAGCTGTAAAAACAGCGATAGATAATGCATCGATTCCTTATGTAGTGGCAGAAATCACCATGCTTCCCCAGACAACGCTTGAACTTAAAGGAAAGCAAGCAGAGCAGATGATCAAATTGATGGAAACACTCGAAGATTGTGATGATGTGCAAAAGGTTTACACCAATGCCGATATCCCTGACGAACTGGTTAGTTGATTGGTCGAGTGGTCGAGTAGTTGAGTGGTTAACGACTCGACCAATTCCCCACTTGACTACTCGACTATAATGACAGATCTATCATTCTTTGAACCGCCTTTAATGCAGGCAGCCTTATATCTTCCGGCACCTTAACCTCTCCTTCCATGGTTTCGAGAGACCTTATGATATCATCAAGGGAAATTTTTTTCATATCGTCACACAGCATATTCTTTGAAGCAGGATAAAAGTCTTTGCCGGGATTTGCCTTTTTTAATGGATAAAGCATCCCGATTTCCGTGCCCACAATAAAGGACAGGCTGTGAGACTCACCCGCATATCTAATCATCCCTGAAGTGCTTGCAATGGCATCGGCAAGCTCAAGAACCTCTGGTCTGCATTCAGGATGTGCCATAAAAACGGCATCAGGATGCATCTTTTTTGCTTTTTGAACATCTTCGGGCGTAAGACTGTCGTGGAACGGGCAGTATCCATCCCACAGGTGTATTTTTTTATTTGTTTTCGAAGCCGTATATTGGGCCAGGTTCCGGTCAGGAACCATCAGTATTTCTTCTGCTTCCAGACTGTTTACAACCTCAACAGCATTTGCCGATGTGCAGCAGATGGTTGACATAGCCTTGACAGATGCGGATGAATTTACATAGGTCACCACCGGCATGGGAGGAAGTCCGGCAAGCTTTGCCTTAAGCTGTGCCGGCGTTATCATGTCGGCCATTGGACAGCCTGCGTCCTTGCGGGGCAAAAGGACCCTCTTTTCAGGAGACAGCACCGAAGCTGTTTCAGCCATGAAGCTTACGCCGCAAAACAGGATAACCTCGGCATCGGTCATGGATGCCTTTATGCTGAGCTCGAGGGAATCTCCGCAAAGATCGGCAAGATCCTGGATTTCCGGCGGCTGATAATTATGCGCCAGCATGATTGCTTTTCTTTTTTTCAGCAGACTCTTTATTTTTTCTCTCATCTTTAATACTTATGCGCTACCCGTCAAATTGCAGGATGTCGGCTCCTTCAGGAATTTCAAAATAAAACATCGAGTCATCGATATGTTTTTTAAACTCAATATTTTTAAGATAAATTTTTGTTTCATCATTATATAAATTATATGTCGTTATTTGAACAATATCAAAAGTATTTATTGAAATCGACAGATATATCAGGGAGATATCGAATGTTTTTTCTTTAGGTATAAGTTTTAACACATAGTATTTGCCGCTGCTTTTATCATCCAGCGCAATATTAAATTTTTCCCTTATAATCTTCATGTCTGAAAGAAACCCGCCCCCTTTTCCGTTTCCAAAAAAATAAGGGGATGTTCCGACTATAACCTGGTTGTCATCCTGCCTGTAAACCCACAATCTTTTGCCGTCTGTAATTATGAGCTGTTTGTCCGGCTTTTCATATTCCCACCTCATCATGCCGGGGGCCTTAACAAAAAGATTTCCAGATGCGGTATCTGTAATATCCATTGCCTTAATGGTCGACTCTTGAGAAAAATTTGCCGAAAATCCTTTTGTGGCATATCTGTTTTCGATCCCTGCCATGATTTCATTCAGCGATAGATTGAGCGGATGAGAAGCATCTTTGCATTCAGCCGCTTGCGGATTGAACAAAATAAAGGCCAAACAACTTGTTAGAATTATTATCTTTAAATATTTCATGCTTTTTCCCATAACAAATTTAGACCTGCTATGCAACGCTCTTTAATCGAGACCTTTGCAAAACACCAATATTATCGTTGCGAGCGAAGCGAAGCAATCTCATAACACGTTGATAATCCACGAGATTGCTTCGTCGTTTCACTCCTCGCAATGACTAAAACAGTGGTTATGCAACGCTCTTTAATCAAGACCTTTGATAACTAATCGAATCGGCTGTTTATGATTCTGGATTGACAAATATTTTATATATTGATAAAATAATTTGATTTGTTATTGGTTAATCGGCGGCTTTATACAAGGTTTCTTTTATAAAGTCGTCTTGTGTTTTATTTTGGCCTTTTTGAATTCCGTCTATTAACCCGGCAAAATAATACCCGGACTTTGTCATGCCGGACTTGATCCGGCATCCAGCGTATTTTCCTGGATAGCGCTAACGGTTAGCGCTGATGCTTCACTTCGTGTCACTACGTGTCACTTCGTGTCACTACGTGCCCGGCTGAAGTTTATCCCGCACTTGATGCGGGGCCGGAATGACGGCTTTGGGGTATTTAATTGCCGGAGTAATAATATCATAAAATATTTGTCTGTGGTAAATTTTGTCGCATACACTTTCAAGGGATGTGCTTATTACAAATGAACTTGGCCTTCATGCAAGGTCTGCCGCACGGATAGCAAAACTTGCACAAAATGCCAGCTCAAAAGTGTGGCTTATAAGGGGAAAAGAACGGGTGGATGCATCAAGCATTATTGATATTCTTTCCCTTGCATGTCCAAAAGGATCAAAAATAACTTTAGAAATTAATGAAGAGTCAGACATTGATATCTTAAATGAAATCATTGAGCTGGTAAAAAAGGGTTTTGGGGAATAAGTTTTTATGTCGGATACAAATGCAACTGAAATGGTTTTAAATGGGATAGGGGCTTCTCCGGGCATATGCATAGGAAAGGCTTATTTGGTCGATAAGGAAGGGGTCGATGTTGTCAGGAAATATTTTATCGAAAAAGGGAGCCTGCTGGATGAGATAAAACGTTTCAAGGCTGCCGTAAAGAAAGCAAAGGACGAACTCAGAGTAATTATTAAAAATTCCAATGAAGAGTTGCGCCAGCAGAGTTATATTCTTGAGACCCATGTTGTGATGCTAAAGGACAAGATGCTGTATGGCAAGACAATTGAAACCATTGAAGATGAAGGGATAAATGCGGAATGGGCTCTGAAAAAAGTGGTGTCAAGCTTGAAATCGATGTTTCAAAATATGTCGGATCCTTATTTAAAGGAAAGGGCTGCGGACATCGTGCATGTGTCCGACCGTATAATGAAAAATCTGGTCGGCGCAGAAGTGGTCAATATCGCTGATATTTGCAAGAGGGTCATACTTATCGCCCACGATCTTTCACCTGCTGAGACCAGTCAGATACAATTGGAAAAAATTAAAGGCTTTGTTACCAATCGCGGAGGAAAGGCATCACATACCGGTATAATCGCGCGGACTCTTGAAATACCGGCTGTTTTAGGACTTAATCAGGCAACAGGAATAATCCAAAATGACGATCTGATTATAGTTGACGGCACTACCGGCACAGTAGTCGTTCATCCAACAGAAGAGACACTGGTCAAGTATGAAGAACGTAAAATCAAATATGAAGAATATAGAGCTGCCATCACCAGGGGAAGCCATCTTGTGGCTGAAACAACTGATGGATTTCAACTGCCTGTTATGGGCAATATTGAGCTGCCCGAGGAGGTGGTTTCCGTTATCGACCATGGTGGTGACGGCATCGGTTTGTACAGAACCGAATTCCAATATTTAAACAGTTCTGTTTTCCCAAGTGAAGAGGAGCTGTTTGATAAATACATGGATGTAGTGGAGGTAATAGCGCCAAAGCCGGTGACTATCCGCACTCTTGATATAAACGGTGATAACGCGATAGCCCATGTTTCCAAGTATGATGAGGCCAATCCTGCTCTTGGGCTTCGCGCAATCAGGTATTGCCTGCAAAATCCTGAGGTTTTCAAGACTCAGATCAGAGCAATATTAAGGGTTGCCGCATACGGCAATGTCAGAATCCTGATCCCCATGATATCAAGCTATGATGAGGTCTGTGAAACAAAAAGGATTTTAAACGAAGTTGCTGATTCCCTGGATAAAGAAGGAGCGGTCTTTAACAGAGATATTGAGGTCGGGATAATGATAGAAGTCCCTTCGGCTGTGACCATGGCGGATGTGATGGCAGAAAATGTTGATTTTTTCAGCATAGGGACAAACGATCTTATTCAGTATTCATTAGCGATAGATAGGGGGAACAGCAGGGTCGCCTATCTTTATAATCCGCTTCATCCCGCCATTATACGTGTGATTAAACATGTTGCCGATGTGGCGCGTGAAAAAGGGATAAAGGTCTTTATGTGCGGTGAGATGGCCAGCGACCCGATCTACATGCCTATACTTTTAGGTTTGGGGTTGGATGAATTGAGCATGAACCCTCAATCAATACCTGCTGTAAAGAGCATGGTAAGATCACTTAACATAGAGGATATCAAACCCTTTATGAAGGATGTGCTTAAACAAACCTCGGCCACTGCCGTAATGAAATTAGTGCAGGATACATATGGCAGCATTCTTTATGATAAGATCTACCACGAATAAGGTAACACTTGGAAACCACGCATAACAAAATAGTTACAGAGAACAGGAAGGCCAGGTATAATTATTATATTGAGGATACATACGAGGCAGGGATGGTCCTGTTAGGCACTGAAGTCAAATCGCTCAGACTTGGCCGGGCTAATTTAAAAGATTCATATGCTAAAATTAGAGGGGGCGAGGTCTTTGTTTACCAAATGCATATCGGCCCCTATCCGTATGCCAATTATGAAAATCATGACCCTTTAAGGCGCAGAAAACTGCTTTTGCATAAGCATGAGATTAAAAAGCTTTATGGCAAGGTAAATGAAATGGGTTTTTCCCTGATACCGCTAAAGGTTTATTTTAAAAACGGAAAGGCCAAAATAACCTTAGCTCTTGCCAGAGGCAAACGCAAATATGACAAGCGTGAGACCATTAGAAGACGTGATGAAAAAAGGGAACTTGAGAGGATAAAAAGAGATAGGTAACCGTTCACGGTTTACAGTTAACGGTTGATCAAAACACAAAAGCAAGAGGTTCAGAAGACCCCTCGAAGGGGTCTAAAAGCATCGCGATTCATGCAGATTACAATCCAATATCAAGGACGCAACCATCAAGCTAAAAGGCTATGAACGTCCAACATCGAACGTCCAACATCGAATTTTGAATAAGGTATTCTGCCAATTTATAAACCGGCGGAGCGAAGCGATTTCATTATTCGATGTTCAACGTTCGATGTTCGA
>JAUWQO010000135.1 GCA_030610995.1 Desulfobacterales bacterium
CGTCATAATCCTTCATAATCACGAAATACTGCCTGCATGGCTGAAGACAGGCGGGTCCATCATACTGGCCATGATGATCGGATGGTATTACCTGAAAATCAAGTTTCTGAATAAGGTGAGAAGGAAAACAGATATGGAAGAAAATAAAATAAGCATAACCGTTCGAGGTATGACCTGCATGCACTGTGCAGGCACGGTAAAAAAGGCTGTCGAATCGGTCGCCGGGACATCGGATGTAGTGGTTGACCTGGATGGGAAGAAAGTGGAATTCGAAACAAAGGAAAGAGATAATATTGAAAAAATAAAAGAGGCAATTGAACGCGCAGGTTACAGCGTTTAACTCTGTCCGGGGACATGACCCCCGGCAAAAACAGTTATAAGGAGATATGTTCATTATGAAGGAAATATTAATCATGCTTGCGGTTGTTGCAGTCTGGTATGTTCTCCAGGCCTATATCCTGCCCAGGATGGGAATATCCACGTGAATGAAACAATCCTGCCGGTTGGCGGATAAAAAGAGTGACGCAGGCAAACTTGATGGCAAGGATGTCAGGTGAATTTTTGCAGAGGGTAGAGTTGGCATATTATGTCTTACAATCATCCAGAAATGGAGGCGGAAAGCAGAACCGCTGAGGCAATGATTGAGATCTTCTGCCATGGACAACATGGCAGCAAAGAAGGGCTCTGTCCCGAGTGCCGGGAGCTTCTGGACTACGTTGTGCAACGCCTTGAAAAATGCCCCTTTCAGGAGAACAAGCCAAAATGCGCCAAATGTCCTGTACATTGCTACAAACCGGACATGAGGGGAAAAATCAAAGCAGTAATGAAATATGCCGGACCACGCATGCTTTACCGGCATCCCGTCTTGTCGAGCGCGCATTACCTGACAGGGAAATAACTTATGCGCGGTCTTCGGAAATCGCTAAACAGGTACGGTGTCCACCGATTTCCCGTAAGCAGATATCTACACCTGAAAAATTGACAATGAATTTACGATATTAATTCCATACATGCAATCTATATGGATGAAGGAAGAGTGGCTTGGTGTGGCAAATACCTGAACCTAAATGGGACATAAAAACCCGTCAATTATTGCTTTGAAGCAATAATTGAGAGTAACTTAACATTTTATCTTTAGTGCATTGGGGAGAACTGCAAAAGTAAACGCTTCAGCGTCCCAACCTTCATTCCCGTCAATTTGCAGTACCAGCGGTCGTTCCAGCCTTACAGTTACTTGTTGACCGGTGCGGTATTGGCCGATCTGATTGCCAATAGTGAATGCGCTCACCGCTCCTATAATAGCCTTAAACAGCCCCGAAGTAATACACAATATATGTAATTGCCGGTCGTCGAATCGAGCTTTTGGCACAACATTCATTCCGAAACCATAGTATGGCTGCTTAACTACCATAATGCTCAACAGATTCTTCACCTCGAACATTGCATCATCTACAGTAATCTTTGCAATGGTTCGCGTATATTTTTTAAAATACGAGTTAAAGACGGCTCTGAAATATGTCTTGAAACCAGTGGCACCTTGGGCGAGGTATTGGTTGCGGAGTCGAATGATCGCGCCTTCGATTCCTACCGATACCATAAACGCTCGCCTTTTCTCATTGCAGTTGACCAGGTCATATTCATGTATCTTGCCGTCTCTTATGCGCATCGCAATATCAGTCAGGCTCCCTTTGTATTTGAGGGCATGCCGCATGGCGTTACCGGTACCCAACGGAAGATAAGCGATTGGTGTCTGGGCTGTATCGATTGAATTGATGATGTCGGAAAAGGTTCCGTCTCCCCCGGCGGTGACGAGTACATCGCAACGGGTGGCAAGCTCCCGGGCACATTGGCCAAAGGCGTCTGCTGTGATGGCATCCAGACCATGTATTTCCGCATCTAAAATTTCCGCTGCATTCGCTAATGCGGCGCGTTTTTGATCGACGGTCATTGTGCCGGATACAGGATTGATAATAATTGAGTAGCGCATTTCGCTTATCAAGAAAAGTCTGAGGTTCCTCTTGTTCGGCCTTGCCGTTTAATATTATTTTTTACGGTGTATCTCATCATGACATACCGTACATACGGTTATAAGATTGCTTTCTGTGTTTTCACCACCTTTTGCATGATGTTTTTTGTGATGTAGCTCCAAATGTCGGGGATCAGATCTATTCCATTCTTCGTGAGACCATTTGCAAACGGTACATCTATAATCGTCCCGCCGAAGAACTTCTCTTTTAACTGGATCAGGAATGTGCCGGTCATGCTCAGGACTTTGCCGATCTGCTTCCAGTAGATAGACCCCTACTTCAAGATCTGGACGACCTGTATTCTGTGTAACAACCGGCCAACCATATTCCGTTCGTAACTCTCTTACTCGCCTTGCCCATTCAGACCGATCTTTTGCTAAATATTTCAATTCCTCCCCAGTGACTTTTTGCCCGACATTATTTCTTAAATATTTTAAGATCTTGTCACGAACAGCAATGTTTTCTCTTCTTATTTCGTTTGCCATATGCCAACGATGGGCAGCATCTCTATCCTGCTCGACTGAAAGCAAAATATAATCAGAAGGCCCCATGGTTGTTACGTCAATATTGGGAAACGGGAATTCATTTTCTTCCGCCATTTGTTTGGCTGTAAGCCCGCTCGCAATTGACCATCCAAACTGTACTTTTAGTTCACGAACCCTACGGGCATATTCTTGGATACCTGAAACGACAAGTAGTTCATCACCGCTTATTATGACGGCGGGATATTTTTTAAAATAATGGAGGATTCTATCCCGAGCACTTCTTGCAACAGTGGATGGGATCAAAGATTTCCCCAAATCTCTTAAATGGGTAGAGCAAGGGACAAGAGAAAGGACTTTATTTCGTAAATTGTCGGATTTTAATTCCTGTTCAAAGTTGGTTAATAACTCCTGTAGCTGTTTTCTGATTTCTTCAGATTTCATGTGTTTTTTTCTCTTCTTAACCTTCGAGAAACGAAAAGAGTTTGTTTTTCAGTTTATACGTGTCATTAACTTCGCAGGTCCATACAACCAATACATCCCAACCTAATTCTTTGAGATTACTTACAGACATCTCGTCTCTTTTCATATTCTTGTCCAGCTTCTCACGCCAAAAATTTATATTGGTTGTCGGTCGTTTAGCCCGTGGGCAATCTGTATGACCATGCCAAAAACAGCCATGAACAAAAATAATTTTTTTGTACTTCGGTAATGTTATGTCAGGCTTACCAGGCAAGTCATCTCTATGAAGCCTAAATCTGTACCCCATATTGTGGAGCAAAGAACGCACTACTAATTCAGGTTTGGTGTTTTTGCCGCTTATGCGCGACATAATTTGACTTCGTTTTTCTCGCGAGAAGACGTCCATTGTTCATATCTTTGATTAAGTAGTAACCTGACGACATCCGCCACTCTGGCAGCGAGGAGAGGTGGCACCGCATTGCCGATTTGTTTTGCAATCTCTATTTTTGAACCTAAAAATTTGAAACTATCAGGAAAACTTTGGAATCGTGCGGCTTCTCTGTGAGTGATTGGGCGATGTTGCTCAGGATGTAAATAGCGACCCTTTTCCGGCTTAAAAAACTCTGTGCGTATTGTCACTGAAGGTTTATCCCACCAAAGCCGACCAAACAAATCAGTGCCACCTGATTTCTTTCTAATCCAACATTTTGGTGTTAACTCAGGAGCAATTCGCTGCAAATCAAAACGGTTCATTCCTTCTCTCGGAATTGCACTATACCTTTTTCGACTTAGTTCAGAGGGATTCCTTCCAAAGTGTAAATCTAAGGGCGGCTTCATATTTCTAATTTCAGTTCCTTCAGGTTGTGGCAAATCGCCAATAGCATCTCTTACGGTTTTCCAAATTGGAGGGGTTGAAAGGTATTTCTCCCTATTGAAAGGGAGAGTTAGCTGTTTCCTATTGCCATTAGGGTTAAAATGTGTTTTTCGCGGAGGAAACAAAGTGGATGGGTCTGCGAATTTACATCCGATAATAAAAGCTCTAGTCCTCGTTTGGGGAACACCATAGTCTGCAGCAATTAATTTATCTTGCCAAACTTTGAACCCAAGAGATTCAGCTGCTCCAACTATTTCTCCATGCTCAAAGGTACCCAGTAATTGTGGAACATTCTCCATGACAAAAATTGA
Organism: Desulfobacterales bacterium; assembly: GCA_030610995.1. Lineage (GTDB taxonomy): Bacteria > Desulfobacterota > Desulfobacteria > Desulfobacterales > ETH-SRB1 > Desulfaltia. Next base: position 4,157 of record JAUWQO010000135.1, read on the forward strand.
TGCGCCGGATCTCTCGACTACTTCTAAGTAAGGACGCCATAATTCTTTACGAGGGTCATTTTCACGATTCTTGTTTAAAAGGCTGAAGCCTTGGCACGGTGGCCCACCTATGACAACATCAACTTCGGGTATTTCAATTTTGCCTTGTTTTAGTATCTCGACAATGTCACCGGCAACACTATGTGGGCCAAAATTTTCATTATATGTATCAACACAAAATTGATTAAAGTCGTTGGCCCATACAGCTTGGAAGGGTTGCCCGAAAACCTCTGAGAACCCAAGAGACATACCGCCGGCTCCAGAAAATAAGTCTATGAGACGATAACGTCTTGGGTCTTGTAGCAACTTTCCGGAACAGCGAGAAACATAAGTCGCTTCGTCTTCTTTTAAAAGGAATGATTTGTCTATATTTATTGTATTTTCATAGTGATACATGATCTTTGCGCCTTATCAGTGAGAATCTTGCCATAGTGATTTGTGATTCTACCATTTTTGTATTATGGGGACATAACACCTAATTCAGCCTTTTTGTTTTTTCTTAGGTCCGGGTTTTTGCTTCTGTAACAAACGACCTGTCAGCTTTTCAAGCTTATTCACAAAATCGAAATCACCTGCGGGACGCCCTGTCCTCGTCGATTTTCTCACATTGTCTATGTCATCACTTCCTGCAATCCGTTCATCCAAATATTCTCGCCAATCTTTTACCAGGCCATATAAATCCCTGCCTTGCACCAGAATATCTTCCTTACTATCACCGACGTGATATGAGGCACTAGACCACTTATACTCCCATGCATGTTTGGCTATACCCACAACAACCGGATTATTCTCGACATAACGCACGGCAGCCAGCAAATGACGCTCATCAAGTACACAGGAACCAAATCGCCCCTGGAATAAATATCCCCGAACATTGTCACTGAAATTTTTCATACGGGTGTATCGTTTATGGGCTTCACCAAATCCCTTGGCAAACGAGGTTTCAGCGTGGGGTACCGCAATGAAATGTACATGATTGGTCATAAGGCACCAGGCAAGAATATCCGCCTCAAATCTCTGGGTTTCTTCTTTTATGAACTGCAAATACTGATTCCGGTCGTGGTCGCTATGAAAGATGTCCATAGATCGAACACCACGCTGGGTAATATGATGCGGACAATCTACAGCAACAATTCTTGATATTCTAGGCATGTAAGATATCTAAAACATTCCTGTGAAGCGGTCAAGAAAATTATGTGTTATGTCCCCTTAATTCCCCTGCTTTAGCTTTCGCCAGTAGGCGCCGGAATCGGCGCTATCGGTTAATACACCGCAAATATCCACTACCGAGTAATACCATTCATCTTCGTGCCAAATTCGGCGGATTTTTTTACTCTGGAAAACGACTATCTTGATGGGTTGTTTATTTTGATTTTCTTCCATTATAATTTCCCGTCAAATGCTTTTTGCAGGATTGATTTTTTGAGTTCTCCTAAATCAGCCAGTTTTTGTTGGTATGTGGCTTCGAGTTTTTTAGTTCATCTGAAAGATTGTTTACTTTATCTACGATTCCCGCGTTGTGTTATGTGATGCGGATATCCGGAAACGACGATTCTTGCTATGCGTGCCATAAATGTATTCAGTCATTACTGACACCAATTGTCAATAATTTGGTATTGTGTCCCCGGAATTTACCCGGAATTTAACCGGGAATTTAACCGGAATTTAGTGCCGGAATTTAGGGGTATTGTGTCCCCGGAATTTAGGAATTTAACCAATTTAGTATTGTGTCCTCGGAATTTGTCCCCGGAATTTGCCCCGGAATTTGCCCCGGAATTTTTGTACCCGGAATTTAACCGGAATTTAAATTAAGTAAGGTGTCCCCCGAAATTCCCGGTCCATCTCAAGCGCCTGGTTCGGCGCAACAGTTCATTTCTTTTTAAATTGCGATTTAAGTTTTTGATATTTCCTTGGCATATTCTCATTACGCACACTTCTGGGTAGTAGCCGCTTGGGATTCCACCATAGTTTGTTATTGAAAAGACCTATTTTGCCATTATGATACTTTGTATGATGCTCCTTACAAATCCAAATCACATCGTTGGGCCTTGAATAATCTTCATGATGCGCAATCACATCATGTTTGCCACAAAGGTCACATGGCTGCTTTTGTATTATGCCTTTTTTCAATAAATCATTGGTCTTGCGCCGCGTCTTTTTTCTGAGTACAGACAACGGGTCTTTAAATTCTTTATATTTTCGCAACTTCCACTTCGATAAAAATGCTGGGACATCACCAATACTCTCGGATTCCATTTTTGTGGCACATTTTTTTGAGCAATAATGTTCACTTTTATGATGCAACAGATTTCCACAGGCAATGCATTTTACTGGTTTTCCGTCCCGCACGGGAGGATTAAATTTTGACTTCATATCTCCTTATTTTATTATCGCCGAACGTAGAAATCAGCCGCGCAGGTCACTGCGTCGGCTGGATTTGTTTGTTAGCTTGCCTTTCAGTCTTAAGAACCTTCTGGAAAAACTGCTCGAAGTTCTCCAATTTTGTGGCTTTAATTACTATGCCGAGATTGTTGGGTATAGACGAAATAGCCACAGGAACGTTTTGGGTTGGAATGGTAACAATTTTAATCTCACCACTTACCGTATACTGAGGTCCGGCATAGAGAATGCCAAGCAGCTTTAATCGTCCAGGGCCAATTGTCATGCCTCCTGATTTCGTAGCATAACCGACCTGATTATAAAGAAACACCGGTGATCCGCTTGAACCGGGAAAGCAGGCAGCATCAATCAAGAATTCTGACTTTCCTTTCCAATCAAGATTTGGGTGTGTTGCGGTAATGCCACGCCTGAAGATAGGCATATTATTGACTTGATCCCATATCCCATTTGGATATCCAACCATTGTGATTTCTTCCATCAAAACCATATCGTCATATTCCGCTTTGGATGGGATCAACGACTTATCGAGTGAGATATAAAAAAGCTGTTTAGATTCTTTCTTTGCCGCTTCTATTATAGGCGCAATTGGCATTGCGCATAGATCAATATCCTTATCCGGGTGAGGTATCCACATTTGCTCGAAATTATCAAACAAGAATGCGTGATGCGTTTGTTGAAGTGGGTTGCCACTGACGTCACCAAGGGTCATTAGAAACTGGCCCTTTTGTGCTCCAGCAACAACGTGCTTATTGGTCACGATTGCTGGTACATGAATTCCTTCGTTTTCGGCAAACCGATAGAAAAATCCCGTTCCGGTGCCCGTCAGACCATTTGCAAGCTGGCATTCTATTCGGACTGTACTGTGGGCAAGTTGTTCGGACGGCGACAATTTTGAGACCATATTTATGCCCCCTTTATAAAGCTAATGCGGCAGTTGAGCAGTGCCCGAAGGGCATCTGTCTCGAACTCCTGGTTCTCCCCGCAGCGGAGCGGAGGGGAAATCAGGAGTTCCTGCTCAACTGCCGCATTCCCCCCGGAGCGAAGCGGAGGGGGGAACGCTGAATTAAGCCGCCTAAATTCCAGGGACACAATACTAAATTATTTATGTCTCCCTGTTTTTCCACGGCCCTTTCGGTCCGGTCTTTTTCTTCCGAAGTTGTTTTCCTAACAACACCTCAAGCTTATCAATGAGCAAATCACTGCCAAGAGGCCTGCCTGTTCGTTCATGCTGACGAAGTTCCTGATACTC
>JAUWQO010000194.1 GCA_030610995.1 Desulfobacterales bacterium
CGGCATAGTCATAACTCCTTGTAATAATTGTTAATATTACAAGGTGCCGCAAAAATTTTTTGCCTTAAATGTCAAGCAAAAAATTCATTTTTTTCACCGTTTTTTTTAACACATGCAAAAACCTAACCGGACATTACTGAAAGATAGGAAGAAAATTGCAAAAGAAAATCAATATTCATTTCTTGACGATACAAACTTATAAACTGAGGAGCGTCCCGTAAGCCCTCTCTGGATGCCTATTCCAGCGAATCAAGCGGGCTTTTGACTCCCTGTCCTCCCTGGCGCAGCACATGGGTATAAATCATGGTAGTAGAGAGGTCATTATGCCCCAAAAGGCTTTGAATTGTCCGGATATCTGTGCCTGTCTGCAAAAGGTGTGTCGCAAAAGAATGCCTGAATGTATGGGATGTAACGCGTTTAGTAATACCTGCCAGTTTAACCGCCCGCTTAATGGCTCTATCCAAGGTGGAGGGGTCCATGTGATGACGGCGTATTACCTTTTTACGCGGATCCTGTGAGAGTTTGCTGGAAGGAAAAACATATTGCCAACCCCATTCTTTGCCGGCCCTGGGGTATTTCCTGCCTAAGGCGTTGGGCAGATATACTTCACCGCAACCTTTAGACAGGTCATTTTCATGCATCAGCTTAACGCGTTCAAGGTGTATTTTTAACGCCGGCTTGATGCTTTCCGGGAGCGGGACCAGCCGGTCTTTATCGCCTTTGCCGCTGTGAACCCTGATCTCATTTATTTCAAAATCAATATCCTTAATCCTCAGTCGGATACATTCCATCAGCCTGAGGCCACCTCCATAAAGCAATTTAGCCATAAGCTGGGTGGTGCCGCTCATACCGCTCAAAACCCGCTGAGTCTCCTCCTTGCTCATAACTATTGGCAAACGCTGCTTTTTAGAAGATCTCACGGCATCTATACGGCCTTCAAGAGGTTTCTTGAGGACTTCCCTGTAAAGAAAAATCAATGCATTGAATGCCTGGTTCTGTGTAGATTTTGAGACGTGTTTTTCAACAGCCAGCCAGGTTAAGAACGCCTCAACTTCAGGCTCACCCATCTCCCTGGGATGTTTTTTATCGTGAAAAAAAATAAACCGTTTGATCCAGCTTACATATGTCTGCTCGGTGCGAAAAGCATAGTGTTTCAGGCGCATGACATCGCTTACCTGATCCATGAGTTTTCGTGGTTTTTTATGATCATAAAATTCTTGCTTTTTCATAAATAAACATAATATATTATCTTCCGAAATAAATCAAGATTTAATACAATAATAGTTAATATCATTGATTTATTTCCTTATACTTAAATGGTTGAACGCCGCCTCCCCTGCTCGCAGGGCAACCAAGTTGCTGCAGTGGATAAACCACTGAGCGGACGGACAAGAAGCAAGGGCGGACAAAAAGACAAGACGGAAAGACAAGACGGGCCAGTTAAAGCTGCATGATGTTAATCAAAATTGAGGATACGACATCCTGCAATCTCTAAAAAGTCAGACAAAAAAGTCCGGTAGGCCCGCCCCGCTCACCCGCCTCGATGCGACGCGGGTGAACGGGGGTTATATGAATTGACATTACAATCACAATTTAATTGGTAGAGAGCATAAATTAATTTTAATAACGACATGAGGACATAATCATGTAGTGCAGAGGGACAAGAACCCGAGGTAGCATTTTGGTTTATGATTTTATTTTAATAGGTTAATATCAATGATTTCAAAAAAAATAATCATGGATTAATATAATGCTAACGAACATTATTAATAAAATACTAGAGATAGGTTATTTAAATATAGCTTTACTTGTCTCGGTTTCAGCAGGATTTCTGATAGTGATCTATTTAATAGGTCTTAAAAAACATAGAAATTCAGAACGACAATTGCTGTCATTTGCTTTAAAAAATCCAAGATTAATGCATAATTATAGTTCTATAAAGCTTGGAGTTGTTTATGATTATTTTTGGGGGCCCATTCATGAGATATCCAGTCTAATAACTAATCCATGGAATAAATTATTAAAAAGCGATGATGTAATCAGGAGTAAAATAAATCAGCTCGAAAAAAAAGGTGTAAAGCATTACTTGCTATCAGGAGTGTTGTTTTTACATTCTCTTTTTAAAACCATTGATTTGTTGTTATTTTTATTAGGTTATTTATTATGGTGGACATTATTAATGATAATGTTTGGTATTGTTTTTGTGGTAATTCCAACGTTAATTGCAAAGCTTTTAGGATATGATTGGGCAATAATAATTCCATTTTAAAAGGAAGAAAATAAAAGAATAAACATATAACCAATAAGGATTGAGTCGACCCTTAAGAAATAAATATGGTGGTGTAGAAAATGCTCGGGGGTCGAACTCAATCCATTGTTCAACCAATGCCATGCACTCGGACGGGAATTCCGCTGCGCTCCATTCCCGCCGGTGATGGCTACGTTCGGCAACCTTAATGAAAAGGAGGGCGTCATGCTTAAGGATAATCTTAAGGATACTATTTTAATTGTTGATGCGAAAACACTGGAATGGCTCAAAGGAAAATCTAGGGATGAAATGCTAGGGTTCGCTTTAAATTCATGCAAGGCAATTGCTGATGACGTCTGGACTAATATAGAGTCGTGGATGCAAACATCTCGTGCAGAGCCCTCAATTTTTAGCATGCCAGGTACTTGGGACAGAAGTAAATGTGCAGGAGTAATTTACGAAACAAAACCTGAATATAAAAACCTGGCTATTGCAGTTAGAACAGGTACAACCGGTTTTGGCGGGAAAATTGCTGTAGCACTATGCATGGATGATTCATCGCTCCAAGTCAATAATATAAAGCCGACTAAACAAAATGATGCCGAAGCTGCATCAAACCAGATAAAATGGTACTTTGCCAAAAACGATAAGAAGCATGTCCACCAGATTGTCGCAATCCTTCCAAGAGAAGCGGAAGTTCCAGCACGTGTGGGTAATCTTGTTTCCGGAGGGGCAGTAGGCCTAGCGTTCCTGAAGGCAACATGGGCCGCGACTGCATTATTCCTTGATGGAGATACACCTGAATCAGAAGGACCGTTTGTATTTGCCAAGGCGACAAACGTTGTGGAGGCTTTGAAACATGAACCAGTCTCTGTAGCGTTTGCGTTCTATCGTATGAGATCGGGGGGTGTGTTCCAGCTTTTTGTGCAAGTGGATTCGCCTTCCGTCCGTTCACAAATTGGTGACCGCTACGTCTCGGAAAGGGCGTTCGATCTTGATTCCAAAGAAGACGTGGAACTTATTGAACGACTCATTTCGCGGAACCAACTAGAGATTTGCTTTGTGGCTTCCGGGGCGAAAGGCCCTTGTACCGGATTCTTTGGTCTTCGTACGGATTTTCCACAAACCGCGAGGGACATTTTGCGCAGAGAATTTGATGACCTTGTTTCATACCACCGTGGATTGCCAGAACGTAATCCGCAGAGTGCTATTGCGCAATATAATAGTGAAAATCCGATGGAGGATACCCCAGTTCTTGATCCTCAGCTCGAATCGAGAAAGTTCACTGATATAACTGAAGAACAGGCTGTCAATATGATCGTCAATGGTGGTATTCCCCGTGAAGGCATCCATAAAGTTACGAGTTCTCGATCTGAACAGGAAAAAATGTCAGAAGGTAGAGGCAAGAATCCTGATGAGGCTACGGCAAATGCGAAGTCTAATATTCCTCAGGAAGCACTTGACATTCGTGGACCCGAGGTCATTCAGCAACCCGAGAAGGGCAGCAATAGCATTGAAGCACAATCAGAGGAGGAAGCCAGAGGAAAGTGGCGCGCCCAGAAATCTGCGGACGCGCAACTCGACAGTCTTCGATGTGTGACTGCGCCAAAGCGCCGATTCTTAGGCATTGGCCGGAAAGCGGGAGTTTGGCAGGCCTCATGGTCGAGGTCTGCAGTTGTGCGGTTTCGTTATCGTCTTCCTATTGAGATCACCGTCACCTGGTTTAAGCAGGCTCAATAGGATAGATGCCGAACTAGGCGCTGCACCTGACTGCTATTCCGCTGCGCTCCATAGCAGCAGGTGAGCTTGTGGTTGGGCGAGAAAGATAAAAATTTGCTTTACAGTAGCATGAAGTCCGTGCTATCATGAGTTTATGATTCAATCGTTCAGGAACAAAGGAACAGAAGATATTTTCAACGGCAAAAACAACAAGAATGCCCGAAAGACCTGCC
>JAUWQO010000118.1 GCA_030610995.1 Desulfobacterales bacterium
CTGAGTCAAGGGCAACAGAATACAAGGCAATAGTTGAAAAACTCGGCCCAAAATTGAATGCGTTCATCAACAGTACAAAAGCATGAAGGCCAAGTTTCGAATTTCCAATTTCCAATTTCAACGTTCCGTGAACGGTTACTATGCTTGATATTATATTACTTGGATTAAATCATAAAACAGCCCCTGTTGAACTCAGGGAGCGCCTTGCTTTTTCTAAAGGTGAGAGTGCTGCTGCCCTGGAAGCTTTTCAAAAAGATCCGGCAATTATTGAGGTTGTACTTTTTTCCACGTGTAATCGTGTTGAAATTCTATTGGCGACAGACAACCGTTCAGATGCTTTAAAAGCCGCCAAGATGTTTATTTCAGAATTTAAGAACATTCCGGTTACCGGTTTTGAAGATGCTCTTTACATCCATGATGGCGATGAGGCGGTGCGCCACATTTTCAGGGTTGCATCAAGCCTGGATTCGATGATGATTGGAGAGCCTCAGATTTTAGGTCAGATAAAGGAGGCATATCTGACAGCCACCTCGAAAAAAACATCAGGCGTCATTCTTAACAGGTTGTTGCACAGAAGCTTTTTTGTGGCAAAACGTGTTCGAACTGAAACAGGAATAGGTGATCATGCGGTATCAATAAGTTATGCGGCAATCGAGCTTGGACGGAAAATATTCGGCAGCCTTGAAGGCAAAAAAGTGCTCCTTATCGGAGCGGGTGAAATGGCGGAGCTCGCAGTTGAGCATTTAATTAGAAACAGGGCAGGGGATATTATTGTCGCAAACAGAACCTTTGAACGGGGCGTTGAGCTGGCAAAAAATTTCAATGGCAAGGCAATACGGTTTGAGGAGATTACGGATTACCTAAAAACTGTGGATATTATAATAAGTTCAACAGGCTCGCCTGATTTCATTATCAAGCGCAACCAGGTCAAGAGGCTCATGCGTAGCAGGCGAAACCGTCCCATTTTCTTTATCGATATTGCGGTCCCGCGTGATATTGACCCTGAAATCAACGATCTTACCAATTCCTATGTTTATGACATTGATGATTTAAAAGGAGTTATTGATGAAAACATCGGGGATCGTAATAAAGAGGCCGGCAAGGGGGAAAGAATCGTTGATGAGGCTGTAATCCGGTTCCGGCAATGGTATGAAAGCCTGGATGCTGTGCCTACAATTGTTGCGTTGAGGGATAAAATGGATGCTATTGCAAAAACGGAAATAAAGAAAACGCTGCAAAATTTAAATCACCTGACAGATGCTGATCGTCAGGCTATCCACAGGATGACAGATGCGATGATAAACAAAATTTTGCATAATCCGACCCTTTTTTTAAAAAGCAATGGTTGTCATGGGAACAAATCCGTATCCCTTGATATTACCCGTAAACTTTTTAAACTCGACGAGTGACAGGGGATTGATGATTGTCGATTGTCGATTGATGATTGAGGGGAAACTTTATATTTAGCGTGAGACCTTTAAATTTTGTCACAACTTCACTCGACCACTCGACTAATTTCCTACTCGACCACTCGACCAAGTACGGAGGATTAATTTGAAGAAAATGGCATTTCTTTTTCCTGGCCAGGGGTCCCAGTCAATTGGCATGGGCCTTGAGCTTTATCAGGAATACGATTTTGTGCGGGAACTTTTTGACATGGCAGAGGAGATCACGAAGATAAACCTATCAAGACTCTGCTTTAAAGGCCCCATGGAAGATCTTACCATGACCGTTAACCTTCAACCCGCTGTAACCGCCGTGAACCTTGCCTGTCTTGTCGCAGTGGAAAAGGAGGGCGTAAAATCGGATATTACGGCGGGTCACAGTCTTGGCGAATTCAGCGCGTTATATGCATCAGGGGCTGTTTCAAAAGAGGATGTATTTAGCCTTGTTTTAAAGCGGGGAGAGTTGATGCACAGGGAATCTATTAGGCATAAAGGCGCTATGCATGCAATAATAGGACTTTCAATAGATGATGTTGATAAACTTGTTAAAGAGGTCCAGGCAGAGGGGGTTGTGGCTGTGGCAAATCACAATACCGCATATCAAATCGTTACAACCGGCGCTCCTGCTCAGGTTGAGAAAGTTTCGTTGCTTGCCTCTTCACTGGGAGCAAGGACAATCCCTTTAAAGGTAAGCGGGGCATGGCATAGCGAATTGATAAAAGGAGCTGAAGATGAATTCAAGGAATTTCTTGAAACTATTTTCTTTAATACGACCGAGATACCCATAATACATAATGTTACAGCAGACTTTGCAATAAATTCTGATGAGATTAGGGCTGTTATGGCAAAACAGTTTTGCAGCCCTGTCAGGTGGTATGATTCAATGCGCAGGCTAATGGATGAAGGTGTGGAAATTTTTGCAGAGATCGGTCAGGGAAAGGTGGTTGCAGGTTTATTAAAAAAGATTTTACCGGAAGATTATCCTTGCAAAATTTATAATGTAAACAACATGAAGACTCTTGAAGCCTTTCTTAAAGAGATTGCTTGAGCCTTTCAAATAATTTAAACATAACAATCTTGTAAAAGTCTCGAAATCGTCATGCCGGACTTGATCCGGCATCCAGAACTTATTGGAAAGACTGGATTCCAATAACTCAACTACGGTTTTTGCCGGTTATCGCTTCAGTTATAATTAAATTTAAACCAGAAAAAACTCATGTATAACAAATCGTAAACAAAGAACCAGCCATAATAAAAATAACAATTGTGCCAATCCAGCGATCTTTTATTTATAACAATATGGCGATAGGTTCTTTGTTAACGATTTTTAATACATTCAAACAGATTAGCGCTAATGGTTAGCGCTTATGCTTCACTGCGTGTCACTTCGTGTTCTGATTTAAATTTAATCACAACTGAAGCTGATTGCTCAAAGTTATTTTGGTCCGTAGCGCCGTAAAGCGGTATAATGTAGCTTTTTACGCAACCATTAAATTTTATCTTTACTAATAGATTAAATTGTGCTTAATTATTATTTTTTTAAAATAAATATAATTGTAACAGTTCAGCTAGGCTTGAAAGGCCTGTAAATAGTCGAGTAGTCAACCACTCAACCAATTCCCCACTCGACCACTCGACCAATATCAAAGGCTTGAGTATGAAAAAGAAGGATGTACAATATTTTAAAGAATTTTTAGCCAACCGGCTGGAAGAGCTTTTGGGGCATGCGGATGATACTGTTTCCGGCATGACCGCTCCGAAAGAGAATTTCCCGGATCCAACGGATCGCGCCTCTCTCGAGGCGGACCGCAATTTTATGCTTCGTATAAGAGACAGGGAAAACAAGCTGATAAAGAAGATTAAAAAAGCCCTTGAGCGCATTGATAACGGTACCTTTGGAATTTGTGAAAAGTGCGGAGAAGATATTTCTATTAAACGTCTTAAAGCCAGACCCGTTACCACCCAATGCATTGAATGCAAAACCAAAGAGGAGGCTGTAGAAAAAGCCCTTGGATTATAAAGAGCATGTGAGGATAGACCTTCACATCCATTCTACCGCTTCGGACGGAACACTTTCTCCGCCAGAAATCATTTCCCTTGCCCACAGTCTTAACATAGGCGCTATTGCAATAACGGATCACGACACTATTGACGGCTCAAAAGAGGCGTTTACCCTGGATATACCCCCTTCACTGAAACTTTTAACCGGTGTTGAAATTAGCGTATCCTCTAATCCGTATCTTCCCTATACCGGAAGCTTCCATATGTTGGGCTATTCTATCAGGCTTGATGATCCGGTTTTGAACCGGACGCTTGATATGCTTCAGGACGCCAGGAGAAATCGGAACCCAAGAATCGTTAAGCGTCTTAATAACCTGGGTATAAATTTTTCCTTAAAAGATGTTGCGGACGAATTTGGAGAAGGCCAGCTTGGAAGACCTCACATTGCCCAGCTTATGGTGAAAAGAGGTTTCGTGAAATCGATTGATGAAGCATTTGACAAATACCTTGGGACAGGCCGTCCGGCATATGTTGATAAATATCGTCTTGACTGCGCCAGGGCAATTGAGGTTATACTTGCCGCCGGAGGTATTCCCGTACTGGCTCATCCCCTTTTTTTAGACATTGAAAATAAAGACCGGTTTGAAGATTTGATTGTAAACCTGAAGGAAATAGGCCTTAAGGGGATAGAGGTCTATTATTCTGAACACTCGCCCGATCTAACCACCTTTTATGCTGAGATTGCAAACCGTTATGGCCTATTGATGACCGGCGGGTCAGATTTTCACGGTTCTGTTAAACCTGATATAAAAATGGGATCAGGCAGAGGCGATCTTTTTGTACCTTATGAACTGTATGAGAACTTAGTTCGCTTCGCGCACAAGTAGTCGAGTAGTCGAGTAGTCGAGTAGTCGAGTAGTCGAGTGGTCGAGTAGTCGAGTGGTCGAGTGGTTGATTGGAGTTAGAGAAAATGAAATGGACCAAATAGATCTTTCTGAATTTGAACAAAACTTTCTATATAAATTTAATAATATCAATATCCTTGAGGAAGCTCTCCGCCACAGTTCGTTTGTCAATGAACAGATTGGCACAGACATGAAGGATAACGAACGGCTTGAATTTTTGGGAGATGCCGTATTAGACCTTGTTATCGGGCACATCCTTATGCAGCGATATCCGGATATGAATGAGGGTGATCTGTCCAGAATGCGCTCTATCCTTGTTAATGAATCTCAGCTTGCAACCATTGCACATAAAATAGAGCTGGGTCGATATGTTAAATTAGGGAAGGGAGAGGTTCAGACAAACGGCAAGGAAAAGAAATCAATTCTGGCTGATACGTTTGAGGCCGTTATTGCCGCTGTATATCTGGATGGCGGGTTTGATGCGGCATTTAAAATTATAAGCGCCCATTTTTCGTCCCTTTTTCATCTTGTTTCAGCCCCTGCAGCAGATCATGATTACAAAAGCCGGATCCAGGAACTTGTTCAGGAAACTCATAATGCACCGCCTGTTTACAGGCTTATAAGTGCAAGCGGCCCGGATCATGACAAGACATTCAGAGTGCAACTTAAGGTTTATGAAGTAGTTGTGGAGGGTATTGGCAAAAGTAAAAAGGTTGCTGAGCAGGATGCTGCAAGAAAAGCGCTTGAAATTTTAACAAAAGATGACAGCATTACATAAGCCGTTTATTATTCCTGTTTTTTTGCCTCATATGGGGTGTCCTCATAAATGTGTTTTCTGCAACCAGACAGCCATAACCGGCGAAAAACGAAAAATTCCATCACCCGGAGAAATAAGTTTATGTATAAACAGGTTTCTCGACTATAAGGGAGAAAAAAGGAGGAGGGTTCAGATCGCATTCTATGGCGGGAATTTTTTAGGGTTAAAACAGGATAATATAAAGTCCTTACTTTATGAGGCCGCAAAATTTGTAACAAAAGGTAGGGTTGAAAGCATCAGGTTTTCCACCAGGCCTGATTCCATAGATGATGAGCGCCTTGATATTTTGAAAGAATTTCCGGTTGCGACGATTGAATTAGGCGTTCAGTCCATGGATGACAATGTGTTGGCAATGTCAAGACGGGGCCACACATCTTTTGATACGGAACAGGCCGTTTCTTTGTTAAAAAAACGAAATTATGAGATCGGACTGCAAATGATGGTCGGCCTGCCCGGCGATGACGATGCGGGAGCCCTTTCTTCAGGTTGCCGAATCGCAGAGCTTTATCCGGATTTTGTCAGGATTTATCCCACCGTGGTTCTTGACGGTAGTGTTCTTGCTGATTGGTATAAAAAAGGTGAATATGTTCCGTTGCCCCTTGAACAATGCGTAACCCTTGTAAAGAATCTTTATTTGTTGTTTAAAAAAAACGGGATTAATGTAATACGTATGGGGCTTCAGGCTTCAGAGGGCCTTGACAGGGAATCAACAATTCTGGCAGGGCCATACCATCCTGCCTTTGGCGCTCTTGTATATTCTGAAATATTTCTTGATAAGGCCGTATCTATACTGGAATCGAAAAAGAATGATAGGATTTCTATAAGGGTCAATCCGAAAAATATTTCCAAAATGAGGGGCTTAAAAAACAGGAATATCAAAATACTAAAACAAAAATTTCATGTCAGATCGGTTGAGATTATCCCCGACATGACACTTGAAGAGGACATGCTGGAAATTGAGTAGAAGCTGTTTCAGTTGTTATCCTCAGACAGGCACACCACTTTCAACCTAATCCATGACCTCTTTGGATTGATGATTTATGATTGTTGATTGATGATTGATGGAATCGCTGAGTTTATGCTGAGGAACCGAAGTACTCTATCTTTTCAATCGACAATCATAAATCGACAATCAACAATCCTTTTACATGTCTGATTTATAAAACTGTTCCGGTTCTGTTATAGAATCCGATTTTTTTGTATATTCTGTTGGAACAGTTCCTTCCTTGAAGCATTCAAAAATTGTCTTTTTAGACTCAACAGCAGGCAACAGGCCTGTTTCAGCATCGATTTTTGAAAATATAACACCTTCCGGCGCCTGAAAAAGCCTGACAGGTTTATTTTTAAGTATTTTCTTCATGAATCCAAGCCATATAGGGCTTGCCGCCCTGGAGCCTGTTTCAGCCTTCCCAAGGCAATTTTCATCATCAAAACCCACCCAGGTTCCTGTAATATAACGTGGCGTATACCCAACAAACCAGGCGTCACGCAGATTATTAGTTGTGCCGGTTTTGCCTGCAACCGGCCTGTTTAATGCCCGAACCCTGTGGCCGGTTCCGTGTTTGACCACACTTTCGAGAAGGCTTGTCATGATATAGGCTGTGCTCGCATCTATCGCCTTTTTCTTTTCAGGCTTTGTTTCTTCCATAATATTTCCATCCCGGTCAACAATTTTCGTAATAAAGACAGGCTCCACAAGATACCCGAGGTTGGCAAAAACAGAGTAAGCCCCGACTATTTCAAGCAGAGACACACCGGAAGACCCAAGAGCTATCGAAAGGTCTCTGCTTAATTTTGAGGTGATACCGAGCTTCCCAGCGTAATCTATGGTATAGTCTATACCTATATCCATTAAAATCTTAATAGTTACAACATTGCGCGATTTTGCAAGAGCATCGCGGAAAAGGGTGGGGCCGTAAAATTTTTCTTTGTAGTTCTTGGGTTTCCAGGTGAAGTCACGCTCCGTATCTTGGAAAACAATGGGGGAATCAATTATCATGCTTGCAGGCGTATATCCCTTGTCAAGCGCCGCCGCATATATTATCGGCTTAAAAGCCGAACCGGGCTGTCGCTTTGATTGCGTAGCTCTGTTAAACTGGCTTTCCCGGAAATCCAGGCCCCCTATCATTGCCTTTACAAGACCTGTTTTGTTTTCAATACACAGCAAGGCAGCCTGAATATTTGGTTTCTGTTCAAGGGCAAGCTCCCATATATCCGAATCCGCTGCTTTACTTTTAGCTTTGACCAGAATAATATCCCCTATTTTCAGAGCATCTCCTGGATGTTCGATCCTGCATTCATAGTAGGGGACCTCGGTGTCCGGTTTTCTTGCCCAGCGCATATCGGTAATTTTTATTATACCCCGGGCATTTCCCATGCGAACAGTTACGGTATTATTAATGTTGTCAATCGATATTACAACGCCGGTGACGATTTTTCCTTCTGCGACAGGGTCTTTATCCAGCTCATCTTGAAGCTCTTGTGAAAAGGCTTCAATTTCTTCCATAGCGATATGCTTTAAAGGTCCCCGGTAACCCTGACGTTTATCAAGGGCTTTTAAGCCTTTTTCTATTTCAGCCTGGGCTGTTTTTTGCATCTCAATATTGACGGCAGTATAAATTTTTAGCCCCTCCTTGTATAAGGTGTCAGGGCCATATTTTTTTTCAATATAACGTCTTATATGTTCTGTATAAAAAGGAGCTTCTTGAATAAACCAGTTGCGCTTCGGCTTTATAACAAGCTTTGTATTTATGGCTTCCGTGGCTTGAATATTGGTTATATAGCCCTCGGCAACCATTCGATTTAAAACATATATCTGGCGCTGTTTTGCTCTTTCAGGATATCTGAAAGGGGAATATCGGCTGGGAGCCTGGGGTAATCCAGCCAAAATAGAGCATTCGGCAAGGTTAAGCTCTCTGATCGGTTTTCCGAAATAATTTTCGGAAGCCGCCTCCACTCCGTATGCCCCATGCCCCAAGTATATTTGATTTAAGTACAAAAAAAGAATTTCTTCTTTGGTAAATGTTTTGTCGATTCTATATGCCAGGATAGCCTCTTTTATTTTGCGGTTATAACTTTTTTCAGGTGTCAAAAAAAAGGACTTTGTAACCTGTTGTGTAATAGTGCTGCCGCCCTGGACAATGGTTCCTGCTTCGATATTTTTTAAAAAAGCTCTGACAATGCTAAAAAAATCTATTCCTTTGTGTTTTAAGAATCTTGCATCCTCTGCGGCGATAAAGGCGTTAATCATCATTTGCGGGATATCGGACAAAGTCGCCACAATTCTGCGTTCTTTATAAAATTCGGCAATCTTTCTGTTGTTATCGGAAAAGACCGTTGTGATTATCGGAGGGCGGTAATCTGTTAGAGAATATATTTGAGGGAGATCTTTACACAGGTAAAAATAAATGCCGGCAACCGAAAACCCACCGGATATTATAAGAAAAAGTATTGACCAGAAAAGGAATCTGACAATTTTTAAGAAATATCCTCCCTGTTCCTGTCTGGCGCGTTTTTTTAATATTTGAGAGGCGCTTTTAAGTTTGGCCACAATCTACCTATGTTATATTTTATTTGTGCCTGAAAGACTTTTTTGACAGGATTAACAGGATATTAAGGATTAAAACATGAAAACTCATCCTGTAAATCCTCATCAAAATCCGTAACCGTTCACGGAACGTTGAAATTGGAAATTGGAAATTTGGCCTTCATGCTTTTGCACTGTTCTTCCCAATTTTCAATTTCTATTTTAATCTCTCCCCAATTTCTACTTTCCA
>JAUWQO010000012.1 GCA_030610995.1 Desulfobacterales bacterium
AACATAAACTCTATTCGGGCGGGATAAACCCGCCCCTACGAAATTTGATGCACGTAACACGTAGGGGCGGGTTTACCCCGCCCGATAAATGATGATGCTGTGGGATATCATTCCAATTTTAACAAACTGGTAATACTCCCGTTTCTTTCTATCGACACTTAGCCAAAATTTCAACAAAATATTCACAGCAAAATATGATATGTGTGTCAAAGCTTGAATTATAAATTTCTAAAATATATTGAAATGATTATAAAAGATGACACTTCAGCATGCAAAAACAATTCGTAAAAAGCTGCGGGAGCTGGCCGGTCTTGCGCATGAGAGCGAATTGAGCAGGGCATAGGATGACGATTTACTTGTCTGCAGAGCGGTCAAGCTGGGTTTTTTGTCCAAAGAAGATGTTCCGGAGAAAGTGGCCGAGGCCATCCCTGTATTAGAATAGGGAAGACGCATAGTGTGACGTTATATGATGGAGTGAGTGATCGAATTTGAGGGATGCTTGAACATTTTTAAAACTATTGTTTATGTGCAAAACGTGTCGAAATATGACACGAATCGCTCATGAATCATATATTTTTTCTTGACAAATTATTCTTTAAGTGCAAAATGTGATGCAGAATGGAGCGTTTTGCAGATGAATGCTAATCAATATCCAAAAACAGTTGGGCCGCGGGCGGCATTCGTGGTTGCGGAACTGTACGAACGGCAAAAGAATATTTTTTCTCATGCGGACGTGGAGAAGATAAGCGGCCTTTGTTCTGATTCTGCACGCGGGCTCGTAAGGAGGCTCGTCAACCGGGGACTGGCGACCAGGTTGAAGTCGGGCCTGTTTATCCTTGTGCCTTCTGAACTTGGTCACGAGCGTTACTACTTTGGCAATCCTTATGTTGTGGCCAGGGAGATCGTCGGTGGATCTGCGTACTATATTTCCCATGTCTCTGCGATGGATATCCACCAGATGGTAACCCAGCCGCAGCTCGTGGTTTATACGACAACCATTCGGGCTATTCGTCCGCATTTCGTGATGGGAACAGAATTTCGCTTTGTGTGCTACAAGCAGAAGCATTTCTTCGGAACAACGGATCATTGGATTACCAAGACGCAGAAAGTCCGGATTAGTGATCTTGAACGGACGGTTGTCGACGGGCTCAGGCAGTCCGAATACTGTGGCGGCTTCAGTGAGGTTGCCAAGGGGTTCTGGATGCGGCGGGAGGATATTGATGTAAAAAAACTTGTGGAATACGCATTGCGGCTGGATATCGGGGCTGTCTATCGCCGCCTCGGATATATGCTGGAGCTGTTTGATTTGGATGCCTTTAGAGAGATAGAAACGTTGCGGCAGAAGCTCACCCCGTCTTATGCCATCCTCGATCCAATGCTGCCGAAGGAGGGCAAGTTCATGGCTCGTTGGCGGCTGCGGCTTAATGTGAGCCCGGAAGAGATTAAAGCAGTAGTGAGAACCTGACTCATGATTTCCCAACGAAACATTTCGCTTCTCTCCAACCGTCTTGCCCGCGAAGGCGGCCGCCGTATACCCGAAGCGGTCCTCGAACGTGATTACTGTCTTGCCTGGTTTCTTGTAGGCCTTTCCATCTCACCGATCTGCAAAAGTCTTATATTCAAGGGCGGCACAGCGCTGAAACGATGCTATTTCAGTAAATACCGTTTTTCCGAGGATCTTGATTTCACACTTGCAGAGGAGATGCCGCTGGAAACTATCCTTGCCGGGTTTGAGAAAGTCTATGCCGAAGTCCGACAATCTTCAGGCGTGGTTATCCGCTACTCCCGGGAAGACCGCAGAAAACATCAAAACAGCCATACGTTTTACCTGACCTACGAGGGACCGTTGCCGGGTGTATCCAAAAAGGAATTCAAGGTGGACATTACCATTAATGAGCGGATTGTCATGCCAATACAGGATCTGCCTGTGCTTAAGGGGTATGACGAGTACGCCGATCTCCCGGGAAACGCAAATATTCAGGTATATGCATTGGAAGAGATACTGGTGGAAAAGATTGTCGCACTGACAGACCTTGCCCGTAACGAGCCGCGGGATCTCTACGACGTCTGGTATCTCACGGCGGTAGAAAACATGGATCTGACCGCACTTATTCCAAAAGTTGCAAGCAAGCTGGAGTTTCGCGACAAGGCTTTGGCGGAAATGGGTGATGAATTCGTAAAAAAGGAAGCCCGCCTGAGAAAGCTATGGCAGGTCCGGCTCGCCAATCAGATGGCCGATCTTCCCCGCTTTGATGAGGTCTATCGTGCCGTACGACGTTCATTGCGTGTGGCTGGCCTGATGAGAGGATAGAATTTTCTCTTTGCAGAACCATCCACAATTCCTACCATTGCCAGTTGGTATCTGGCCGATTTGAGTAAAGCACAGGGCAAACAGGAATTGTTCACTCATCAATCGCCTCAAAAACTCAAGATCCTTCGAGAGCATGCCTTGATTGAGAGCGCTGTTTCTTCGAACCGCATTGAAGGTATAAATGTTGACCAGTCCCGGATCGATACCCTTATTCTGGGAAACCCGCTTTTGAAGGACCGGGATGAAGAGGATATTCGGGTTTAGCGTGACGCTTTGGCAGAAAAGGGGTAATACCCTTAAAAAAGGGTAATAAAGAGGGTAATAAGGCGTATGACACAATCACCTGATGAAAAAACCTATGTGGAGTTCCCTTTTATTGAGCAGTTAAAGGGAATGTGGACTTTGGTTCTCATCAAAATTTCTATACCCTTCCTCACACTACCAGAATACACATCATGTCCAACTATAATTTTATGTGGTGCACTTGCAACCTGAATTCACAATTGTGAAAAACTTTTCACAATTTTGTGAAATTTATTGGACATTCTGCCGAAGACCGTTTTTTCGGCAATTTTATTAACTAATTGAAATTTTAAGCAATTATATCATTAATTAATTTTGGTATGATAATTGCTGTTAATTGTTTTCAAAATAAACGATCAAATGATTAGGCAAATAATAAATAACTTCTTATAATCATTAAAAAAAATACATAAAAATTATATTATAACAGGAAAATACATATGATACATTTTATGAACTTAAATAGAGTTTTTCAAAAAGGAAAGTCAATATTTGATTATAAGATAAATTTGAATTTTACAAGTTTATTCTTTATATTGGTTATGATATTAAGCACATATAATATATCATATTATGTGATTACAAAGAACAACCAGGCGGTAATTCCTAATAAGGCGGTTTCAGAGAAAGAGGTTCCAAAGACACTACAGGAGAATTTTACCGAGCCTATAGATAATGGCAAGTATGACCAATTTATACCATGTCGTGTTAGGAACGGGGAACGTAAGTTTCATTATATTATAAGTCAAGCCGCTACTCGCTATCAGGTTGATCCCGCACTAATAAAGGCTATCATCTTAGCAGAGTCAGGTTACGACCCAAGGGCAATTTCCAGAAGAGGTGCAAGGGGGCTTATGCAGTTGATGCCTAGAACAGCAAGAGCCCTTGGAGTTAGAGATAGCTTCAATCCAGAACATAATATTGATGGCGGTGTCAGGTATTTCAAGCAACTTTTAAATCGTTTTAATCAAGATGTAAAATTAGCCTTGGCAGCCTACAATGCCGGCAGCCGTAAAGTCTTAAAATATAACGGCATCCCTCCATTCAGGGCAACACAGATATATATCAAAAAGGTTATTGAGTATCAGGATTATTTCAAAAATAAAATAACAATAGAAAAAGTGTAACTACTTAAACTCGCCAGGAAAACTCGTATAACGGAACATATTTATTGCAACTATTTAGAACTTAGTTCGCTTTGCTCACAATTGGGGTAAGTTTGTAAGTTTGAGTTTGGGGACATCCTTTACATTTCCATATTTACAGTACCAATACCAAGGTCTCTTACCGCCCAATAGCACAACAGACTTTTTGCCTTAACGCGCAAAAGAATCATAATTTCAAATCTGTAAATGTAAAGGATGTCCCCGAAGCCCACACTACGGGCCGGAGGCCACAGGAATAGCCGGCTATTTCACTTAATTTTCTGAATGAGGATCGGTCAAAGATGGGCTGAAGATGAGATGCGAAAATGTTCAACTTATTTTTGCCCGAGACCTTAACGCAGACGAACGCAGATACCGTCTTCGATTGAGTCATCAGGGTAAGTAATGACAGCCTCCCCATGGGTAAGCCCTGAAACGATCTCTACGGTCAAGCTGCTCCGGTAGCCAACCTGGACCGGACGTCGTTCGGCCCTCCTGTTTTCAAATACGAACACTGCCCAATCATCTCCATAACGGAAGAGAGCGCTCGTAGGGATCTGCAGTATATCTTTGCCCTCCCAGAGAATGAAGCTTGCTTCCACACGGTAGCCGTTGCCGAGTTGTTCCCAGATATCCGGCGGTGAGGTTATATCCACGATGACAAGCACCCGCTGTTCCTCAACGCCCAGGGCGGAAATCTTGGTGAACCCGGCCGGCTCCACAATCCTCACTTTACCTTGAAGAGGGACATCGCCACCCCAGCGCTCAAAGACCACCCGCGTTCCGGACCCGATGCGCACCGCATCGGCTGATAGGACATCGACTTCGACCTCCAGGGCGCGCGGGTCACCGATCTCAATCAAGGCCTGCCCCTCGTTCACCGCTCTTTCGCTTTGGTGGTGGATATTGAGAACACGGCCGTTTACCGGTGAACGGATGGCGATCATCCGGGCATGATTCAGAGTCTCTTCCGCCGCCGAGTATTGAAGCGCGGTACGGGCGGCCTGCAGCTCAAAGCGGGCGACCTCGGAAGCAAACTTAGCCGAACGGAGGTTTGCATGTGTTCGTCTGGCTTCAGTATCGGTCTGATCCATCCTGTCCTGTGAAACATAACCGGCTTTGTAGAGCTGTTTGATACGTCCGAGTTCAGCCGCAGCATAATCTGCATCCGCTTTGGCAGCATGCACCTTCTCCTGCGCTTCACCCAGCGCCGCCCTGGCGGCTGCAATGCGTGCCTCCGCTTCCGCCCTGCTTCTGGGGTCAAGAACTTTCGAGCGCTGCGGCTCCAGGTCTACCAGCGTCTGTCCCTGCGTCACAAAATCGCCGACATCAAGCCGGATACGACGCGCGAACCCCGCTACTGTCGCCGAGATTACGAAGCGGTCCATGACCCGGGTCTTACCTTCTTCCTCTATCGTGACTCTCAACGGTCCGCGGGTTACCTTCGCAATATCCACGGGTATTGGCCTTGGCATCAGTCCGTAGGCAATGGCCAGTATAAGAGCCACCAGGAAAACGGATAGTCCGATTCGTTTACGCCATCGCATGGTTTGTTACTCCCTTGTCTTAAGTACCGCCACGAGGTCCAGATGATAGAGTCTGCGTCGTACTATAAAGCCGGAGACGGAGGCCGACACCAGTACCACGACAGCCGCAAATGCATAGGTGCCCGGTTCCAGTATTAGAGGTATCCGAAAAAGATCGGTCTGCAGCTCCAAGATCATATAAGCGCATAACCCGCGGCCAATGAGGAATCCAAGCGGTATGGCTGCGAGCGTTAACACAGCGAGTTCTCCGAGCAGGATATACGAAATCTCACCACATGTAAAGCCGAGTACCCTCAGGCTGGCCAGCTCCCGGTTCCGTTCAGAAAGGGCGATCCTTGCGCTGTTGTAAACCACGCCGAAGGCAATGCTAGCGGCAAGAAGGGTGTTGATGAAAGTGAAGATCAGCACCTGCTTGGCCATTGTCTCGCGAAAATTTTTCATGGCGTCCTTCCTGGCCACTATACCCGCTACCCGGGGCATCTCCTTAAGGGCAGCGTATATTTCAGACTTATAGCGCGCATCTGTAGCCAGGTGGACGCCGGATATAGCGTTTCCCTCTCGCATGAGACGGTTGAGGGCGGCAAGCTCCATGTAAGCCGATACCCCAATATATTCACTGACGAGAGCCGCCACCTGTACCTCACGCACAGGCCGGCTCCCTTCGAGCACCTCTACAGTCAGCAGGTCACCCGGCTGAACACCCAGTATCTTTGCCAGATGGTCGGTTAGAACGATTCCCGCCGGCGGGAGATCGATTGGTCTGAGCTCTGCGTTCAGCAGACGGTGCAGGTCTCCGCCGGTTTCCACACCACAAATTGCACTGCGGTAGCTTCGATGCTGGAACCTCAGCCTCACAGGCACTGACCGGAACGCCTCACCGTATTCAACACCGCGGAGACTTTCAAGCTCGTAAAGAGCACTCTTGGATGTTGGTTCCACAAAGGTAACGGAGACATCTTCACGCTGGGAAAGCCCGAACTGCACGTACACCATATGGTCGACAGCGTCACTGAAGAAACTGCCCACCATCATAATTGCGCATGAAAAGGCGATGCCAACTACAGAAAGCAGTGCTTTGACCGGTCTGCGCTCGATGTGGCGGGCGATCATCCGGGTAGGCTGGGAGAACAGGCGTTTCAGACCAATGCGCTCGATAAGGGTTTCCCGGTAACTCACCGGCGGTTCAGGGCGCATGGCCTGTGCAGGGGGAAGTAGCGCCGCCTTTCGCACCGAGTACAGGGTAGCGGTTACGGCAGCAGCAGTACTCACCAATGCCGCAGCAACCGCTACACCTGGCCGGAGTGTATAGTGCAGAAAAGGGAAGCGGTAGAACTCCATGTACATCTCACTCAGGCTCTTCCCGAGCCAGGCCCCTGCTGCAACCCCGCTGGATACACCGATCAGTACGACCAGTAGCACCAGTTTCAGATAATGGACGCCAATATCCAGGTTGCTGTAACCGAATGCCTTTAAAATGGCGACCTGATCGCGCTGTGTCCTGATGAGCCGGCTTACGACGATATTGAGCAGGAACGCCGCCACTCCGAGAAAGATGACCGGAAATATGGTAGCCATCTGGCCGAGCTGACGGAATTCTTCCGAGAGATAGCGGTGGGAAATCTGATCCTTACGGCCGTAAGCACCGAGCCCTCCGTAGAAATCCAACAGCCTGTCAAGCTGGTTGATAACGTCATCCATATTAGCATCGGCGGACAGGGTCAGCACCACATTGTTGAATGCACCTTCCATGTCATAGGCAGCACCAAGCGGTGTCCGTCTCATCCACAAAATGCCATAGCGTTCAAAGTCAGGAAATATGGCTCCAGGACTTATCTGGTAGATGTATTCGGGAGAAAGTGCAATTCCCACGATGGTCAGGGTCTTGCGTCGCCCGTTGATGATTGCTCCCAGTTCATCACCGGGCACAAAATCGTGAGCCTCAGCAAAGGCTTCGTTCACCACCACTTCGTTGTCCCTGCCTGGTTCTGCTATGCGCCCCCGCCTCAAATAGAGCCGGTTCAGCAAAGCTTCACCCTCATCAGGTATTGAGACCAACTGTCCCGTCACCGGATCAGGGAAGTCCTCGATATCAAGGTTTACCGCCGCAACCACGCGCGTTGCGACCCTGTCCACGCCCCGTATCTCACCGATGCGAGGTCGCAGGCTCTCCGGTGCTCGCTTTACGGATGCGAAAACCTCAGCGAAACGGTAGTCCTTATAAAAGGTTGACCGGGTCGTACGCAACGAGTCCAGGGTGCTGAGGGACATGACGAATGTGGCTACACCGCTTGTGATTACAAGGGCGATGGCCAGGGCCTGACCCCTCATGCCCCACAGATCTCGCCAAAGTTTGCGGTTAAGTGATTTCATGAAGTTACCAATGTAGTTCCCGCGGCGACTTTTTGTGTTCGTTTATGTGCACCTTTGCGATGAGCCCGTCGCTTAAGTGTATCACACGGTCCGCCATGTCAGCAATGCTCGCATTGTGGGTAATAAGTACCGTTGTGGTACCCAGCTTCCGGTTAACACTTTCCAGTGCTTCGAGCACCACAATTCCGGTTGTGGAATCAAGAGACCCGGTTGGTTCATCACAGAGTAAGACAGCAGGGTTTTTGGCTATCGCCCGGGCGATCGCAACACGCTGCTGCTCACCGCCTGACAACTGCGCTGGAAAATGATTGAGCCGGTCACCCATGCCAACGATATTGAGCGCGTCCTCCGGCCTCATCGGTTCGGGTACAATCTCGGTGACGACAGCCACATTCTCCAGGGCGGTAAGGCTTGGGATCAGGTTGTAGAATTGGAACACAAAGCCGACGTGAAAACGCCGATAATCGGTGAGTTCCCGGTCCGTAGCTCCGGTGAGGTCCCACCAGTGGTAGGTAACGTGCCCTTCCGTGGGTGTGTCCAGCCCACCCAGGATATTCAGGAGGGTCGATTTTCCGCTACCGGACGGCCCCAGAAGAACGACCAGTTCGCCGGAGTAAAGGTCCAGATCCACGCCGCGCAAGGCGTGTACCCGCACTTCACCCATCTGGTAAACCTTGGTCAAGCCGCGAGACTGAAAGACGACAGCCCCTGGACCCGTAGAAGGACTCACCTTTTGTTTTTGGCATTTAGACATTCGAAGATGTTTTCCGATCTTGTTAGAGTATAGAAATCATTTCTCATCCGGATGTCTTTCCGCGTAGACCTGCCTTATACCGCTCAAAATGAGATAAAACAATAAGAAAACTTCGCTGTGTGGAATCTCCTCGGATTCTTGTGCGTTATGAATGTTATGACCAGTCCGAATGTTACATAAAGATGAAAGTGGTTGGGGATTAGAGCCCATGCCTTAGTGGAATAGGCTTCACATTCCACGGGGTAAACATAGCACTGGGTTTGTGTTTCTTCGGTATAGTAGCCAAACGTTCGAGGAAGGATTCGCGGCTTCGGCTATGATGAAGAGCACTTGGAGCATAGGAACAAATTTGTCACTGGATATCAAGCAGATAGATATTTCTCAAGAGCTTCAGTTATTACAGTATTAAGAGTAGTTCCTTTGGCTTTAGCTAATAAAGCTGCTTCTTGATGAAAATCGCTCCCGGTTCGAACATTAAAACTACCTTTAAACGGTTTTTCAGGGATTTTTCCTTCTTTGATGCAAAGATCTAAATAATCATCTACCGCATCTTCAAATACCCCGCGTAAGCTGCCAACATCATTGCCTTCATAGCTAATGAGGCTGCGAATAAATTCTATCTTCCCATGAAAAATTCGATTTTCATCGCTATAATGAACTGAACCATAATATCCTTTGTAAGCAATCATATCTTTCATAACATTCCCTCTTTTTTAAGAAGTTCAAGGATATCATCAATAATATGCATTTTGAGATTGTAAATTAGCATCTGTTTTATTACTTTAGGCTATACATGACTATGCAACGAGACCTTTGCATAAGCGCTGTTTTAGTCATTGCGAGGAGTGAAGCGACGAAGCAATCTCGTGGATTATCAACGTCCTATGAGATTGCTTCGCTTTGCTCGCAATGACAATATAGGAGTTTTGCAAAGCTCTTGTTATATGTGTAAAAACCATGCGAAAAAGGCGCGGAACTTGAACCCGGAGTATATATAATGTCGATTCAGCTATATTTCAGTAACAGCCTGGAGAAGCTGGCAGAGCAATTTGCGTCAATAGTTGATCTGGAAAATCAACATAAAAAAGATATATTTAAAGCCCCTCTTGTAATTGTCCCGAACGGTAATCTTATAAAATGGTTGCAGCTTATGTTAGCGCGGGAGCGGTCTGTTTGCATGAATATGGATTTTCAGTTTTTAGAGACCGGTTTGTGGAATTTGCTGACAAACCTGGACACTGAAAAATTGAATCCAAAGCTGCCAAAGCTACTTGATAATGACTGTTTGCAGATGCTGCTGCTTTATGCGCTGCAAAACCTCGATGAAAATAGGATTGAATTTGAACCGATAAATCATTACCTCCTTAATCCTGACGGCGCTAAAAGGCCGGATTATGTTGGAAGGCTCTGGCAGCTTTCAGAAAAATTTGTCCGTCTGTTTCAAGAATATGAATTTCATCGCTACGACATGATTCAAAAATGGCGTGAAAACAAAACCCTGCCAAAAGGTATGGAGCTGTGCCAGCAAAAGCTGTATTTGCTGGTAAATAAATTGCGGGACAAACTTTTTCATAATTCCGGCGCCCTCTATCTTTCAATGATGGAATATGCAGACAGGCTTCTTGTTGGGAAAAGCGAAAAAAAGAAAATTGCCGTTAATGGAAATAATTTTGTGCATTTTTTCGGCTTGTCCCAGATTTCCCCTTTTCATTTGCAGCTTATCGGGCGATTGAAAGATTATTATGAAATCTTCATATACGCGTTTAATCCATCCCGTGAGTTCTGGGAAGATATTAAAACCCCTCAAGAAAAAAGATGGATTTTAAGAAAAAATCTAACAAAATTAGCTATAAAATCGGAAGAAAAAGATCAGGGAGAACTTTTTCTTCAGGATGATAATGAGCTTTTATCCTTATGGGGCAAACCGGGAAGGGAAAGTATCCGCCTTTTGTGTGAGCTGACAGATTATGATTTTCATGCCTGCTTTGCAAAAGAAAAAACCCCGGCAACAGTACTGCAGAAAATCCAAAGTGATATCCTGACCCTTCCATCCGAAAAAGCCGGGCCAAAACATTTTGAGCCAAAACATCTTAATCAGGACCATTTTAATCAAGACCGTTTTAATCAGGATTGGTCTTTGCAAATTGTCGCCTGTCCCGGCATATATAGAGAAGTTGAAACAGTCTATAACAGCATTTTATACAATCTTAATCAGGACAACTCTCTTCAGCTAACCGGCATCGCTATCCTTGTGCCGGACATATCAAAATACAAGCCTGTTTTTGACTCTGTTTTCAATCGCAGGCCGGAAGTTATTTCCTATAATCTTGTAGATTCCCACGCTGAGATCGAAAGCATATACGGACAGGCTGTATTGGGGATTTTAGAGCTTGCCACAGGGCGATTTTCACGAAAAGAGGTTTTTGATCTTATCTTAAATCCCTGCTTTATGTATAAATGGAAGATAGGGCAGGATGAAATAGAAGCATGGGCTGACTGGGCTGAATCATTAAATATATTTCATACGTTCGACAAGCAGTCAAAACAGGAAAAGGGATACCTGAAAAGCGGTTATTATACATGGAAACAGGGGCTTCAAAGACTGCGCCTGTCAAGAATCCTTTCTGCTCCGGATGAATCGGCCGAAAGCATTTCTAAACATTTTAATGGGGTTGTTCCATATTATGATTTAAAAACCAGCGATGCTGCGCTTATGGAAAAGTTTTGCCTAATCATAGAAAAACTGCATCTTGCCGCAACCGGCTTAAAGAAGATGCAATCATCAGGAGAAAAATGGAAGCAGAGCTTTCTGAAGGTTTGTGATGACCTGCTTGAAATACCTCCTGATTTAAGGGGAGAAACATCTGTTAAACACGCCTTGATTAATGCTTTTGATAATCTGAAATTTTACGATGCTCTTTGTGAAGACAAAAGTAAGTCAAGGCTTGATATTGAGCTGATAAAACAATTTGTTAAATCCAATCTAACCTCGATATCAGGCGGTTATGGCGATTATTTAACAGGCGGAGTTACTATTTCCTCTATGCAGCCGATGCGGCCCATACCTTTTAAAATCGTTTATGTCCTCGGGATGGAGGAGGGGGCATTCCCCGGGAAGGCAGATAGATCATCATTAGACTTAAGGCTGCTGAAAAGAAGGATCGGCGATATCAGCCTGCCTGAACGAAACTGTTATATCTTTCTCGAAATGCTGCTGTCAACGCGCAGCAAACTTTATATCAGCTACATTTCAAAAGATCTGCTAAGGGACCGCTTTCTTCAGCCCTGTTCACTGGTGAATCAATTGCGAAGGTATGTTGAGCAGGAAATTTTTCCAAAAGAAACCTTGTTTAAGATCGTTGATATTCCCTTGAAAGGCAGCAGTGATAAATATCTTGATAAAGATGCTGTAAATGATTTTTCTGATGTTTTGGTGAATTATTCTCTTGCGGACAGAATCATGTATTTCCGTGAACAACATTTATGGGCGCATGTAAATGAAACAGCCACGCAAAAAGAGATTAAAAAGGTAGAAAATTTTTCCCCTGATTTTACAAAAGAGCTTAAAGTTTCTGATGAGGACCTACAAATAGAAGAGAAAATCACCTTAAAACAGTTGAAAAAGTTTCTGGAAGATCCTGTTTCACAAAGCATAAAACATAATTTGGGCATCTATGATGAAAGGGAAAGCATTGAGGAAATTGTTTTAAGCGAAGATGAGCCTTTTTATTCTGATTTCCCGATAGATTATAACTTGAAAATTAAACCGTTAACTATGTGGCTGGATTCAGTCTTTTCTTTTGAACGCCTGAAAGCAGGCAGACAACAACCAAAAGATCTTTTTGAAAATGTTTATGATAATTTCCAGCGCCAGAGCAAAACACCGGAAGGGATATTTGCACTGCTGGACAAAAGCGAGCTTGGCAATGATGTATCCATAAGATGCGCAACCATGTCACCGGTTCTTGAGCAAATGCAGTCAGGCGAGAAGCTTTACAGGGCTGTCATTATAGGAGACCAGGCCGATGATTACATTCCTTCGGCAGGCAGGCTTTGTGTTAAGCATTTTAAGCCGTTGATTTTAGCGGTTAACAGTATAAACTTAGCAGGTGAAATTGCTGCCCGCACAGTTGAGCTTCACGGACAGCTTCCCTGGATGTGGAAGGGCAAGGATAATGGATGGCATGCGCTGATATTGACAGGTGCGGAAAACAGGCCGAAAAAAGATCCGGACAAATATGTTTTGCAGCCGCTTTTATTTTACATGTGCTGCATGGCAGGTCAGGAAACCTCGGATTGGATAGGAAACAGCAGCATAACCTTTCACATCATGTATAAAGAGGATATTAAAACCTGGTCATATCAAATCAGCAAAAAAAGCTGTATAAATTACCTTGAGCAACTGCTGGCCTATTATCTTAGCCAAAAAGAGCTGCAATGGCTGCCGTTTAAAGCCGCAACTTCAGGAAATGTCAGACCTCATAAAATTGCAGATGATAAAATTACTGAAGATATTAAGGCAGGTTTTCAAATTCAGCTTGCAGATGCCCTTTTAGAGGATGACGCTGCTCTAATTAAACTTGTCAAACCGGAGATTCCATCAAATGCATTTGACAAAGCAAGGCAGAGATTTCAGATTTTTTTCACTCTTCTTAACAATTCAGCCACTAAGACACAAAGGCACGAATGAGGAATATGGTTGATAAATTAGTGTCTGTCCGAAAAATAGCCAAAATTGTCATTTCGAGCGGAGCGAGAAATCTTATGTATTGAAAATACGTGCGTTAAAAGATTTCTCCCTTTGGTCGAAATGACATAAAAGAGGGTTTTCGGACAGACACTAAATTATGAATTTTGGTATGCATTCCCACGTTGGAGCATGGGAACGAGAAAACTCGGAGGAGTATACTGCATTGTTTTTACCACGAAGATTGCCACGTCCCGCCACGCTTTGCTCGCGGCTAAAGGCTTACTCGCTCCTCGCAATGACAGAAAGATTGTAACTCAGGAGGTTTTTCGTTTAAGCACAAACTAAGGAATTTTGATGTTTTAATCCTGAATATCCTGTAAATCCTGTCAAAAAATTAAAAAAAACTTTTGCGCCTTTGCGTGAGAAATTTTTTGAAGAAGTAAAGTATTACAATGTTTTTAAAAACAATCAAAGACTGTAAAGAGATCGATCTTAAAAAGCACGGACTGATAGAAGCATCGGCAGGCACCGGCAAAACCTATATAATTGAAAATCTGGTGGTAAGGCTTCTTAAAGAAAGAGAGGATATAGCGCTGGATGAGATTCTTCTCGTTACCTTTACTGAGAAAGCAACCTGCGAATTAAAGATCCGCATACGTGAAAAAATTGAAAAGGAATTAAAAGATGCAAATGATCCCAGGGTTATTAAAAGGCTGAGAGATTCCCTGGATACATTTGATACAGCAGCCATCTTTACCATTCACGGTTTTTGCCGGACTATTTTAAGCGATTTTGCCTTTGAAAACAGCGCCCTTTTTAAAAGCGAGCTAATCGATGACGCATCCCTTTTTGAAACAAAGCTCAAAGAGCAGATGCGAAAAACCTGGCCTGAAAGATATGGAGAGAATCTGTCCGAAGTTCTGGAATGCTCCGGCTTTAATACAAAAAAAGAAAGTCGTAAGTTCAGCGATACAGTACTGACAATAGCAGGGAAAACATTTCGCGAAAATGCCGGTGATTTACTTTTGCCGGATATCGAAGACAAAAGTTTTAAAGAGATTCAAAATGAAATAAAAGCGCTGGTTATAGAATTAAAAACCCTGACAGGCGTACAGAAATGCTTTTCCGAACAATTTGAAAAATTAGATATCAATGCTTCAACAAAGAAGTCTTTATTAGGTAAAATAGTAATTCCTCTTGAAAATTACTTGAGCGATGTTGATGACAAAAATATTAATATTGCAGGCTTGCAGAATCTGATCTCTCAAATTCAAGGCGTAAAATCAGGCCAAAGACAGGGTATCCAATGTCTTGTCCCTGACAAATGGTTAAAAAAGGGGCCGAATCCGGAAGTTTGTCCCAATCTGCAAGATATAGTTTCTGTATTGCAAAAGATAGAAGAAACTTCGGCCAATTTAAAGCAAATGCTTGCGGTTGAGACAATCCATCAGCTTCAAAAGGAGGTGAGCCAGGCAAAAGCAAAGAAAGGCCGGATCAGTTTTGACGATATGATCAATCTCGTTGAAAAGGCCCTGTATAGTGACAATTCAGATCATTTGCTCGTAATGCTCAGGCATAAATATCAAGTCGCATTTGTTGATGAATTCCAGGACACGGATTCTGTTCAATGGAAGATTTTCAAAAAAATATTCTTAGACAATCAAAAGCCGGGTCCTGAAGTAAATTCCGGCAACTTCCTGTTTCTTATCGGTGATCCAAAACAGGCTATCTATTCCTTTCGCGGGGCGGATGTTTTTGCCTATCTGGATGCAAAAAATGAAATAGAAGAATTATCAAAACAGCAAAAAGCCAATTTATATGCTTTGGATATCAACTGGCGCTCACAACCTGAACTAATCAACGCATTTAATAATTTGTTTGGCGGAAAGGATTGGTTTAAGCCCGGAAAACAGGCAGGCAAATTTGAAATATGTTATCAGGATGCGGGCTTTCCGGAAAAAAAGGACAGGCTGACATTGTTGAGTTCAGACGAATCCGGACGCGGTGCGCTGAACATCGTGGATCTTGGCAATGCATCATCTCCCAGCCTTGCCAAGCTGCCGCTTGCAAAGTTCATTGCCACAGAGATCCGGCATCTGATCGGCTGCGGTAATATCAAACTGATTCAAAAGGAGAAAAAAGAAAAGAGTCTGAGTTTTGGCGATATTTGCATTCTTGTACGCGCAAGATCGGATGTGCCTTTGATCGAATCAGAACTTTCTACCCTTGCAATTCCATATACATATTACAAGAAACCAGGTCTTTTCCAGTCTGACGAAGCCCTTTATTTAAGCATGATTTTCCGCGCAATCCTGGACCCCGGCAACAGCGCTGATGTAAAAAGGGCGCTTTTGACCCCTTTTTTTGAATTTAAACCTGTTGATTTGTATGCTTATGAACAATTGCCCCATTTGCATCCATTAAAACAACTCTTTTTCAAGTGGAATGAATATGCGCTGTCACGCAACTTAAGCATTCTTTTTCAATCATTAATTATTGATTCGGGTTTGCTTTTCCGTGAAGCGGAAAAGGTTTCCTGGGACAGGAAATACACAAATTACCGGCAGATATTTGAACACCTGGAAGAAATAGCCTACCTGAAAAATCTGGATTTCAGGCAGATAACATCAATGCTCGATGGCTACAGGAAAGATACTGCTCGCGCTGATGAGGATGCCGATATTCATCAGATTGAAACCGAGGAGGAAAAGGTTCAGATAATGACCATGCATGTTAGTAAGGGGCTTCAATTTCCTGTGGTTTTTATTGCAGGCGGATTGACTCAAAGGTCTGCTGATTCTGACAACTGTTATATATATCACAAGATCGTGGAGAAGAACAACTCACATAAAGCAGTTAAAGTTATCGATCTGGCAATTCAAAAGGGGCAAAGTGGACAAAGCGGAAAGGAAAAGCACTTTCTTGAAAAAGCAGATGAAGATAAACGTCTTTATTACGTTGCTTCCACCCGGGCTCAGCACAAACTTTATCTGCCATATTATCCTTATGATAAAAAATATTCATGGGTGGGGCCGGTGTGCAGTCTGCTTTCTCCTGCCCTATCAAAGGCTTTTCTCAAAGATGATGAAAAGAAAAATATTCTATGGCTTTCACCTGATAAACGCTACGCGGCAAGGGATTCAATTATTCAGGGTAAGCAAAGAGATCTCCCTGCAATAGCAAAAAAAGAGGCTGCAAAACCTTTTCCTTTTACTCGTAATTTTATTCACAGAAAAATAAAATTAGAATCCTTTTCCAGCCTTAATTATAAAAGTTTTTTCTTTCATGAAAATGTAAAGCAAGGCCCGGATTTCCTGGCTCTGTATGAAAAATCCAAAGAGGATGATGAAAGCTTTGCTTCGCAAAAGATTGATGCCGGAGCTGCCGACATAACCCCTGATGAAATGCCGGGCGGCGCTGAGGTCGGCTCTATGTTCCACAACATATTGGAGCTTATAGATTTTAAAACAGTTTATGCAAAACTGAGATATAAAACAGATAATGCCGGCAGTTTAATTGACGATCCTGAAATCGGAGATATAATCTTGCGGCAAATGGACATCTACAGGGTGGATAAATGCTGGCAGCAGCATGTCTGCCGGATTATTGCAAACACACTTACAACCCCTGTCAGATTTATCGATGATGAGTTTGTTCTTGGCAAACTCATGAAAGAGGATCGGCTGCATGAGGTTGAATTTTATTATCCCTTTTCGCTGCCGGTTGATGATAATAAAAAAATTCCGGATTGCAAAATAACAAACGGCTTTATCAAGGGCTTTATAGATCTGGTTTTCAAATACGCCGGCAAGTATTATATGGCGGACTGGAAATCAAACTATATTGAAGACGGGTATGCCCGTGATGCCATGGAAGTAAACATGTCTCATGCCAACTATCATCTGCAATACAAATTGTACAGTATAGCCCTTATACGGTGGTTAAAACAGGCTTTGGGCCGCAGGTTTAATCCTGCAAAAGATTTTGGAGGAGTATTTTATTTTTATTTACGAGGAATGGAGCCGGGAACAGAAAACGGTATCTACCATGTTTCTGGTGAAAAATTAGGAGATTTAGACAGGCTGGAAAAGGAGTTAACCGAAATGTTGATGACTTCGTAAAAAGTTTAAAACAATGACTCATCTTAATACAGACAGACAACGGCTTTTACAGCAGATATTAGAATATAATATTACAGGAACGCATAATATGGGTGAGCTTTGCTCAAGCCATCCCTTTTTTTATACAAATGAGCTTTCCTTTTTGGATTATATGACTATCAGGGATTTGCGCGAACTTGGCGGTTATCAGGATGATATCTGTATTTTTGCGGTATTAATGGCTATGTTTGAGGTATTGCAGGAAGGAAGTCTGTGTTTAAGTCTTGATAAAAACAGCCTGTCATCCAGGCTGCAAATTTTTATGGAAAAAGATATGGCCGAAGAAATCGCCGATCAATTTCTGACCAATCTTGCCGGCAATAAATATGATAACCTTATTGCGAAAGATCGTTCTTTGTATCTACCCCTTGTTTTATATGAGTTCGCTGAACAAAAATATTTATACTTTCAAAAATTTTATTTTCATGAAAACAGGCTGAGAAATCGCATAAAAACCATCCTGCAGGCAAAATCATCTCTTGAACTTAATGAAAAACAGCAAATAAGTCTTTTAAATGAAATACTGTCCGACCCTCTTTCTCTCCGTATTTCAAAAAACGGAGCTTTGATAATAAAAGACCCGCATCAAATTGATGCAATAAAACTGGCTCTTAGCTCGCAGTTTTCGATTATCTCGGGCGGGCCCGGAACAGGCAAGACATCTCTTATGGTTAATATCCTCCGCTGCCTTGTAAGGGCCAAAATAGATACGGAAAAGATAGATACGGAAAATATTATGCTGGCAGCGCCTACAGGCAGGGCAGCGCAAAGAATGACCGAAGCGGTATCCGGCAATATCAGCACAATATTAAATCCGTCTTCTGAAGACATTAAGCTGTTAAAGCTGAAAGGCGCCACATTACATAAGATTTTAAAATACAAACCATATAAAAATAATTTCTATTATAATGATACCAATCCTCTGCCCGCATCGGTGATAGTTGTGGATGAAGTATCAATGGTCGATGTTGTCATGATGGATAAATTTTTACAGGCAGTCGATCCTGCAGAGACCAGGCTTATTTTTTTAGGAGATAAAGATCAGTTGCCCTCGGTGGAGGCAGGC
This sequence comes from Desulfobacterales bacterium, assembly GCA_030610995.1. Classification (GTDB taxonomy): domain Bacteria; phylum Desulfobacterota; class Desulfobacteria; order Desulfobacterales; family ETH-SRB1; genus Desulfaltia. The sequence continues at coordinate 18,347 of JAUWQO010000012.1, forward strand.
GCTGTTTTTGCGGAAATGATTCCCAACCAAACCACTGAGTTTACGGATCGAGTGGTTCTGCTGAAGAATGTCTATCGATCCGGCGCTAACCTGCTGCAGCTCGCAAAACAGATCAATCAGGGAAAGTGTCCGGAATACGAACCGGTTTCGTTTAACTCAGCTCTTCAACTCAAAGAGGATCAATGGGCATTTGTACAAAGCGCAAGCTTAAATCAATGGAAACATCACCTGTATTCATGGGTACAAGATTATTACATGAGCCCAATGCCTGGGGATAATATAAGTTATAAAGAATTAATATTTGAATCAGGGAAAATGGAGTCTGAGGAACTTATGACTTCTGCAACAGGGCAGGATATCTTATATCGAATTTTTCATGTGGTTGGATGCGGAAGAATTTTAACAATCCTGCGCAATGGAATTTATGGCTGTACATGGATAAACAGTATAATTAATGAATATTTAAGCTTTGAATTGGAGCCGGCATCCCGGACAGTGGAGAGTGTTTTTACAGGCGCTGTCATTATCATTACACGCAATGACTATTCAAAAGAGCTGTTTAACGGAGATGTCGGAGTTGTAATTAAAGACAAAAGCGGAGCTTACAGGGCCTTTTTCCAACGATTTGATTCCTTTATCAGCTTTAGCATCGATACGTTGCCGTCATGGGAGCTTGCCTTTGCCATGACAGTGCACAAAAGCCAGGGATCTGAATTTGATGATGTGCTGGTTGTGCTGCCTGATAATGATAATCACAGGTTATTAACCAGGGAGATTATATACACCGGCATTACAAGGGCAAAAAATCGGCTGATTCTTTATGGATCAAAATCAGCATTTAAAACCGCATTGCAAAGGGTAATTGAAAGGAAGTCTGGTTTGATGTGGTAACAGGCCGGTTGTTATTTTTCTTTTTCTTTAGGCGTCTTTTCTGAACCCTTAACCGTTTCTTTGATCGCATAATAAACGGTTTTGAAGATTTCAGGAAAGCCGGACGGAGAGGTCCTCCCCGCTTCTATGAATTTGACAACTATTTCCTTGGACGCCCTTAGAATTTGTTCATCAATAGAAGAGCTCATTTTAAATATCCTTTTGTTGATAGTTTTTGTAGTAATTTTGGTTTGTTAGCAGAAAGGATTATTTGTGTCAAGTTGTTTGATGGCCGGTTTTTATTAACCAATCTCTCATAGTCTAATTGACAGCGGGCATTATATTTTCTATTAATAACCATTCCGAAATATTTTGATTTACTTTTTACATAATAGTTCAGCCACAAAGACACTAAGACACCAAGATTATAATATTAATGTACAGTATATGCCGTATCTACAACTTTTTTTCTTCTCTTTTTGATAAAGGTTTAAATTTGATGAATTTGTAAAAAGTCAAATTCGTCGAATGTGTCATTTCGACCGCAGGGAGGAATCTTATCTTTTCAATAGGTTGCAGAATAAAGATTTCTCGTTTCACTCGAAATGACAGGCCAGAGGGACTTTTTACGAGTTCATCAAAATTAAAGTTCTTTTGTGCCTTTGTGACTTAGTGGCTGAACTTTTATTTTTTTATTATGAGGTCTTTGAAGTATGCCGAAAAAACAGGCCAGCCATAGGGCAGACAAGCCGGATATAGTGAAAACAAACATCCTGACTGCTCTGGAGTACAAATATAAGGGCCAAAGGGATATTGATATTGTAATAAAACAACCTGAATTCACATCGGTATGCCCCATGACAGGTCTTCCGGATTTTGGATGCATAACAATTAAATATACACCGGATGTGAAGATTGTTGAATTAAAGTCGCTAAAGTTTTATATGTTACAATTCAGGAATGTCGGTATCTTCTACGAACATTTGGCCAACCATATTCTAAATGATTTAGTCGGTCTGCTTGATCCAAAGAGGATGGAGGTTTCAGGAGATTTTACAGCGCGTGGCGGAATTACTACCACGGTTACTGCAATATACGAGAGGAAAAATGAGGATTCATAATACTGCTGCATATATTCGAGTTGTTTTTGCTATTACCCTTTTTTTGTTTTCAATAGTTATGATTGCCGGATGTTCCACATATTCGTCTATTAAAAAAAGTACAAAGAAGATAGTCAGGGATATAACAGCTTCAGATGATATTAAAAAAAGGATCGCAATTTCTTTTTTCGCAAACCATACCTTTTGCACTAATCAAAATCTGGAAGAATTGTTTCAGAAAAATCTTGCTGAAACCATAAACAGGGCATGTTCAGACATCTTGCTCATAAAGCCGGGGGATGCCGGATGTCCCGAGTTTTTAACCAGGCCTTTATTGCGGGAAGCAGGCCGTCTTGACAACATTGCTTTGGTAAAGGCAGGCCGGCGGCTTGGCCTGAATGCGATTATAACGGGAGCTCTTATAGATATAGAGGTTTATAAAGAAAAACAGGGGTTCCTGTGGTTCAAAGATGACCGGAATTTTCTGCGGGCGCTTATAAGCTGCGAAGTTTACGATATTGAAACAGGCGCAAAACTTTTTGATGAGAGTTTTGATTATGACGTCAGGATTGATGAATCAGAGTTTGCTTCAATAAAAAGTAAAAAGGTAAAGGAAACAGCAGTTCTAAAGAATGCTCTGGAGCATATTGCAGAAGCCATGGGCGAAAAGATATGTGATACTATCGGGGTTTTGCCCTGGAAAGGATATGTTGTTTCAACTGCTAATAACAGGATTATAATTTCTGCCGGAAAAAGAGCCGGGCTTTTACGCGGCGATATATTAGAGGTTTATGACAGCGGAAAGATAATTCAGGGAAAAGACGGCCTGAGGTTTTTTCTGCCCGGGCTTAAGACCGGCGAGATAAAGATAACAGATGTTTATCCTGACAAGGCCCACGCCGCCTCAGCCTCAGGAGATGCAGTAAAAGTCGGTAGTTCGGTTAGAATAAAACAATAATTTCAACGTTCCGTGAGTGCTTACGTTTCTTATAACCCTGAACGGTGAACTTTTGAACCTATGAACGCTTACTTAAACATTTACCCTGTACACCGCAATAGGCTCATCAATACCTTTGACTTTTACAGGGGGCAGAGCCTCGGCATTAATCTGTTCAGAGACCTTCTGGCCGGATATCTTCTGAAATGTACTTTCAGATATAAGAATTTCGCCCTCTTTTGCTATGCCTTGCAGACGTGATGCAATATTAACGGCCATTCCTATAGATGTAAATTCCTTTTTTCTCAATGAACCCAGGACTCCGGAAAAGACCTTGCCTGTTGCTATCCCAATTCCTATCTTCAGCTTTAAGCCGTTTTTTTGACTAAGTTCCCTGTCGATCTCTATTGCTTTTTTTTGCATAGCAATAGCGGATTTAACAGCCCTGACCGTATCATCGCTATGCATTACAGGCGAGCCGAATGTCACCATAATGCTGTCTCCTATATGCTTATCAACAGTTCCTTGAAACCGGTAAGCTATTTCTCCCATGGGTGTAAAATACCGGTTGTTCAAAAAGGCAACAATTGCTTCAGGTGAGACCGTCTGTGACATTTTGGTGAACCCCCGGATATCTGAAAACAGGATCGACGCCTCATGGAAAGTTGGCTTTAGGTCCCCTGATGAGCTCTTTAGCTCTTCGTAAACCTGTTCGGATACAAACTGTTTCAGGTGCTTTCGTATTGAGATGTCACGAATTTTGGCTCTTAGTTCAATGTTGTCAAAAGGTTTAGTCAAAAACCCGTCGATCCCATCGTTTGTTGCCATGATCGCTGCTTCCATAGTGGCATAACCGGTTAGGATAATACGTGTTATCTCCGGGTTTATTGAAGCTATGCCGGCAAGGGTTTCAAGCCCGTTCAACCCTGGCATCTTGTAATCCGATATTACGGTCGAAACATCAAAAATATTTTTCTTGATAAATTCTATGCCCCCTTCACCATTATCTTCCGTATAGATCTTGTAAGGTTCCTTCTTAAAGGCACGAATTACTGAACGTCGCACACCCTCTTCATCATCAATAAAAAGCAATCCGTTCATATTTCTCTCCCCTGCTGTAATGAGACCTTTGAATTTTGCCAGAAATAGTTTAAATTGTCATTCCCGTGAAAACGGGAATCCAGCATTCTCAATTAGTTATAGATTCCCGCTTTCGCGGGAATGACAGAAAGAGAGCATTTTTCAAAGGTCTCCATATATGTATTGATTAATTCTATTGTTTCATTTTCAGACGAAATTTGCTTTATTGATTCACGAAATTTACTGCTAAAACGCAAGCTTTTGACAAACCAGCCAAGACGGCCGCGCATCATCCTGCACGCAGCTTTTTCTCCAAAACATTGAACCGACATTTTAAAATATTTTATCATAATTTCAAACCGGTGCGTAATATCTATCGGCAATATGTCGTTGCCTCTGACAAGGGCAATGACATGGGAGAAAATCCATGGATTTCCAATCGCAGCTCTTCCAATCATAACTGCATCGCAGCCTGTAATCCTTTGCATTTCTATAGCGTCTTTTGCTGTAACAATATCTCCGTTTCCAATAACAGGTATGGCAATAGCCTTTTTTATCGCTGTAATTATTGACCACTCTGCCTTGCCTCTGAATCCCTGGGAGGCTGTGCGTGGATGCACGGCAATTGCATCTACACCGGATTCCTCTGCCAGCAGGGATAGTTTTAATGCCTGTTTGCCCGAGCTATCCCATCCTGTCCTGATTTTTATTGTAAGCGGGATATCGACGGCCTTTCTGACAGCCTTAATAATGGCTTCCGCATTATTGAGTTGTTGCATCAGCGCAACGCCGGCGCCTGTTTTAACCACTTTTTTTACCGAGCAGCCAAAATTGATGTCAATCAAATTTGCTCCCGAGGATTCGACTATTTGAGCTGCTTCAGCCATTACAGCGGGATCTGAACCAAATATCTGAACAGACAGAGGTTTTTCTTCAGGCAGGCTTTTGAGCATTTGTTTGGTTTTTTTTGATCCACGGACAAGCCCGTTAGCGCTTATCATTTCGCTGCAGACAAGAGCGCAGCCTGCTTCTTTGGCGAGAATCCTGAAAGGCAGATTTGTAATTCCTGCAAGAGGGGCTAATATTGTAATGTTGTCAAGAGTAAGGCAGCCGATTTTCATTTTATTATTTTATGAAACAGAGCAAGGATTAGCATAACAGAAAAGGCAGTTATGATAACATGGATGAAGGCTGTACGATCCTATATCAACCGAGACCATGCACCTGCATCCCTGATTTATCCTCTGGCCTGAGTCCTTTCTGAAGGAAAGATTCCCGCCATATATTTTTACCAGAAGATCGTTTGGTATGCATGAACTTTGCTTGATGCCGGAATTTGCCGGCAAAATATTCATCAATTCCTTCTCGCAGCATGTATATATATTAATCTTTTTTGCTGCAAGCTCCTTTTCAATTTTTAAGATAATTACTTTTTTCTTTTCAATAGGCGGATGGATAAAAGAGAAACCAGGTATTGATGCAACCCTTCTTCTAATCTTTGGGTAATCATCCATAAAGCTTGTTATGCATCTTTTTATACCGCTTTTTGATGCTTTTTTTGTAATTATCGGGAGGTCATGCAGATTGTCTTTTATGTCTTCTTTATTTGTTTTGTAAAAACATATTGGATCAAATCTCCAGTTAATTACTTCTGGATTAAAATTATTGCAAAGAAAGTCAAGCTGTTTCAGGCGTTTCTTTAAAGGCGGCACATTAGGCTCAAGCATGGGCGAATCCGAATTGATGGTAAAATTAAAAAAAAGATTAAATCCCATTTCTATAAGCTTTTCTCCGAATCCGCCCTCTATAAAGGGACCAAAATTTTTAGACCAGAACACAATGGTATGAACCATGTCCGGCGTTGCAGGAGTTACTGATACATGCCTGTTGTATGGATTTATAACTTCAAAGTATTTCTTTTGAATCTGCTCCATAAACCAGCGCATGTAGAAAGCCGGAATGTCTGTTCTGCGGGAAGCGGAAATTACTATTTTGTGTGAAGGATTCATTCAAACCTTCTTTCGATCTTTCAGCAATATTACCTTCCCCTTTTTTGAGCCTTTGGATGTCCGGCCCTTTTCTTCATGCATGTCAGGTTTTTCAGCAATTTCCGGGCATTCTATCAGCTCCAACCGTACTTTTCTCCCATCCATTGTAAATTCTTCACCATCAATATATGAATCTCTTAAAATCCATGTGACAGGCTGAAGGGGTATCTGGAGAATAAGCAGCTTCACATGATACCAGTTCGGTTTTATATCAGGTGATATTTCCTCTATTCTTGCAAAGGTAAGCGGTGTGCCTCCGGAATATATAAGCACAATATCTCTTTCTGTTGCCATTTTAATTGGTTATCCTTATTTTGATGAATTCATAAAAAGTTCAATTTACCACAGAGCGCACAGAGAACACAGAGACAACTATTTGTAATTACTGGATAGCGCTAACGGTTAGCGCTGATGCTTCACTTCGTGTCACTACGTGCCCCGTTTTCACGGGAATGACAACCAGGCGAAATTTTGACTTATTATTAAATCATCGATATAATATATAAAATTATTTCATTTTTATTCAAAATATACTTTTAAAGCAAGGATTTTTATATCATGATGGTGCTCGGCTTACAGGGAAGCCCACGGGAAAAAGGGAACACAGCCTTTCTGCTGTCTGTCTTTATGCGTGAAGCAAAAAAACTTGGCGCTCAGACACATGTTATTGAAGTGGACAAAAAAAAGATTATCCCTTGCAGAGAATATACTGTGTGTTCAAAAAAGGGATTTTGTCCTATTGATGACGACATGAAGAATGAAATATATCCTCTGCTGCGTAAAGCGGACGTTATTGTAGCTGCTACTCCGATATTCTTTTACAATACGACCGCCCAGTTAAAAGCGCTAATCGACAGATGTCAGGTGTTCTGGTCAAGAAAGTATTTGTTGAAACTGAATGACCCTGGCCAAAAGTTCAGGCGCGGGTTTCTGCTGTCACTCGGAGCTTCAAAAGGGGAAAACCTGTTTGACGGAGTACACCTGACTGCAAAATACTTTTTTGATGCTGTTGGAGCCGGCTATGATGGGAGCCTTACATACAGGCAGATTACCGATCCAGGTGATATGGAAAAACATCCAATGGTTCTCAAAGATATAAAAGAGGCTGTCAGCGCTCTTTTACAGCCATTTCTTGGAAAAAAGAAAATTCTGTTTGCGTGCAGTGAAAATGCCTGTCGTAGCCAGATTGCATCTGCATTCGCCCAGTTGTTTGCAGGTGATAAAATCGAGGCTGTAAGCGGTGGAAGCAGTCCTGTGAGCCAAATTAATCCTGTAATGGTTGAAGCAATGAAAGAAAAGGGAATCGATATGGCATTTCGCAGGCCTCAATCAATTGATGCCGCCGTGTCGGACGGAAAGCCCGACATGATTATAACCATTGGCTGTGGAGAGGAATGCCGGTTTATATCAGGTGTAAACAGGCAGGAGTGGAACATCCCGGATCCATCCGGCAAACCCATAGAGTTTATGCGCAATGTGCGTGATCTAATAGAAAAAAATGTGCTCAATCTTATTGGTAAATAATGGAGGCCTTTGAGGGGGCTTATTCCCGTAACATTCACAAATTCTGACACACTGAAACCTTTGCATAACCCCCACTTTTGCCCAATTCTGGTCATTGCGAGGAGCAAAGCGACGCGGCAATCTCGTGGCTTATCAATGTGTTATGAGATTGCTTCGCTTCGCTCGGAATCCCACTTCATTCAACACAACTCTATCATGCTATAAGCAATCTATCCATATTTGTCTTTTTCTTGTTTATCCTCAATCACTTCGACTTGTAATTTCAATCAGATGGTATCCAAACTGTGTCTGAACCGGCCCATGAACCTTTCCTGTTTCTTGACTAAATACGACGCTATCAAATTCCGGGACCATTTGGCCTGGCGAAAACTCACCTAAATTACCCCCGCCTTGCCGCCCAGAAGGACATCTAGAATGTTGCCTGGCCATTTCAGCGAAATCAGATCCTTCTTCAATTTGTTTTTTGACTTCTTCACATTTTTCCTGTGTATCAACCAGGATATGACGAGCTGTAGCTTTTGTCATGATTTCCTCCTATATTATCGAAATATTCTTTAGCAAAACCTCGTATAAGAGCTCAGATCACAGGTTTTGTTAAGTTAAGGCATACCTCCTAAGAAGATAAACAAATTAACCGTAATAAAAAAAGGAGTACGCTCATAAAACTAAAAAATTATGGCAGAAATCAGAAGAAACGTAAAGAATATATTAAGCAAAGCGGACTTTTACTGATTTACCATAAGCCCGTTCCCGATATAAACTGTAGCTTGCCGCAGGGATGTTTCAAAAATTGTTGTTCTTGAGAAAAAAACAATGATGATGTAAGTTATTAATATGATCTACGTCACACCTGATATTAAAATAAGCGAAAATGAAATTAAGTTCCGGTTTATAAGGGCATCAGGTCCTGGAGGCCAGAATGTCAATAAGGTTTCCACGGCTGTTCAGCTTCGCTTTGATGTAAGAAATTGCCCTTCTTTTTCCGATCAGGTTCGCTATCGCTTGACACGGCTTGGGGGTAGAAGAGTTACAGAACACGGGATTCTCATTATTGAGGCCAGGCGGTTTCGAAAACAGGAAGGGAACCGGCAGGATGCCATCGACCGTCTGATTAAATTAATCCAAAAAGCTTCTGAAAAACCTAAACCCCGCATTAAGACTAAACCGAGTCTGACATCAAGGCAACGCCTGCTGGCAGCTAAAAAGCGGCGAAGTAGAATAAAACGGATGAGACGGCTGGTTTCGACTTCCGAGGATTAGGGCTCAGGATATTCAACAGGGTGCAATACAAAAAAGTGATAAGACATTAAATTGGGTAATTTTTTTTGAATGTCGAATGTCGAACAGGGAATTATGAATGTCGAAGTGCGGATGCTTCTATTAGATTGTTGTGGAGCAAATAATGCCCACAAGTGGATTTTGAATAGATTTTCCTTCCTTCATTATTCGACATTCCCTGTTCGACATTCGACATTCAATCAGTATGTTCAACGGCTAAACTGCATTATCTCCATGGTGTCACTTTTTTGTATTGCACCTTATTCAACATGGTGAATTCAAGCCATTGCTTCCAGGTCAGCCAGTTGTTTTTCAAATTCAGCCCGCTTTTTCTCCAGCGCAATTGTCAGGGATTCAAGTTCATCGTACAGGCTATCGACAGCGGCCTGTCTGGTGTTAAGCTGTCTGGAAAGATCGGTGATTCTTGAGCCGTTACCGCATTGGGAAGCCGAGACCAGATCTTTATTGATCTGTGCGATTTCACTTTCGCTTTGTTCTATTTCTTTTTCCACCTGCAACATACGGTCTTCCATGGGTTTTAATGTCTTTCCTTTTTCAATGATGATTTCAGATCGCTTTTTACGCAGGTTTTTCCGGTTCGGCCTGCCTGCCCTGTGCTTAACTGAATTTTTGGTCTGGTCCGGTTTCCCTGTACGATCTTCATCTTCCCACCCGCCTTTTTCCAAAAACTCCTGATACCCCCCGTGAAAAACCTCCAGGTGGTCGTTTCTAAAGACGATGAGCTTTTGAGCGAGGGCATGGAGAAACATTTCATTATGGGTTACCATAATGACCGTGCCGTTGAAATTGTCGATGGCCGCAAGCAGAGCCTCGCATGCATCCATGTCCAGATGGTTGGTGGGCTCATCGAGAAGCAGCAGGTTGACCGGCGTTACCACGAGCTTGCCTAACATCACCCGGTTTTTTTCACCACCGGAAAGTATGCTGATTTTTTTAAGCGCATCGTCACCGGAAAACATCATGGCTCCGCAGATGTTTCTGGCTGTCTGACGATCCACATCCTGGTGGGAATAAAGGATTTCTTCTTCCACCGTGCGGGTATCCACCAGACTTTTGATGTGTGTTTGCTCGAAAACACCCTGGGTTATGTTCGGGTTGTAAACGATTTCTCCAGACTGCGGCGTGAGACGACCGGCCAGGAGCTTGAGCAAAGTAGTTTTGCCTTTGCCGTTTTTGCCCACCACGCAGACCCGTTCACCGGCGGTAACGGTAAAATCCAGATTTTGGATCAGCGGCTTTTTTGTATCATAGGAAAATGTCAGGTTTTGTACGCTCATCACATGCTTTCCGGAAAACGGTTTGGCTCGAAATGAAAAGCCAAGAGATTTGATAATTTCCAGCTTTTCCCGTTTTTCCGTTTTGGCAAGGGTCTTGATACGGGACTGGACGAGGTTTGCCAGCCTGGCTTTAGCCCTGAACCGGTTGATGAACAGCTCGGTTTCCTTTTGGTGTTTTTCATCGTTGATCCGGGTTTTTTCGTAGATTTCTTCATCCAGGGCAATCTGCGAATAGTACTTTTCGGTATTCCCGGCGATTTTACGAATCTTTTTGCGATGAATACCCATGGTGTGGGTCACGATGCCGTCCATAAAGCTGCGGTCATGGGTGATAAGCATAAGTTCGCGCGGCCAGCCGGACAGAAAACGGGTAATCCATCGGATGGAGGTTATATCCAGGTAATTGGTGGGCTCATCGAGGAGCAGCAGGTCCGGCTCGGCAACTAAAACCTTGGCCAGGTTCAGCCGCACCTGGAAACCGCCGGAGAATTCTCTGGGGTGCCGCTGCATGTCCGATGCAGTAAATCCCAGTCCAAACAGGATTTTTTCAACCTTCCAATGATGATCATGTTCGGTCTCGGAAAGTCCTGTCATGCCTTCGGATAGAACCGTATCCATGGTAAACTTAATCTGCTGGCGGACACAACCGATAGAATAGTTCTTAGGTGTGGTGATTAATCCGGAATCCGGATGCACATCTCCGGTGATGAGCCTAAACAGGGAGGTTTTACCATGCCCGTTTCGCCCGACGACGCCGACCCGTTCCCTGGCGTTTATCCTGAAACTCACGCTGTCAAACAGAATCCGGCCGCCGTAGCTTTTGGATAGATTTTCAATGCTGATCATGAGAAAAAGTCGAATTTATTAAGTGTTAAGTGTATAATATTTTAGTTGTCAATATCCTAATCAAAGTTGATAAGCAAGCACCTCCTTTTTCCTTTACTCACGATATCCCTCCTGTTATTATTTTTGTAGCCGTTCACGGCTTGAAACTTGAAATTGGAAATTAGAAATTTGGGAGAGATGAAACGAGTTTACGAGATATACTTTACGAGGTCATAATTTGAGGTTTTTAGATATAGGTAGGGACTGTTCCCCGAACAGTCCTATAGCTCGTTTGGGAAACGAGCCCTACATAATTTAGGGCAGCATATGTGATTAATTCAAAGCGCAATTTATGCCCTCGCTAAGTATAGATGTTTACAAACTGGTAGAAGCGTTAGAAGAAAAGTGTTATCTGAGTTAAACGAGACAGAATACAAAGCAATAGTTGAAAAACTCGGCCCAAAATTGAATGTGTTCATCAACAGTACAAAAGCATGAATGCCAAATTTCCAATTTCCAATTTCAACGTTCCGTGAACACTTACGTTATTTGAAAATACATTTTAGACTTTTTAAGAGCATTATATATAATGACGGAAATTAACTATAAGGAAGTTAAAGATTATCTGAAAAAGTCCGATAAAAACGGGTTTGCCCATGTGTATCTGATTTTCGGAGAGGAACTGCTTTATAAAACCGTTTTTGAAGAGTTGCTTGACAAATTGGTTCCTGCCCCAACAAGGGGTTTAAACTATGAGTCTGTAGATGGAGCCAGTGAGAAAATTAATGAAGCTTTGCAGCGTATAAACACATATTCTCTTTTGCAGGGCACAAAGGTTGTAGCTATTTGCGACACACAGATATTTTATTCAAAACTGAATGAAAAGGCTCTTATAGAAAAAGCAAAGACGGAATATAATAACGACAATATTCAAAAGGCTGCAAACTATCTCCTGAGCCTCCTCGGGCTTTTGAATCTTTCCTTTGACGATATAAGCAAGGCAAACAGAGGCAAAGCATTAAAACTTGATGTTGACAGATTGGTTGGTGAAGAATGGTTTGATAAAACTATCGATTATTGCATAGAAGGCGGCCTGACTCCATCTAACGGAGATGATAAAGGAAAACTTTTGCAGCAGGCGATTGAGAAGGGATTCCCCAAAGATAATCATCTGATAATTACAGCCGATATGGTGGATAAAAGGAAGGGTCTTTATAAAGCTATAAATAAATGCGGAATGGTTGTCGATTGCTCTGTTCCAAAAGGTGAACGAAGGGCGGACAGGATGGCCCAGGAAAAAGTTCTTTATGAAAACATGGAAACTGTTCTCGCAAAAAATAAAAAGAGAATGGATAAGGCCGCAATTGCCGCCATGTTTGAAATGACCGGTTTCAACCTTCGCACATTTTTAAATAATCTGGAGAAACTTATCAGTTATGTTGGTGAGCGAAACAGTATAACAATTGATGATGTAAAGTTTGTTGTAAAACGCACAAAAAAGGATCCAATATTTGAGCTGACAAATGCAATATCAGACCGTAACTTAGAAAAAGCCCTTTTTTTTCTGAATTCTCTCCTGCCTCAATTAGACCATCCTCTTCAATTGTTTGCCGCAATAACAAATCAGGTTAGAAAGCTTTTGCTGATTAAGGGTTTTGTTGAAAGCCGGCATGGCAGGGCATGGAATGCCGGTATCAGGTTCGATCAGTTTCAGAGAGCTGTTATGCCTGCAATCAAGGAGTATGATAAGGATATAGTAAACCGACTGGAGGACTGGCAAAGCATGCTTTCAAAAAATGTTAATACAGTTGATAAGGCCGCAAAAAAAGGAAAAGCAAAAAAAGGCGGATCAAACAAAAGTAAACCGTCTACGGATCTGCTAATCGCACAAAACCCGAACAATCCTTATCCTGTTTACCAGATGCTTCTCAGGTCTGAAAGGTTTACGACAAATGAACTCATTGAAGATCTTAAGCGCCTGAGTGAAGCTGATTTGCGGCTTAAATCAACCGGAGGGAATCCAAAAATTATATTGGAAAAGGTGATTTTTCATATTTGCGGCGATTTGAATACGTTACCACTAAGTTCAGGAAGAATTTAAAAGATTTGGTAACAGTTCAGCCACCAAGACACCAAGTCGCAAAGGAAAGACATATTTTCCAAAAGCTTATATGAAAGGAATCCCGCATTCCGCGGGACTAAAAGAACTTATAAAATCCCAAATTTCAAGCATCAAATTACAAATAAATCCCAAATTTCAATATTCAATAACCAAAACATGTTTGGAGTTTCAAATTTAGGTCATTTACGGGTTTTGAATTTTGGTTATTGTAATTTATTTGATATTTATGATTTGTTGTTTGTTATTTCAGGAAAGGAAATTCCTATACTATAAATTTACAGATATTGCTTTTTTACTTCTGCATAAGAAATATAATTATTTTAGAATGTTAGTGTCTTTGTGACTTTGTGGCTGAACTGTTACTATTTTTATTGTTAAGGAGAAAAGAATATGGGGTTTATAAGACGCCAGGAAGAGAGCCTGGCGCTACGTTATTTATTGTGGCAGTATCAGAAAAAGCAGATTCCAGCGCCCCTCTATGAAAATCTGGAGAGGCAGGCCGGTCAAATCGTTGATGATGCGCATCGTATAGCTCGTGAAAGAGGGAGTAATCTTATTTCCATCATTAAAGAACTGGCCAAAGATATTAAAAAAAAGTAGTTCAGCCACAAAGGCACTAAGGCACCAATGATTATAATATAATTCTCTTAAAAGTCATAATTTATGATTTAGGAATTGCGAATTTAGGAATTTAGGAATTGAAGGAACCATCCATATTTTAATTCCTCAATTCCTCAATTCCTCAATTCCTCAATTCCTCAATTCCTCAATTCCTCTAAATATTTCTTCCTGTTCATCAAGGATTTCATTTAGAATCTTTATGCTTGTCATTGGATTCATTATCACGCAGCGAAAAACAACAATATCTTTTCCATGCTGATTTATTTTTAATTTTGTTCGTGAAACAAAACTCTTTCCAGCCTCCCTTTGCATTCTTTGAACAGCCCTGTTTATTTTATTTAATTTTTCATTAATGCTACATATCTGTTCAGGATTACCTTCGGCTAACCCGCGTTTAATATGTAAGGGGCATATCCTGTAGGTAAGAATGTTAAGCTCCGGGCGCGTTATTAGCTGGAAGTTTGGTCTTTTTTCAATTTCTTCGGCAAGCTTGAGACATGTATCAATCCCATGCTCAATCAGCAGCGCATAACCACGACTCCCCATTATTTTAAGCGCGCTGTCCAGTATAATAGAGCTTGCCTCCCTCGAACCTGCTAACGATTTTATGCCGAGATCAACAGAACCCGGGCGGTTTACATAGTTTGCATAATATGCGACAGTATCCAGGATTGAAGGGTCCTTAAAGACAACTATGCCGCAGCCCATCGGCATATAAAACTGTTTGTGGCCGTCTATTGTTACGGAATCCGCTATTTTTATACCTTTAAGCAGATGCCTGTATTTTTCAGACATTAGTGTGGGCCCACCCCATGCGGCATCCACATGAAAGTGAATCCTGTTTTCTGCGCATATTTCTCCGATTTCAGGCAGCGGATCGACTGATCCTGTTTCCGTGGTTCCGGCAATGCCGACAATGGCAATAATCTTTGTTTTAATGGAGCTGTTTTTTATATTGTTGATCGCTTTTTTTAGACTATCCAGGTCCATGCGGTTGTCCGCATCAACATCGATTGTCATAATATTTTGATTGCCTATTCCAAGAAGACCACCGGCTTTTTTAACGCAATAGTGGCCAAGTCTCGACACCAGTATAACGCACCTTTCTATCTGGTATGCTTTGTATGCGGCCTGTATTCCTTCCTGTTCAACGCCGGCAAAACCATTTTTCGGCGCAAGCATGGAGTTTCTGGCTACCCAGAAAGCTGTGAGATTTGCCAGGGTGCCATCTTCAATAAAACAGCCAAGCGTTGTTCGTATATTCTGGACATGCCTTTCATAGAAAGCTTCATCTTGTTCGTAGATCAGCCTGTGAATTTTGGCAATGACCTGTTTTTCCAAAATTGAGACAACCTTTGAGGTTTCAATTTTAACTACATTTTGATTAAGCGCTGCGACTATGGTTTTGAGATGAACCATGAAAAATGGAATTGCGGAAGTCATGTGGCCAACAAAATAGGGCGAGGTAACATTGACGGCGTGGGGCGCAATATTCTCGACAAGATCAGCTATGACATCTGCGAGTTTCTTTTCAGGATTTTCGCTGATAAGGGTGTTGGTAAAGTTTTTTGATAAATCCTTGAGGCTGACCTCTTCGGTGATCCCGACATGTTTTTTAAGAAAATCGTGAAGCCCGAAAAATATCTGTTCCATGTATTTGACAAGAGTGGATCTGGAGGCATCATCTTCATGATTAATAAATGTTCTCATTAGAGTCTGCCAGTCGGCGACGAGTTTAGTTTTCTTTTCCAAGCTGTTTTTATCCTTCGAGACTTTTGTTAGCGTAGTTGAAGTTTTCTAAAATAGTTTAGTAAAAGTTATGATTTTTAAAAAACGTTTTATATAACATAACCGGTGTTTGATTCCAAGCAAATCTTTTACGCAAATATCCTTGATAAAGCCTGATGCCTTTGATAAATTAATTTTATTTATTTTAAACAGGAGGATATATGATCAGGGTCGGCGTAATCGGCGCAACAGGATATGCGGGCGCGGAGCTTGTCAGAATACTTTCAGGCCATCCGGATGTTCAACTGACAGCCCTCACATCCCGCAAGTATGCCGGGATGAAATATGACGGCATCTATCCCTCAATGGCAGGTGTTGTAAACCTGGTTTGCGAAGAATTTAATGAGGACAGCTTTTGCGATAAGGTGGATATAATATATATTGCCCTGCCTCACAGGATTCCTATGGAAATCGTTCCCGGTTTAATCAGGCGCGGGAAAAAGGTCATAGATCTTTCCGCTGACTTCAGGTTCAAAGATGTTTTGAGGTATGAAACATATTACCAGCCGCATACTGCAAAAGAACTGCTCAAAGAAGCGGTCTACGGGCTTTGCGAAATCTATTTTGATAAAATTAAAAAAGCTGCGTTGATCGGCAATCCGGGATGTTACCCCACCAGCGTTCTTTTACCTCTTTTGCCTTTGCTTAAAGAAAATTTTCTGGATATCAATACAATTATCGCGGATTCAAAATCAGGGGTTAGCGGCGCAGGGCGATCGCTTTCGCTGACAACCCACTTTTGCGAGGCAAATGAATCATTCAAGGCATACAAGGTTGCCGAGCACAGGCATTGCCCTGAAATGGAAGAGATCCTGAGCGCAGAAGCAAAAAAGCCGGTAAAAATAACATTTGTGCCGCACCTTGTTCCCATGACGCGCGGCATGCTTACAACGATATATGTAAATCTTGTGAAAAAAACCGGTAATGAAGCGATACATAACTGCATTTCCACTTTTTATGCAGGACATCCTTTTATCCGTATATGCCCTGAGAACAGGCTTCCTGACACCATGCATGTGAGGGGGACCAATTACTGTGATATCGGTTTTAAAATAGATGAGCAAAACAACCGTCTGATCATGATCTCGGCAATAGATAACCTTGTGAAGGGGGCTGCGGGCCAGGCTGTTCAGAATATGAATATTATGCTGGGCGTAGACGAAACAAGGGGTCTAAACAATGTCCCTTTTCCTGTTTAGAAACACAAATAAAAAATATAGTAACACTTTAGCGCGCTATTATTTTCTTGACAGGATTTACAGGATATTCAGGATTTAAATTATCGAAACTTTTCCTGTTAATCCAAATCTGATGAATTCGTAAAAAGTCTCCCAAACTTGTCATTTCGAGCAAAGCGAGAAATCTTTATTCTATAACATACTGAATACATAAGATTTCTCCCTGCGGTCGAAATGACACATTCGATGAATCCGACTTTTTACGAATTCATCAAGTTTCGCACCCTTTTTATTTATTAAAGCTTTAAACTGTAATGGCCGAAATAAATTTTAAAGGCGAAACATCATGCCTGTTCTTGGAACAAGTCGTGGAGAACCGCTTCATTTCCCCCTTTCATAAAGGGGGATTAAGGGGCATAAGCGCTTAAATAAGCATTTTTTTAACCCCAGAAGTAGTTGTAGCAAAATTCACAATTGACAATTAGCAATTGATTATTGACAATTTGTAGTGATAAATGAAGTAGTTATCGACACTGACCCATTTTGTATAATAATTAATAATCAATTGTGAATTACTAATTGTTAATGATTCCCCCTTATTTAAGCGCTTATGGGGATTAAGGGGGATTTCAAACAACTAAAGTGTTGCATTTCGTCAAATATCCGACGTATGGGCAAGTTGTTGTCTGGAAGTGTCAAACCGACAATATGCGGCCATAGAGAAAATCAGATAATAACCTATTAATATTACAACCATATTTTTTTAACCTTAAAGATTTATTCCCCGGCGGCACACATATTGCTGATGTATTTATATAAAAATCCCCCCATTTACCGCCTTGACTTTGATAGAAATCAAGGGTGCAAAACTTGAGTTTTTATCTCAGATGTTGCTGACTTGACAGATTTATAAATTATATGATAGCAAGACAAAACTAAGATTTTCGCCTCCATTGTCTGCGTGCAATGCACAGGCAGGCAATCCGCTTCAGGCGGATTTGAAAGGTGTCAATTTATGCAGCGAAAAATCACATTTTTTATGTTAAGCGATTCAGGCTCTCCAATAAAGCAGACAACTGTTTCCAGAACAGTTTTATGTTTTTCATGCCTTTTTGTCGCAGTTAGCATTATATTTTTTGGCTTTGTAATGTATGACTATTGTAATGTTAAGCTGAAATTATCAAATATCAGAGGGGTGGAGAGCGATATTTCCGAGCAATTTGATACAGTAATCAGCCAGCGCAAGCAGATAAAAAATTTTGCAAATGAGATCAATTCGTTAAAGTCAAAACTGGTTGGTCTAAACAGTTTTGAAAAACGGCTGAGGATCGTTGCCAATATTGAAAAACCTGCTAATCAGGACAACCTTTTTGGCATTGGCGGTTCAATGCCTGATGATCTTGACACACAGATTCCGCTTACTGATAAGCACAACAGCCTGGTTCGTGAAATGCACGAGCAGACCAAGCAGCTTGATTTGGCATCAACAAGTCAAAAGCAGGGGTTTGAGTCGCTGTTAAAATATCTTGAAGATAAACAAAACCTTCTTGCCTCAACACCTGCTATACGCCCGTTAAGCGGGTGGACATCATCAAGATTTGGATACCGCGTATCCCCGTTTACAGGTTTGCGCGAATTTCACAAAGGGTTGGATATTGCTAACCGGATTGGTACGCCTATAATTGCCACTGCCGATGGGGTTGTAACATTTGTCGGCAAAAAAGGCTTGCTTGGCAAAATAATTATTATTAATCATGGCCATGGAATGGTTACCCGTTATGCGCATCTTCAGAAGACATTAAAAAAACGTGGCGAGTCTGTAAAGCGAGGAGACACCATTGCGCTTGTCGGCAATTCAGGCAGAACCACAGGCGCCCATCTCCATTATGAGGTTCTTCTTAACGGAATTCCGGTTAATCCTGAAAAATATATACTTAATTAGAGATCTTCGAAAAACGCCCCCTTTTTTCTTATCTTTGACCGCCCCGCTGTAAAAAGTCAGCAACTTAAATTCTTCATAGACATTTCGTGAATTTCATCTTATTATAGGTAGCCGTTCACGGCTTGAAACTTGAAATTGGAAAGTAGAAATTAGGGAGAGATTAAAATAGAAATTGGAAAATAGAAATTGGGAAGAACAGTACAAAAGTATGAAGGCCAAATTTCCAATTTCCAATTTCAACGTTCCGTGAACGGTTACTATTATAGATTATGGAGATCGTCAAATAGTTGAGCCGTCGAGTCGACTTTTTGTATTTATTAGGAGTATTTTATAGATAATGTTTAATCTTTTGACAAAAGTATTTGGAAGCAAAAACGAACGGGAATTAAAAAAGCTGCAACCTGTTGTAGATAAGATTAATGCTCTTGAAGCCGAGATGCAGGCCATGGATGATCACCATCTGAAAGGCCAGACAGTTTTGTTTAGACAGCGACTTGAAAATGGAGCATCCCTTGAAGATATTCTTCCCGAAGCATTTGCAACTGTAAGGGAAGCTTCAGTACGCACTCTCAAGATGCGTCATTTTGATGCCCAGCTTGTTGGCGGGATTGTTCTGCATGAGGGTAAGATCGCCGAAATGAAGACAGGTGAGGGAAAAACACTGGCAGCCACCCTGCCGGTATATTTAAATGCTCTTTCAGGCAGAGGAGTGCATATTGTAACGGTAAACGATTATCTGGCAAAGCGTGATACAGAATGGATGGGGCAGATTTATAATTTTTTAGGTCTTTCTGTTGACTCCTTATTGCACGGCATGGATGATGTTGAGCACAAAAAGGCTTACAGCGCAGACATTACCTACGGCACGAACAATGAGTTCGGCTTTGACTATCTGCGGGATAATATGAAGTTCGAGAGAGACTCGATTGTCCAGCGGGAACTCAACTTTGCCATAGTGGATGAGGTGGACAGCATATTAATCGATGAGGCAAGAACGCCGCTTATTATATCCGGTCCTGCTGAAAAATCGACCGATCTATACTACCAGGTAAACAGGATAATACCGCGCCTTGAGCAAGACAAAGATTATGTTATTGACGAGAAGGCCAGAACATCGGTCATGACCGACAAGGGAATCGCAAAAGCTGAAAGCATTCTTAATGTAGATAATCTGTACGATTCAAAACATATTGAGCTTCTTCATCATATTAATCAGGCGCTGAAGGCTCACACACTCTTTAAACGCGATGTTGATTATCTTGTAAAGGATGGCGAGGTAATCATAGTAGATGAATTTACAGGTCGCCTTATGCCGGGACGTCGCTACAGTGAAGGGCTGCACCAGGCGCTTGAAGCCAAAGAAAACGTCAGGATAGAAAACGAAAACCAGACTCTTGCAACAATTACCTTTCAAAACTATTTCCGTATGTATGATAAGCTTGCCGGCATGACAGGTACGGCCGATACTGAAGCCGCTGAATTTAAAAAGATTTATAACCTTGACGTTTTGGTTATCCCCACCAACAAACAGATGATAAGGGCCAATTTTCCTGATGTTATTTATAAAACCAGACAAGAAAAGTTTGAAGCAGCTATGGACGAGATAGTAGAGCTGCATAAAATAGGACAGCCTGTTCTTGTAGGTACGGTTTCAATCGATGTTTCGGAAAAATTCAGTAAACAGTTAACAAAGAAAGGCATCCAGCATTCTGTGCTTAATGCAAAAAACCATGAAAAAGAGGCGGAGATTATTGCCATGGCGGGTCAGAAAGGGGCGGTTACAATTTCAACAAGCATGGCAGGCCGCGGGACCGACATAGTGTTAGGCGAAGGAGTGGTTGAGTTAGGCGGGTTGCATATCCTTGGCACGGAAAGGCATGAGAGCAGGCGCATTGATAATCAGCTCAGAGGTCGTTCCGGAAGGCAGGGCGATCCTGGATCGTCCCGTTTCTACCTTGCTCTGGACGATGATCTTCTCCGTATATTCGGCGGAGAACGCATGACATCGATTATGGACAGGCTTGGCATGGAGGAGGGGGAGCCGATTGAACATAATCTTATAAGTAAAGCAATAGAAAATGCCCAGGCAAAGGTTGAAGGGCGCAACTTTGATATCCGTAAGCAGCTTATCGAGTATGATGATGTAATGAACCAGCAAAGGGAGGTTATATACAGGCAGCGCCGCGAAGCGTTGACAGGCAAAAACCTGAAAAGCTCTATTGTTGATATGATTTGTGAAAAGGCCGAAGATATAGCCGATATTTTTGCTGATGAAAAGGTTCTTCCGGAAGAATGGGATATGAAGGGGCTCAACGAAGCGGTATTTAAGCAGTTTAACTTTCGTTTGGGCAGGATAGATGATGACACACTGGAGGGCCTGACCAGGGAGGGGTTGGCCCAGTTTATTTCTGATGCGGCCATCAAGGTATATGATGAAAAGGAGGCCGAGATAGGTGCGGAAAATATCAGGGACCTGGAACGGATTATAATGCTGCAGACTGTAGACAACCTGTGGAAGGATCATCTCCTCAGTATGGATCATCTGAAGGAGGGGATTGGTCTTAGAGGCTATGCTCAGCAGAATCCTTTGATTATTTATAAAAAAGAAGGATTTGAAATGTTTCAGGATATGATCTCCAGGATCAAAGAGGGGATTGTTGGAATTCTGTTTAGAGTGCAGATAGCCGAACCTGAAAAGATTGATGGTTTAAGGAGGCCGGAAGATCAAAATCTTATATTTTCCAGCGGGGATGATATCGGAAGAAAAAAACCGGTCAGGCGAACGGAAAAGAAAATTGGGAGAAATGCTCCATGCCCATGTGGGAGTGGAAAGAAGTATAAGAAGTGTTGCGGAAGATAAAGGGCAGAGGGATTGGTCGAGTGGTCGAGTAGTCGAGTGGTCGAGTGGGAGCGGCTTTCAGCCGCGAAAATCGATGTCTGAGGTCTGAGCAAGGATTGATGATTGTTGATTTATGATTGATGATTGTTGGAATCGCTGAGTTTATGCTGAGGAACCGAAGTACTCTATCTTTTCAATCAACAATCAACAATCATCAATCAAAATTGGAGCGTAGCGAGTTAAAGGTATGGGTAATTATAGCCCTGAAGCAGACGATGTTGTACGTTCAGAGACCCTGGATGATGTAAGGGAACCTTCCATGTACAGGGTGTTGCTTCATAATGATGACTATACCAGCATGGAGTTTGTTGTGGAGATCCTTCAATTTGTATTTAATAAATCATCGGAGGAGGCGACACTCATTATGCTGAAAGTCCACAATGAAGGGATAGGGCTTTGTGGCGTTTATACCTATGAAATAGCTGAAACCAAGGTAGATACGGTTCAAGTTTTAGCGAGGGAAAGAGAATTTCCTCTTAAATGCACCATGGAGAGAGATTAGGCTATGATAAGTAAGGAACTAGGCGCAACTCTGGGCTTTGCGGCCAGAGAAGCAAAAAAAAGGCGTCATGAGTATCTCAGTTTAGAGCATGTGCTTTTTGCTGTCTTAAATGATAGCGCAGGCATAGAAATTATCGAGAGCTGCGGCGGTAATATAGAAAATCTAAGCAAAACCGTAGAAGATTTTTTAAGCAACCGGATGGAGAGTGTTCCGGAAGGGAGCGAGTATGTGCTTCAGCAGACAATCGGTTTTCAGAGAATGATTAAAAGGGCGGTTAGCCATGTGCGTTCTGCCGAAAAGCAGGAGGTTACTGTAGGGGATATGCTGGCTTCCATATTTCAGGAAAAGGATTCCTATGCCGCATATTTTCTGGCAAAGGAGGGTATTACCCGGCTTGATGTTTTACATTATATTTTCCATGAAGCTTCAGATAGTTATTTCCAGAATGGGCCGGGTGGATTTATTAAAACAGGCAGACAAACAAAAAAGAAAAAAACAGATCCTCTCGAGGCTTTTACAATAGATCTTGTTGAAAGGGCTTCCCTGGGAAGGCTTGATCCGCTGATTGGCCGCAGCCTTGAACTGGAGCGCACCATTCAGATTCTTTGCCGGAGGCGAAAGAACAATCCTGTCTATGTGGGCGATCCTGGCGTTGGGAAAACCGCGATGGCCGAGGGACTTGCTATAAAAATTTCCAATGGATCTGTTCCCGATCTTCTCAAAAATGCTCGCATATATTCACTCGATCTTGGCAGCCTTCTGGCAGGAACGAAATTCCGCGGCGACTTTGAGCAGCGTTTAAAAGGTGTTTTGTCGGCGCTCAAAAAGATAAAGGATGCAGTCTTGTTTATTGACGAGATTCATACTGTTGTGGGGGCAGGTGCAACCAGCGGCGGGTCCATGGATGCATCAAATATCTTAAAGCCGGCTCTTGCGACCGGTGAACTTCGGTGTATCGGCTCAACTACATATGAGGAGTATAAAAATTACTTTGAAAAGGACCGCGCTTTGTCGCGGCGATTTGAAAAGGTGGAAATCACAGAGCCTTCTGTTCTAGAATCATTTAAAATCTTAAAGGGCCTTAGATCGGTTTATGAAAAGCATCACGGTATTGTCTATACTGATCAGGCGCTTAAAGCCGCCGTTGAATTGTCCGCCAAATATATCAATGACCGTTATCTGCCTGATAAGGCCATAGATGTGATAGACGAGGCCGGGGCGTTTGTCAGGCTTTCAGGTTCTTCCCGCAGAAAAAGGATCAACCCTTCGGACATTGAAAAGATTGTGGCTAAGATAGCCAGGATTCCGGCCATTAGCGTGACGACATCGGATAAAACAAAGTTGGAAAGCCTTGAAGACAGGCTGAAGCAGGTGGTATTCGGGCAGGATGATGCCATAAGATATCTTGTCACTTCAATAAAGCGTTCACGAGCCGGGCTTGCTTCTCCAGACAAACCAATTGGATCATTTTTGTTTACAGGCCCGACCGGTGTTGGGAAGACAGAGGTGGCCAGGCAGGTTGCGATGAGTCTCGGGATTAAGTTTTTGCGTTTTGATATGAGTGAATATATGGAAAAGCATGCTGTAGCACGCCTTATAGGAGCTCCTCCCGGCTATATAGGCTTTGAACAGGGGGGCCTCCTGACTGACGGTATTCGCAAGCATCCTTATAGTGTTTTGCTTTTTGACGAGATAGAAAAGGCTCATCCGGATATGTTTAATATTTTGCTCCAGGTTCTGGATCATGCGACCTTGACAGACAATAATGGGAAAAAGGCTGATTTCAGAAAAGTTATCATTATTATGGCTTCAAATATTGGAACAAGGGAGATGAGCGTTCAAACAATCGGCTTTGGAGAATCGGAACTTGGCGCACAGTCCAAGGGAAAAAAGGCTGTTGAAAAATATTTTAGCCCGGAATTCAGAAACCGCCTTGATGGAATAATTAACTTTAATTCGTTGACGCCTGAGATTATGAAAAAGGTGGTTGATAAATTCATGGCGGAGATCAATGAGCAGCTTTTTGCCAAAAAGATTTTTCTTACACTCTCGCCTGGAGCCCGGACATGGCTGGCAAAAAAGGGGCATGATCCGAATTATGGAGCAAGACCTCTTCACAGATTATTACAGACTGAGATCAAGGATATCCTCTCAGATAAGATTTTGTTCGGGCAGCTTGAAAAAGGGGGTAAGGTTTTTATTGATGTTGAAGATGACAGGTTGAGCTTTGTGTATGGATAAAAATAAGGATTAGAGGATTAAGGGGTAAGGATTAAGGGGTAAGGATTAAGGGGTAAGGATTAAGGGGTAAGGATTAAGGGGTAAGGATTAAGGGGTAAGGATTAAGAAAAAAGAGTGTTTGCTTAAGAAAAAGTATAATG
>JAUWQO010000199.1 GCA_030610995.1 Desulfobacterales bacterium
GTATTGCTAATAATCCTCAGCTTCCCATAAAATCGATATGGGTGTATCCTTTGGTTAAAAATTTTCGCAAACAACTTTGCAAATAATTTAACCGGAAACTTGCTCATATTTTAGCATTGCCAGAACTTATTGAGAAGTTACTAGCAAAGTTATTAATATACTGTAATTATTGATTATCAGAATAGATATTCTATTTATAAAATAATTACAAAATCCGATTTTACTGGAAAAATTACAAAAATTGGTAATAAAAAATTACAAAAATTGTAAAAGTTCACCACGGAACAACAGGAGACAGAGATCAGGGAGCGCCCCTCCTTTTAAACTGATTTTATTTTTCCAAATGCCTTTGCCCTGGAAAGACTGGAATTAGCTATTGACAGAATCAGCCATGTTGATTATTTCAGATAATTATGCGAGGTTAGACTGTTCAGATATTATATGTAATCAAGAGAAATTAGAGACTTACTGACAATGTGCACCCTTAAAGTCACCGGCATCGGCAAATACTTTTCCACAACACTTTTGTTTAAAGATATCTCCTTTGAATTGAACTCAGGCGATGTTGTGGCAATTACCGGCTGGAACGGGTCCGGGAAAAGCACCATGCTGCGTATTATTTCCGGTCTTGTCAGGCCTTCGGCAGGTCAGGTTGAAATGTTTTGCGATAATAAGTCCATACCCAAAAAATCCAGGCGGCAATATGTCGGTATGGTTGCGCCGGCGCTGTCTTTATACGATGAATTAACCGCTCTTGAAAACATGGAGTTTTTTTGCAGGGTCAGGGGTGTTGCCTATGATCGCAAGAGCTGCTTCAATATTCTGGAAAGGGTTGATCTGGTTAAGTACGCTGAAAAAATATGCGGAACTTTTTCATCCGGAATGAAGCAGCGCCTGAAACTTGTTCAGGCGCTTATTCACAATCCTCCCTTTTTATTATTGGACGAGCCGGGATGCAACCTTGACAGCAGAGGAATAAAAAGTGTAAAAAATATTATTTCAGATCAACGGACTTGGGGAATTACCGTAATTGCATCCAACGAAAAGCGGGAGGTGGATTACGCAGACAGTATCGTCAACCTATCTGAGTGAAGCTGTTGCTATCTGGCTTCGTGATTTACGCAGTGAATTCAGAACACGTTATGCGGTGAATTCAATCCTGATGTTTGCTTTGACCACTCTTGTGGCCGTAAGTTTTTCAATAGGCTCTTTCCGCATCGAGGAATCGGAAAGACCTTTTTTATACGCGGTGCTGCTGTGGATAATACTGGTCTTTTCCGCGCTTTCAGGCCTTTCCCGTTCCTTTGTCAAAGAACAGGAATCGGGCACGATGGATATTTTGAAGCTTTCGGCCCGGCCCCAGGCGGTGTTTCTTGGAAAGCTGTTTTTCAATTTGACCATGTTAGGCGTTCTGGAGTTGATTATTGTGCCGGCATTTATTCTATTGATGGGATATAAAATCAAATTTCCAGGCTGTTTTGTAGCCATGATGGTTACCGGCGGCCTTGGCCTTGGCGCCGGAACTACATTGGTGGCAGCTATGATCGCACAGGCCGATGCGCGTGGTGCTCTGTTTTCGGCCCTGTCCTTTCCGCTTCTTCTCCCTCTTATAATTACCGCTATTAAAGGGAGTGAAAGGGCTGCCTACGGCATAAGTGCAGCCGGCTGGCCGGAAGTTAAAATCGCCGCGGCTTATGCTGTTATTATGATTACTATCTCTTTGTTGCTGTTTCCACTGATCTGGGAAGAATAAAGGTTATGATTTACAAAATTTTACTGACAATCTGGATGAATCTTATAATAGCCGCTGTTTTTTTGTACGTTGAACCAGCCGTGGGCTTTCCAGGCGAGGTATCCCGCATTCTGTTTTTTCATGTTCCCATGGCATGGGTGGCTACACTGGCCTTTTTGTTATCCATGATAGCGAGCAGCGTATATTTAATCACGCGAAAGGTAAATGCAGACTTTTTGGCGCAATCATCTGCTGAACTGGGTTTCCTGTTTTGCTTTCTTGCCACGGTAACCGGTTCAATATTCGCCAAAGCTACCTGGGGCTCATTCTGGAACTGGGATCCGCGGCAAACCTCTATTGTTATGCTCCTGATGATCTATGGCGCCTATTTTGTCCTCAGGTCCGCAGTGCCTGATTATGAAAAAAGACGTGTGTTTGCCGGAGTGTACTCGATTCTTGCTTTTTGCACAGTGCCGTTTCTGATTTTTGTCGTGCCCAGGATCACGACGTCTTTACATCCTGAAGACACATTAAATCCTGCAAATCCCGGCATGGACATAAAAACCCTGATATTTTTTCTGGGATCATTATGCGCATACACGGGATTATTTGTCTGGATGCTCCGGTTAAAAGTGCGTATGTTGAGAATAATGGATAGGGAGCAGAGAGCATTTCGTTCCAATTTTTAACCTAAATTGAGCGATTTTTTACTCGACCTGCACCAATCTCTTGCGCATCAAGGACTTGCGAAAAGTCTCGACATATCCATTGGTATGCCTACGATTTTCGCAAACCTTGCTGCATCAAGATCTTGGCACATTTCTTCGCAAAAAATCGTTCAACTTAGGTTTAATTCAAAACTTGATACTTAAGAAAGGAAAAAGATAAATGAAAAGTGGTCTGGGTTTTGTAGCGGCTGTTAATCTTATTATATGGGCAGGCATTACGTTATATCTATTTGTTCTGGATCGCAGACTAAAGAAGCTGGAACAGAGGTCGGGGATGGATGTACATTATGAAAAATAAAGCTTACATATTCGGAGCCGTTATTATAGCTTTTGCGATGTTTATGGCCATGCGTTCATTTAAATCCACCCTTACCGCATATGTCAGCGTCAGCGAGGCCAAAACAATCAAAACTGCTGTGCAGGTGGCCGGTGTAGTGGTCAAGGATTCCGTCCGATATGATTTGAAAAGCAATAATCTGATTTTTACACTTAGAGAAGATGGCGGGGATGAGATGTCGGTCGAATATAACGGCCCAAGTCCGGGAAATTTTAATGACGCCTCAAAAATTGTCGCCATAGGCAAATACAAACCAGCCAGACAGGTCTTTATGGCCGTGGAATTGCTGGTTAAGTGTCCCACTAAATATGAACAAAGGATTAAAGGAGAAGAATGAATAATTTTGGCGATATATTAATATGGTTGGCGCTTTGTGCCTTGTTTGTATCATCTGCCGGTTACCTTGTG
>JAUWQO010000086.1 GCA_030610995.1 Desulfobacterales bacterium
CTATCGCGGCAGATTTTCCATAATCTTTCTTGCTTAAAAGAATTTTTTATGTTTTATTGATTAATATCAAGGCGTAAGACTTTTTCGTGTAAATATGGCTTTTATTCCCTTAACTTTCCGAAATTATAACATAATTAAAACTTTACCCACCCTATAAGATACATCTCGAATCAATACCCATATAGCAAATGACGTGCCCAATAAGCCGGGCTTCCTGAACAATGGATTGAATCTGACCTGCCTGTGTCGGCCAGAGATAATTTTTTCTTCCATGCACTGGCAGGTCAGTTCAATCCTTATAGGTGATAATGTATTTTTTTAATTTTCTGGTTCCACCATTTCTTAGACTGCTGAGCCCAGACTACTTCTGCTTTTCCGTAATGACATCAAGAGCCGTGATCCCCATAAAGTCCTTGGCATTGTGCGTTACCAACGGTACGACATGACGAACGGCACACGCGGCAATCCATGCGTCATTAGGTGCAATCGGTTTCCCGTTGTGTTTACGTTCCGCAACAAGTCGTCCATAGCAACGGGCGATTTCATGGTCATAGGGAATCACTACAAAGTTGCGCAGTGTTGTTTCGAGTGCACTGCGTTTTTTATTGTCCCAATTTTTGTTTTCCGCTCCAAAATACATCTCGCCCACTGTGATAAAAGAGATAGCAAGCAGTCTGCCCTGGGTGTGCGGCGCATATGCTTCAGCCAGCGGGCCTCCCTTCATCAGGTAGGAAACGATACAAGTATCAAGAATGATCTTGGCACCGCTCATAACATCTCGCCTACCGCCGTGTTTCGATGCCGCAATTCGTTAATCGCTTCCTCGAAGCCATCATCTTCTTCGCCAGGCCATGTGCCGAATAAAGCTCGCACATCCACCATCGGCTTTACGTTCTGCGATTCCGCCAATTCGTCGATAGTCAGCGATTCCCAGAAGTCCCGCGAGATCGGCGACCCTTGGGGCAACAAGTCAACAGCCTCGTTCTCCCTTTCTTCCAGTCGTTCAATGTCGTGAATCTTGATGCTGGTAATCTTCCCGGAAATGGGATCCTCTTTTGCCTCGCCAACGATACGAACATATTGCAAAATAGCTTCCAGAACCTCGTCTTTCTGTTCATTATCAAAGAGGCAAAGCACTGGCTCCCCTGCTGATGGATGCACTCGGCAACGTGTGCCATGCTCCTTGAAATCGGCCATCAGCAGCCGTCCTTCAATGGTGCGAATGTTGATCTGCGGCCCCTTTATACGTTCCTGAATCCGGGTGAATCCCTGCGGTGTATAGACTGTCGAAAGAGGTGTTTCGCGATGATTTAAAGTAAACTCAATTTTTTCCACTCCACGGCTGAACAGCGTACCAGTGTCGCGCCATGCCATCAGGACACCAGCATCATAACCGACTGGCAAAGCTTCACCCGGGTTTTGCACATCGGATAAGCCTGCAATAGCCTTTTCCAGAATATCAAGGCCAAAGTCCATGTCTGGCAGAGACGGTTGCATCCTTCCCCGTTCGAAACCAAGCACTGTTGCAGGGCTGCCGTGTGTTAATAATACCAGATCAAGCGACATCTCTTCTTTTATGTTGCGTGGTTGCGGCCCACGGTGTAGGCTTTCCGATTCACCCATTAGCACCCGCCCCGTTCGCTGGAGCGCCTTGTTTAGATTGGTAAGAAAGCGCAGCAAATGCGACACAGGAATTTTTCCTGTGCCAATAGCTTTTCCGTCAAAGCGAACCTTTAGTAATATGTTATTGTTGTTCATGGTAGTTACCACCCTAATTTCCCGAAAAAATTATACCTATGCCATGCCAGGGAGTTGGATGTCCAAGGCTTTGAGAATATCCCGCTGTGCCTTGGTCAACTCTGTGAGGATATGACCGTACTTCCCAGAATATTTAACCTTGGTCAACGTCTTCATCACATAGACAAGCGACATATAAACACCACATTCATTGGTGTAATTATACCAATGAATGGGCAGAAAAGTCAAGCAAAAAATGCCTTTAGCCTTGATCTATAACGTTTTTGCACGATCCTTGTTATAATTTTGGCGGGAATTTAGGTTTCATCGGCCTACCGCTTGTTCGCAACAGTTCAAGTATCTCCTCTTCAACCTTGCCAACAGTTGCCTTTCTCTTTGGATAAAGTATTACCTTAAAGCTGTTATCCGATTCGTCCAGATCAGGCTCTCTGCCGGTATACTCAGCGCATAGTTTCAGTATCTTGACAGGTATTCCCAAACTGTGCAGATCCATAAAACCAGACTCTTTAAGATATTGGACAAGAATCTGATTCCGATAATATTTTGCCCCGAGCCTGATAGATTCCAGTGAAAGCGTATTTGGAAGCTTGCCGGGACTTTCGATCTCAAGCCGATCCGGATAAATATCGACCCGAATATCTATCCCGGAGAGTAACTATTCAGCCACAGATATACGCCGATCATTACTGATATTTTTTCTTTTATTATCATATATAAATCTTTTGAACTCTGGTTTTTTGCCAAAATTTAATAATAGGCCAACTTCAATATTTGTTGCCTTCAAGTAATTGATTAATTGTGCTTAATAAAAACTTCTAAAAATAATATCTGTGATTTCTTTGTGTTTAAAACCTATCTGCGTTTATCTGTGTGAATCTGTGGCTGAATAGTTACAAAATTATCATATAAATCTCTTATGAATGATACTCTATTCAACATTACCATCATCGGCGCCGGAGTGGTCGGCCTTGCAGTTGCCGAAGAACTTTCCGCTCAATACAGCGATGTGTTGGTTGTGGAAAAAAACCGGTCCTACGGACTGGAAACAAGCAGCCGGCATAGCGGAGTTATCCATGCGGGTATTTATTATCCGCCCGGCTTTTTAAAGGCAGCCTTCTGCAGACAGGGAAACCGCCTTTTGTACGAAGTCTGTAAAAAAAGGAATATCCCCCATAAAAGATTGGGGAAACTCATCGTGGCCGCAAACGACGATGAAGAGCATGAACTGGAGCAAATTAAAAAACGCTCCGAGCAAAACAAGGTTATGGATCTATGCTTTCTTTCACAAAACCAAATCCGTGCTCTTGAACCCGAGGTCAGCGCAAAGGCAGCCCTATTTTCTCCTTCCACCGGCATCATTGATTCACACAGGCTCATGCAATCCTTTTATATAAATTCAGAATCAAACAATGCAATTGTTGTTTTTAATTCAAAAATAACTAACATATATTTCGACAACAATAACTATGAATTAGAAATCAACAATGATTTCCGGTTTAAAACAAGGATATTAATAAATTGCGCCGGCCTTTTTGCAGATAAAATCGGCTCTCTCGCAGGAATCGATATTAACAAAGAAGAATATTGCTTGAAATATTGTAAAGGAAATTACTTTTCTGTTTCTCCTGCCCCAAGGATTCGCCATCTTGTATATCCTTTGCCTCAAAAGGGCAATGAGGGCCTCGGCATTCACGCTACCTTGGACATTGACGGCCGTGTGCGATTCGGGCCTGATACAGAGTATGTAACCGATCTGGATTACAGTGTTGACGATGGAAAAAGGGAATCTTTTTTCAGGTCTATCAGAAGATACCTTCCAAAAATAAAGAAGAAAAGTCTGCGCCCTGAAATGTGCGGAATAAGGCCCAAACTTCAGGGGCCGGGTGAACCATATAAAGATTTTGTAATTAAGGAAGAAGGAAAACTCGGGTATCCGGGCCTGATTAACTTAATCGGCATAGAGTCGCCCGGCTTGACATCCTGCATACCAATAGCGCGGTACGTTTCATCGCTGGTTCATTTGTAAAAACCAGATTTGGAACAATCGGGTATTCAATATTCTTTTGGTAAGTTTTAGATGCTGATTTCCTCTTTCAGCAAACAGCACGCGATTTTATATTCAGGGGTTCCATCTGTTGTATATTTTAAATTTTCAGGTTGTATAACTTTGTTCATTACACAACCTTCCGGAATCTTCAGCCCAAAAAAATCGTTTTCGTTTATCTTGCCTGTTTTTACCAGTTTATTGTCCTTAAAAATCATGCTGTGCAAAGGATAGTCTTCACACAAAGGACACCTGTATACTCTTCCGTTGGGAAATATAAAATAATTTTCTGCAATTAGACCGGCGCATTCAAACGGTTCTTCAGGACGCAAAAAAACTTTTGGGTATGTAACGGTTATGCCGAGACCAGCAATCTTTTCCGCTGCATCCGGAATTACGCTTAACCAATCGGATATAGGAACCCGTAGCTCTTTATCACGGCTTTTGGCGGATTTTCCCCTGATGCCTAACACCTGTATGAAAAACCTGTCTATCCCTAAATCTTTAAGAAGCGGCGCCATCATGTTCAGCTCATGTATATTTGTCCTGCTTACCGTATATATAAGGCTTGCGGCAAAACCTCTGGAGACAGCCTCTCTAATGCCCGCAATACATTGATCATACGATCCTTTGCCCCTGAGCATATCATTTGTCTGCCTGGTTGCGCCGTCAAGGCTGAAACTAAAATAATCCACCTCGTCAGGATTAACCTTTGAAATGATATTATTAAAAAGATACCCGTTTGTATCAACTGTAATGGAATTATAGCCAAGTTCTTTTGCCTTTTTTATAGCAAGCCATAAGTCCTTATGCAATGTGGGCTCTCCCCCTAAAAATATGATATTTGCTCTGTTGCTTTTTCTTGCAAATACGTCCATCCATGCTTCTATGGTTGTTATCGGAAGGATATTTTCTCCGTGCTGCTCAGGATTTATATAACAGTGCCGGCACTTAAGATTGCAATTTGTGAGAATATGAAAAAAAACATTCACCGAATTTTTTGAAAAGGAAACCGTTTTTTTCATTTGTTTTTTCCGTCTCCTGAAATTTCTAAGGGATTTTATCAGGATTTCCGAAGAAGTTCAATGCCTCCTATTGTGCTATTTCTATGCCTTCATAGCGCAACTTGCAAATATTGTCAATTGTCGTAAAAAAACGAGAGGTTATAAAAACGCAGATAGTTATTGCTCCCCGAATTCTTCTCGTTTTAAGCTCAACCAACGCCTCGTTTGCTTTTTCCAATTAATATTGTATAGAATACAGATAAAACAACAGAAATTTACAAACTCGTAACACTTTAGCTTTTTAAAGATATATCCGCTTCAGCTATAATCAGATTCAAACCATGAAAAACTCACGCATAAGATATCGTAAAGAAAGAACTTGCCCTGAATGAAAATAATAGTAAGAGTTCAACAAGCCATTAATAAACAATGACAAGATCCTGCAAGGTTCTTTCTTAACGATCTCTAATGCGCTCAAACAGTTTAGCGCTAATGCTTCACTTCGTGTCCTGTTTTGAATCTGATCACACCTGAAGCTCACCCGCAGCCGCTTTGTTTAATAAAGTTAAATGTTACATAAAAATGAGTTTGTAAATTTCTGAACAAATTGGAATGCAAAAATGAATATACTGATTAAAATTGTTTTAGGGCTTTTCTTTATATATCTTGTTTATTGTTGTCTTCTTTTGCTGATGCAGAGACAAATTTTGTTTCCACGTCATCAAATCGTAATGCCTTCAGATATGGAGTATGATATTCCGGGCATGGAGAAAATCTGGATAGATACGGATGGCGGAAAAATAGAAACATGGTTTCTACGTCCTGAAAGCAACCGGCCTTCACCTGCGGTTATTTTCGCGCATGGAAATGCGGAAATAATCGATATGTGGCCGGCAACGCTAAACAGGTTTACTCAACTCGGAATCGGGGTGCTGCTTGTCGAATATCCCGGTTATGGAAGATCAGAAGGATCTCCTTCTCAACGCAGCATTACCGAAGCTTTTGTTGCAGCCTATGATATGCTGGTTAAACGCAAGGATGTCGATCCTTCAAAAATTATCCTTTTGGGACGCTCAATCGGCGGGGGCGCTATATGCACACTGGCAGCACAACGTCCTTCAGCAATGCTTATCCTTAACTCCACATTTATCAGTATCAGGTCGATGGCGTCAAAATACCTTGTTCCCGGTTTTATTGCACCCGATCCATTTGACAATCTTTCTGTTGTTGGTTCATACAACGGGCCCGTAGTGATAATTCACGGTAAAAATGATGAGCTTATCCCCTATAAGCACGGTCTTACACTCTATAAAGCAGCTCGGCATGGGGAATTACTTACCTACGACTGCGGTCATAATGACTGCCCTCCAGGCTGGGATAAATTCTTTCAGGATATAGAACCGGTTCTTCATCATAACGGCATCCTGCAAAATTAATTTAAGCCTGCCCATATAAAATCTTTGCAAAAATTCCATTTTTCCCAATCCCTGTCCGCCAAATTAATGCCTATTGGTTTGTTATGGTTATTATCAGTAATAATTATAATAAGCAAAAAAATATATTGACATATAATAACCTAAACAATAGAAGCCATAGCTGGACAAGGGCAATAAATGATCCAAACCGATCAGGGAAAAGGAGTAATAATGAAAAATTTTTTCAAGTCAAGCAAAGGAAAGGAATTTATGATGAAATTAATTAACAATTTGGTGGTTTTTCTGTTTATCTCTTCCTTTTTCCTGGTTACCCATACATACGGAGGAGAAAAAAGGTTGCTTTTTCATGCCGGCCTCGGCCAGCGTATGGCCTTAAATGAAATTAAGGCGGTTTTTGAAAAACGAAATCCGGATATCAAGGTCAACTTTTCCTACAAGGGTTCAGGATATTTTATCGCCGACATCACCCGATCAAAACAGGGAGATCTTTTTATGCCCGGTGAGGAGTTCTATCTGATGCAGGCAGGGGAGAGGGGTTTTCTCACCGACTATGATCCCAAAACGGACATCCCCGCCTATTTTGTTACCGTGATTATCACTCCCAAAGGGAATCCAAAGAACATAAAAAGAATAGAGGATTTCGCCAGGCCTGGTATCAAGGTTGGGCTCGGAAATCCAAGGTCATGTGCCATTGGAATCTGGCATCAGAAAACCTTCAGAAAAGCGGGTATCTGGGACAAGGTAAAGGAGAATGCAACACTGAGCGCCAAATGCATCCCGGAGCTGGGTAACGCAACTCAGCACAGGGCAATTGATGCTACCATCGTCTGGGCAACCACTGCGGTTCTCTATCTTAGAGATGTTGAGATTATACCCATCGAACACAAATATCGGGGTATTATAAGGCTGCCGGTAGGGGTGCTTAAGTTTGCCAGATATAGAGAGGAGTCTCAAAAGTTGATGGATTTTATTCTATCTGAAGAAGGAAGGGCGATCTTTCATAAGCATGCCTATGCGATCAATCCGGTTATCCCGGTCGATAAACAAGCTTTCTGTCTGGACGGGACTACTGATAAGGATATGGAATATCTGGTAAATGCAGCAAAGGCGGTAAAAGATGAGTCATTTCCGGTTACCAAAGAAACGATCGGTGATTTAGCAGGGCAGGTTTTAAGACAGAAAAAAACAAAAAGGGCGGGAGATTAGATTTAAATAAGGAGGAATTAAAATGGCTCTGAGATCTCGAGGAGGATGGTGGCCTGCCCTCTGTATTGGAATAACTGCCAGTATCCTGGCTGTATATATCTTGCTGGTGACAAGTAACTGGATCTACCTGGGATGGCATGATACCTTATATTTCTTTTCAAAATCGAGGATGTGGGAGCGGTTCTGGCTGACGGTCTGGACTGCAACGGTCTCCACGTCTTTTTCTTTGTTTATCGGTATTCCCGCCGGCTATGCTCTTTCTCGATTTCGATTCCCCTGCCGTTATCTATTTGCCAGCATCATAGACCTGCCGATTGTAGTCTCACCGGCGGTAGTGGGGGCATTTCTCTTTGGAATCACGACCAGGTTTCCTTTTGACTGGATTAGTGAATATTACGGCATCTATATCGGCAGAAATGTATATGGTGTCCTGCTGGTGCAATTTACGGTAACCGCCGCCTTTTGTGCCCGGCTGATGAAGGCAAGCTTTGATATGATACCTGTCAGGTTTGAGGCGGTTTCCCACAGCTTAGGCGCTTCTCCTCTCCGGACATTCTTTAAAGTGGTTCTTCCTATGGCGAAAAACGGGATTATCGCCAGTATGATTGTGGTCTGGGCGAGGGCAGCCGCCGAGTGGGAAGGGCTCATGTTATTTGTCGGGGCAACCGAGGGAAAAACAGATATCATGCCCTTTGCCATCTATCTTGACTGGAATGGAGGTATGATGGGGTGGGTAACCTCAATGAGTATTGTCTGCATCCTGATGGCAGTATCCGCGATATCGGCAATGAAATTGATTGGAGGAAGAAGCAATGTCTGGTAAAAGACGCAACAGAACCATCATTAATGCCTTTTTTTACAGCTTTGCCGGTTTTCTATTCCTTTATTCTGCCTATCTTTTTTTAAGCAATCTGGATCAGCTCTTTGTAACCGAGGCAGCAATAAAAACCCGCGAAATAACTGATATCTGGGGTGAGGATAGAGAGATCTTAAACCAGTTTGCGGGAGGTTTCTGGAAAGATCCCTATTTCTGGAAGTCGCTTAACCTCACCTTAGTAATAACTCTTATAACCACCTTAATCGCTACCATATTGGGCATTCCAACTGCCTATGCCCTCTCACGCTATCGTATTCCAGGAAAATCAGTGGTTGAAATACTTTTTTCATCGCTAATGGTTATGCCTGGTTCCGTGGTCGGCATCTGCCTTATTGTGATGTTCAACTATGGACCATTATGGAAATTGCAGAATTTGTTAGGATTCAAGTTCGCTCACAGCATCTTCCCTGGAATGGTTATCGCATCGCTGGTGCTTTCCTTTGCCTTTGGGATGAGTGCCTGGAAGGCTACCTTTGATAGTATTAATCCCCGGTTTGAGCAGGTGGCAAGGTCGCTGGGAAGCAGCCGATGGAGGGCATTCAGGACAATAACCTTCCCCCTGGCAAAAAGCGGTATCGTAGCCGGCATCATACTGGCCTGGACCAGGGCAATGGCTGAGTTCAGTGCCGTCCTGTTTTTCTGCGGAACATTCCGGGAACTGCCTGCTTCACGATTTTCTGATCTTACTAAATTTTTACAAATGGATCAGGCCGATTGGGTTTCGGTGGCGGTGTGGGCACAGGTAGAGTTCGGTAATATTGAATATGGTTTTGCCCTCGCCTTTGTTCTGGTCTTATTAGGCGGGATCTCGGTTTATGTGATGCACAGGATCGGTGCGAAAGGATATGTATGGTAAGGAGATACTATGATTGAAATAGCAAATCTTAATGGAAATCTCGGAGAATTTCATCTTCGTGATATCAATTTAAAGGTTAACAAAGGTGAATACCTGGCAATTCTCGGTCCCACCGGGGCAGGAAAGACTGTTTTGGTCGAATATATAGCCGGTATTTACAAATCGGATAAAGGCAACATCCTGGTTGACGGAGAGGATATAACCCCTCTTTATCCGGAAGAACGAAACATCGGTTATGTTCCTCAGGATTATGCCCTCTTTCCCAATCTGACGGTAAAAAAGAATATTGCCTATGGACTGGAGGCGAGAAGAATGCCGCCTGAGCAGATAAACAGTATCGTTTCAGAAATGATTTCTCGGCTTAAAATCGAGTACATCCAACATAGAATGCCGCTCAATTTAAGCGGTGGTGAAAAGCAGAGGGTTGCATTGGGCCGAGCACTGACTACGGAACCAAAACTTCTTCTTCTGGATGAACCTTTAAGCGCCCTGGATGAAAACCTGAGGATGGAGATGGCAAGAAAACTGCGCCAGTTGCAAAGAGACGTCAATGGCACCTTTATCCATGTATGTCATAGTTTCGAGGAAGCCTCAGATGTCGCGGACAGAATTGCCCTTATGAATGATGGTACGATAATCCAGACAGGGACGCTGAAAGAGGTCATGGAAGCGCCAAAGAATGAATTTGTAGCAAGGTTTATGAAGTCGCAGAATATATTTTACGGCCTTTCCGATGGTTCTACAGTAAAAATAGGCAAAACGGTCCTATTCAGAAAAAATCCATTTAAAGGAGATGTGCTCGTAGTGATAAGGCCGGAAAATATTGCCATTGTAGAAAACGAAAATAATAAAGGTCAAAATGTCTTTTCAGGAAAGGTTGAAAACGCAAAACGCAAACCATATTTCACTGAGATAGCAGTGGATATAAACCCTCCTTTTGTTATTTATAGCCCAACCGAAAAAAAGTACAATAAAGGAGACAACATAATAATAAGTATACCACCAGAAAAGATTGTGGTGATTGAAAAATCTGACAGTTAAAAAAATGAGAGACTTATGAAATCTAAGATGTCAAAGTTGTTCTTGCTCATTCTACTTACGGTTTTTTTGCTGCATGAAGGTGATGGTATCGGCTTAGCAAAGGATAAACAAGAAGGCCAGGTCGGAAACAAGCTTAGTTTTTGGACCAACGTCCGCTTGCGGTATGAATATCAAGACAATTTCAACGCGAAGTTCTATGGAGATAACCCGAAAAAAGGGAAGTCGAATGATGGATTCCTCCTTGGAAGATTCCGCTTTGGATTACATTACGATCCCAATGAGATCATTCGTGTCGCCTTGGGGGTGCAGCATTCGGAAGCCTGGGGTGTAGCCTTTAAGGAGAGTGATTTCTATAACGACAAATTTGGTCGAAGACACAACCCGTATGAGGATGATTGGGAGCCCTTTGATACATATCTGGAAATCAGGAAGGTTTTGCCCTTCAGTATTAAGGTCGGAAGGCAGGTGATTACCTATGGCAACAAAAGGATATTCGGGCCTGGCCAGTGGGGAAACACAGGCAAGTGGCTTTGGGATGCCGCAAAGGTTGCTTATAAATTTGAGTGCGGCTTTGTGGACGCATATTACGGACAAACCATTGTTCATGATCCGAGTCACCTAAGCTGGAAACACAATCACGGATTTGAGAGTTTCGGATTTTATGGTCATTTTGAGCTGCCAAAGCATTTGTTTGGTATTGCCTTTGAGCCATTTTCCATGACCAAGAAAAATGATCATGACCGGTATACAGGCGAAGATGGCCAGCTCGGAAATTTTGATGCCTACTATCTGGGAGGCAGAATCTACAAGAAAGACTACAAAGGACTTGATTTTGATTTTACCTTCATAAAACAGGATGGGTATCGGGCTAATGATGATATCGATGCCTATGGTTATCACCTTCTTGTGGCTTATAACTTTAAAGAAATGGGCTTTAAACCGCGTGTCAGCGCGGAATACAGCTATGCTTCCGGCGACAGTGATCCTAATGACGGCACACTTGAAACATTTGACGGGGCATTCGGGGCCAGGGACAAAATGTTCGGCAGAATAAATCTGTTTCACTGGATGAATCTAAAGGATGCCCAGATCAATCTGGAAGTCAAGCCTAAGAAGTGGCTCTATTTGAAGGCAGAGTATCACCAATTCTGGCTGGCCCAGCGCAAAGACGCCTGGTATCTGAACTCTAAGGAGTATCGGGATACGACCGGAAACTCAGGAGACAAAGTAGGAAGAGAGTTGGATTTAGTAGGAAAATTGAGCCTTCCCAAGGGCAATGAGATTCAATTCGGTTTCGGCCATTTCTGGCCGGACGAGTTTGCCAAGAAACAAGCTTCTGACAAAGAGGCCAACTGGGCATTTTTACAGTGGGTATATAGATTTTCACACCCCTTTTTCTAAGGGTTCGCTTAAAGAGTCAATGCCTACAGTTGTATACAACTCTCCATTACGTAAGGAGTACCTGTTATGAAAAGAAAACTCATTATTTTAGCTTTGGGGTTCTTGTTTTTGGCGCTGTCCGTTTCTATCCTCCAGGCAGCCCTCTACAACGACGCAGAACATGCCAAAAAATGGGATAAGTGGGCTAAGATGGAGAAATGATATTGGTGGGGTATTACCCATAAGCGCTCAAATAAGGGAAAAATCATTAATAATTAGTAATTCACAATTGATTATTGATTATTATACAAAATAAATCAGTGTCAATAACTACTTAATTTATCAGCATAAATTGTCAATAATCAATTGCTAATTGTCAATTGTGAATTTTGCTACAACTACTTCAGGGGCAATGCCATTAACTTAAGCTAATTTTGTTTGTGGGAGTGGCTTTCAGCCACGAAAAAATGTGCGCTCCAAAGCTACAATCGCGGCTAAAAGCCGCTCCCACAGCGACATCTACTCCTTAAGTTAATG
>JAUWQO010000109.1 GCA_030610995.1 Desulfobacterales bacterium
GAATTGAGGGATTTAGGAATTGAGGGATTTAGGAATTGAGGGATTTAGGAATTGAGGGATTTAGGAATTGAGGGATTTAGGAATTGAGGGATTTAGGAATTGAGGGATTTAGGAATTGAAATCAACAGAATACCTTCAATTCCTAAATTCCCAAATTCCTAAATTCGCAATTAAGCAAAGCAAATCCCTAAATTCCTAAATTCGCAATTCCTAAATTATTATTATGTTTATCACTCTTGAAGGAATAGAAGGCTCGGGTAAAACAACCCAGATAAAAAATATAGTCGAATTTCTTGAAAACAAGGGCTATGATTGTATAATTACAAGGGAGCCGGGTGGTACAAAAATCGGAAAAAAAATCCGGTCGATCCTCCTTGATCCGGAAAATAGAGACATGGAGCCTGCATGTGAGCTCCTTTTGTATTGTTCGGACCGGGTTCAGCACATAAAAGAACTGATAAATCCTGCTTTATCTGAAGGTAAGACGGTAATATGTGACCGTTTTTTCGATGCCACGCTGGTTTATCAGGGTTATGCGCGAGGTCTCGACTTAGACCTGATAACCGGATTGCACGAGATGACGGTTGATGGCTTAAAACCGGATATTACTATCTTGCTCGATCTTTTGCCTGAAATCGGCCTTTCACGGGCATGGGAACAGATTGATAACGGCTCAAGAAGCGGGGGTGAAACCAGGTTTGAAAAGGAAACCCTTTCATTTCATGAAAAAATCAGAGCAGGCTACCTTGAGCTTGCGCGTCTTGAGCCCAAGCGGTTTCGTGTAATAGATGCTTCAAAAAGCGAAAATCAGGTTAAGCAACAGATAATTAGGGAATTGGTCGAGTGGGGAATTGGTCGAGTGGTCGAGTAGGAGCGGCTTTTAGCCGCGATTCCTAACTTTAGCTCACTTGTAACTTTAGCTTAACGGAATATTGAGACTATGAGCTATTCAATATTAGACACCATAGGAAACACACCACTTGTTGAAATAAAAAAGCTTAATCCAA
The DNA here is from genome assembly GCA_030610995.1 of Desulfobacterales bacterium. Taxonomy (GTDB): domain Bacteria; phylum Desulfobacterota; class Desulfobacteria; order Desulfobacterales; family ETH-SRB1; genus Desulfaltia. Next base: position 1,008 of record JAUWQO010000109.1, read on the forward strand.
ACCCCAAGGTAAAAATCCTGGCAAAGCTCGAATATTTTAATCCCGGAGGTTCCATCAAGGACAGATCCGCTCTTTTCATGATTAAAGCCGGGGAAAAATCGGGCGAGCTCACCATGAATAAGACCGTTATAGAGGCAACGAGCGGAAATACCGGTATCGGACTTGCTCTGGTATGCTCTGTCAAAGGATATAAACTCCTGCTGACCATGTCTGAATCGGCAAGTGTAGAACGGCAGAAGATTCTGAAGGCTCGCGGCGCAGAAATTTTACTTACCCCAAGCCATCTTGGGACGGACGGCGCCATAGAGGAGGCCTATCGGCTGGCCCGCGAAAATCCGGAAATCTATTTTATGACGGATCAGTTTAATAATGCGGCCAACTGGAAAGCCCACTACCATGGCACTGCAGAAGAAATCTGGAAGCAGACCACGGGAAAGGTTACAATGGTTGTCGCTACAATGGGCACAACAGGAACCGTTATGGGCCTTTCAAAAAGGCTGAAAGAATATAATCCCGATGTTTGCATAGTCGGCGTCGAGCCTTACCTCAATCATAAAATCCAGGGATTAAAAAATATGAAGGAGGCTTATCGCCCTGAAATATTCGATAAAAAACTACTCGACGAGAAACAAAATATTGATGACGAAGATGCCTTTGAAATGACGAGACGTCTTGCAAGGGAGGAGGGAATCTTTGCAGGCATGAGCAGCGGCGCGGCTATGGTTATTGCCCGCAAAGAGGCCAAAACTATGACCGAGGGCACGATTGTAGTAATATTTCCGGATGGAGGGGAGCGATACCTGAGCACACCCCTTTTCGATGCACGAGACATGGCTAAGCTGCGACTGTTTAACACCATGGGCAAAAGCAAGGAGCCTTTTGAGCCGATTCTTGCCGGAAAGGTTGGAATATATTCCTGCGGCCCTACGGCAAATGTTAGGATCGGCATGGGAGAATGCCGGCGTTTTGTTTTTGCCGACCTGCTATGCCGGTATCTTGAATACAGGGATTACTCCGTAACCCATATCATGAATATTACGGATATGGATGATAAGACCATACATGGTTCTGAAAAAGCAGGTCTTAGCCTCTCTGAATTCACCGGCAAACATATTGAGTCGTTTATGACGGATCTAAAGACCTTAAATATAAAGCCTGCCGATAAATATCCCAGGGCAAGCGAGCATGTCGAAGATATGGTTGCATTGGCTGAAAAACTTGTCAACAAAGGCTTTGCATATGAAAAACTTCATTCTATATACTTCGATATTTCCCGCTTTTCCGATTACGGCAGACTATCAGGTATAAATATAGACAAGATAAGACTCGGCGCCACTGTAGATCTTGATGAATATGAAAAAAACAATCCCAGGGACTTTACACTCCTGAAAAGGTCAAAACTTTCGGAGCTGAAAAGGGGAATATATGTCAAAACAGGCTGGGGCAATGTTCGGCCCTCATGGCATCTTCAATGTGCGGCCATATCTATGAAATACCTTGGAGAAAGTTTTGATATCCATACAAGCAGCAGGGAGCTTGTATTTCCACATCATGAAAATGAAATGGCAATAGCCGGAGCTGTTACCGGAAAACCCCTGGCAAAATACTGGCTGCATTGCGACAGGGTGCTGGTTGACGGCAAAAAAATAGATGAAAACCAGGCGGGCCGCACTCTTGCGGACTTAAATGGCATGGGCTATTCTGGAAGGGTTATCAGGTACTGGCTTATTGCAAGCCATTACAGAAAACCTGTAACCTTTTCCATTGCCAGGCTTGACAGCGCCAAACATTCTCTGAAAAGGCTTGATTCATGTATCCAGACCCTGCTCAACATAGAAGAGGGCGCTCCATATCCTGAAGTGGATCAGCTTCTATACGACATCAAGCACGGTTTTGCCGGAGCCATGGATGATGACCTGAACATTTCAGCAGCAAAGGCCTCTATTTTCAAAATTGTCAAACAGATAAACATCCTTACCATGAAAAAAATGATTGATCCGATTGGCGCCTTACGGATTGTGGATGCTTTTCGAAATATAGACTCGGTGCTGAAAATATTCGACTTTGGAGCCGAGCTTTCCGATCCGGAGATTCAAAGCCTGATTAAGCAAAGAGATAAAGCCAGAATGGAAAAAAATTGGGCTCTTGCCGACAGAATTCGTGATCAATTAACAGCTCGTGGAATTACCATAAAGGACGGGAGAGCGATTGAAAAAAAATGAAACCCATATATTTCCCATTTACCTGTATTTTTGATTTATCTGCAGAAATAATATCGGCAATTTTTGGGCAAACCGTTATATATAGCACATCAAGTAACAATCCTCCTGAAATGATGCAGGAATTGGCAAAAAGAGGGGTTATTGATATACGAATACCCGTAAAAAAAGATGAGAATAAACTTAATGCAATTTTAAAAGATCACAAATCATGGTTAAACCTCCATCTCGGTGATAAGCGAGGAATGACCGCATTTTTTAAGACACATGCAGATAAGATACCCTTTTTTAATGATACCATTACCGCGCAAATCAGGGCGGACATAAAAAAGAAAACACAGCAAAAGCAACCTGAAACAAAGCCTGACCCTCTGTTTAACGCAAGAATATTTTTACACATTGCTCAGGAATTTGACACTCAAAATTGGGAAATAAATCAAAAGCTTTTTCTGGTTGATAAGATGCAGCAAAATCTCATTGAAAATATTAAAGGAGAAATTGACAGCTCATATATTGAAAATGCCGAAAACAATCTGCCCAACAATCTACCCAACAATCTACTCAGGGCCTACGATCCTGGCGCTTACATGACAGCCGACAGGATAAAGGCCTGGGCCCTTCTTATGCAACATGATCAGCAGGGATCCGGGCTGTTTATTACAGACAGCAAATCGGCATTTGAGTATTTGATTGACAAGGCATCTCAGACCGAGATTATAGTCGGCTTTGACTCAATGCCTTTACAAAAAAACAGTATTGAGAAAGCGGATAAATGGCGTGATAACTTCATGAAAGAGCTTGAAATTATAGCAAAAAACCCATGGCCAACATCGACCGACAAAATCGCTGAGCCCATTTTTGCTAAGAATAGCGACACAAAGGTTTCTCTAACCCTTGCTATTGTGCCCGGCCAAATGCCGCATGAGTTTTTTGCCGGTTGCTGTGGATATAACTACTCGGAATCAAAAGAAAAGTCTCAATTTCAAAATACCCTGCTCGGACTTGTTGAACCATTTTAAAGGGCAATTTCTCAATAAGTTCTGACAAATGCTTTGGCAGTAAAAAAATATCAGAAGACTTGACTTGAGTTGTCAATTGATATATGGGATTTTTTTAAAGCAGGAGATAATTGGTGGTTTGGTTGCCATCGGTTTAAAGCAAAGTAAAATTTTTTTAAGAAAGGAGAAATGAATATGCCGCACCCTGTTGTTGATCAGGACAAATGCGAAGGTTGTGAAGAATGCGTAGATATTTGCCCAATGGACGTATTTGAAATGAAGGATGAAAAATCTTTCGCCGCACGTCCCGAGGATTGCGAGGCCTGTGAAAGCTGCATTGAGGTTTGTGAATCTGGCGCTATTACTCTCACAGACGACTAATTAGTACCTGAACGAAAACCCTCCCAATTACACTTTTCCTGTCATTGCGAGGGAAGCATGACCGAAGCAATCTCCTGGAAATAAGGGGATTGCTTCGTTCCGCCTGAGATAGGCGGATCCCTCACTCCTCGCAATGACCGCTCGGAAAATCAATCACTTGAGAGAACTTATTTTTCTGTCTTTCAAAATCCTGATTGTGTCCGCAATTTCCTGACTTGAAACCTCTTGCCTGATTTTTTCCATTTTATTCATTACTTCTGCAAATCGAACACCTTCTGCAGCGCTGATCCATTCAAGCTGAAGCCGGTCGGGTTTGATACCGAGCTTTTCCATCCTCTTTTGCAACTTTTGAAACCTTTTTTGGGTCCAATGGTTCGCATCAATATAGTGACAATCACCTATATGGCAACCGCTTACAAGCACAACCGGCGCTCCCTTAAGGAAGGCATGCCAGATAAACTTTTTGTCCACGCGGCCTGAACACATGGTGCGTATTATATTCACGCTGGCAGGATACTGCAGACGCGAGACTCCGGCATAGTCTGCTCCGGCATAAGAACACCAGTTACAGGCAAAGACCAGCGCCTTTTCCTGGGCTTTGTCTTCGAGTATGGCGTCGATCTGACATATAATCTGGTCATCAGTAAAATGGTTCATTGTGATGGCGCCAAAAGGACACTCTGCCGCACAGGTACCGCAGCCGGCGCATGCCGCTGAATTAACCACAGCCGGAGTCTTCTTTTTAATATCAACCGTAATGGCATTGTAAGGACACACCTCGGCGCATATTCCACATGAGTTGCATTGCTCAGGGATCACCACCGATGTAATCGGCTCGGTTATGATTTCCCCTTTATGCATCAAGCGTATGGAACGCGCCGCAGCCGCAGATGCCTGGGTAACGCTTTCCTTGATATCCTTGGGCCCCTCGGCGCATCCGGCATAAAAAACCCCCCTGGTGGCGGCATCTACCGGCTGCAACTTGGGATGGGCTTCCAGAAAAAACCCGTCAGGCGTCAACTGAAGACCAAGCATCTCTCGAATCTTTTGAGCGCTTTTCGCCGGTTTGATCCCAATGGCCAGCACAAGCATATCCAGATCGTGGAATTCCAGCCCGCCCAAGGCGGTATTTTCAACAGCAACCCGCAGGCTTCCATCGGAAAGCTCCTCAACTGTTCCGGGCAAACCTCTTAAATAATGGACACCTGATCGACGACTCCGCATGTAAAGCTCTTCGAATCCTTTTCCGAACGCTCGAATATCAATATAGAAAACCTTTATATTAATATCCGGATAATGCTCTTTGAGCACCAGTGTGCTCTTAATTGTATTCATACAGCAAACATTTGAACAGTAACCGCCCCCTTTCCTGATGGAACGGGACCCAACGCACTGTATAAAACCGATGGATTGAGGACGTTTTCTGTCTGTTAAACGAATCAGCTCCCCTTTGGTCGGGCCTCCGGCATTTACCAGACGTTCAAACTCAAGACTGGTTAATACATTTTCAAACCGTGTATATCCGTATTCGTCAAGCTCTGTGGGATCATATGGCTCCAGCCCGCTGGCCACAACTATCGATCCAACCCTTTCCTTAATCTCTTCATCAGACATGTGAAAATTGATGCAGCCTTTTTCGCAGGCATCTATACATTTTGCGCAAACAGAAGGGTTATGACCGAGACATTCATTGATATTTATAACATAGGCAGAGGGAACAGCCTGGGGAAATGGTGTGTAAATTGCCTTACGTGAAGAAAGACCTACATTAAATTCGTCAGGACAAACAACAGGACAGGCTTTTTCACAGTCTCCACACGCAGTGCATTCTTTCTCGTCAACATAACGGGCACGCTTTAAGATCCTTACATCAAAGTTCCCAACATATCCTTCAACATCCACCACCTCGCTCATGGTGTGAAGTTTTATTTTAGGATGTCGACCGACATCCGTCATCTTTGGCCCGAGGATTCAGATGGAACAGTCCATTGTGGGAAAGGTCTTGTCAAGCTGGGCCATTTTGCCGCCAATGGATGGGTTTTTTTCAACAAGGATTACTTCATAACCATTATCTGCAAGATCAAGCGATGCCTGAATTCCGGCAATTCCACCGCCGATCACCAGAGTGCGTTTCGTCAGCGGCATCCTTTCGCCGGCAAGCGGGCAGAGCAGCCGCACTCGCGAAACAGCCATCTTTACCAGGGTTACAGCCTTTTGTGTCGCTGCATCAGGCTCATTCATATGAACCCAGCTACACTGTTCGCGCAGGTTGGCTATTTCGAGAAGAAAAGGGTTAAGACCGACAGACTGTATCATCTGGCGGAAGGTGGGCTCATGAAGCCTTGGTGAACAGGAAGCCACAACAATACGGTCCAATCCGTGTTCAAGGATGTCCTCTTTGATCTCCTGCTGCCCGGGTTCGGAACAGGCATAGGCTATGTCTTTTGAAACAACAACTTTGTCAAGCTCTGACACTGTTTCAGCCACATACCCACAGTTTACAGTCCGGGCAATATTCAAACCGCAGTGGCACACATAAACACCGATTCGCGCGGCCTGACCCGGATGTATTGAAATCTTTTCTGCAACATTTTCTTCCATTGTTATACCTTTTACTTTGAAAGATGAACGTCCAACATCGAACATTGAACGTCGAACGTCGAATAATGATGTCGCTCCGCTCCTCAAATTATTTTAAAATCGAATAAAAAACCAATGCCGAACTTTGAATGACTATTTCTGTTTCTTTTCAGCCGTTTTGATACTCCTAACGAAAATCTTAATTAATTCCTCTGTTTCCTGTAAAATATCATCTAATAGTTCAGGTTTTTCATCTTTTCCCATTCAACATTCGATGTTGGACGTTCGATGTTCGATGTTCATTTTTTTCAGTCCCTCCTGGGCAAAAACAACTTAGCACTTATGCATGACACCCCCTGCCCCCCTCAAGGGGGGATTTCTTATCATGGAAACAATTACTCCCAGTAAATAGTCTTTGCTATAAGACTCGTTAAGTCCATCATCTCCATGCTTAACTCATCTCCAAGAAAAGGGTCCTCCATTGCGCATTTGAGATGAATCTGGCATTTAGGGCAGGCCGTGATAAGAAGATCGCTTCCTGCAGCATGAGCCTGTCTCAGGCGTTTTACCTGAAGCGCCTTGCTGAATGAATCACATCCGATCCATGCGCTGTTGCCACAGCAGATCGAGGATGTTCCGCTCTCCTGCATTTCCTGGAAACTGTCGGCTTTAAGACGCTTTATCAACATTCTCGGCAAATCAGCTCTTTGCTCAAACCTGCTCAGACGGCATGGGTCCTGAAAAGTCAACCTTTTATCAATTTTTTTGAAACTCACGGCCCCTTTGTCAATTTCTTTCTCAAGAAGATCATAGATGTGCGTCACCTTGAATTTCAATTCAAGCCCATAGTTTGCATAGTCGTGTTTCAACGTCCTGTAGCACTCCGGGCATGCAGTAACAACCTCTTCAATGCCAAGAGAATGGATTAAATCAACATTGAACCTGGCAAGCCTTAAAAAGTTCTCCTGGTCTCCGGACCATAGAAGATCGTGCCCGCAACATCGCTCATCTTTGAGCAGGGCCGGCTTGATATCAAAGAAATTCAACAAACGAAGGCTGTCAACTATAATATTAGAGGTCTGAACGTTTAGATGGTTTCTAAAAAATATATCAAAAAAAGGAGCGCAGCCACCAAAAAAGAGGACTTTACTCTCATGATCAAGCTGGATATTATCCGGAAGCCACGTCCAGCGCTCTGTTTTAAGCTTCGGAGAGGTCATTGCCCGCATTAAAGACTGAAAAAAGCCTCCGTGAGCCTCATGGCCATCTACATTACGTCTCTTAGAAAAATGACGAAGATCACGAATAAACTCAGGAAAGTTAACAGCAGATGGACACCGGTCATAACAAAGGCCGCAGGTAAGGCAGGCCCAAACATCCGCCTGTACCTTAGGTGAATCAATATCCCCTGCTATAATAGAACCGGCCAGAGCCCGAGGTGAAAAATCCTTTCCGCTAAGCGCCAGCGGACATGTTGATGTGCATTTGCCGCAGTCCTGACACGCATAGACATCATGAGAAGAAATTATACCAGATAAAAGTTCTCTGCCTACGGCCTGTGGCTCTCCTGCTCTATCCAGCGCCATTGGGCTTTTGCCAAGCACCCGAATATCCCTGCAAAAATCTTTAAGAAATTGCAGCAACGGTTCTGAATCATCAGGCAGGAATGTGGCAAGGCGCAGGCGATCTTTTCCCAATCCCAGAAGACCGAGAATCTCCCGTGTATCCTCTGTATTTTCCCTTGCAGCGGCAGTGCCGCTTCCATAACGGCAGGCGCCCGGCTCACAACCAACAAGAGCAACTCCATCTGCTCCCATCTCAAACGCCTTAAATAGAAGAGATTTGCTGATCCTTCCTGTGCAGGGAATGCGGATCATTTTAATCTCCGGAGGTATTTCAGCCCCTTTGTCCTGAAGAGTCTGAAATGCGGTATGAGGCCCCCAGTTGCACAGCATTAAGATTATATTAAAGTTATTCATAATATGTAACAATTTAGGAATTGCGAATTTAGGGATTTAGGAATTAAAGGTATTGTATTGATTTTAATTCCTCAATTCCTCAATCCCCCAATTCCTCAATTCCTTTGTTTTCTTTCAAACTGAACCCCTGAACATTTACTGTTAAGTGCTACGGGTGCAATACAAAAAAAGTGACATTTTTTAGATAAAGGATGTTTTCGTCTAACATGATGATTTAATGTCGAATGTCGAACAGGGAATGTCGAATTATGAAGTGTTATCCTTGTTCTTTTTGGCAGTGCCTATACTTTTAACAAAAATCGAGA
>JAUWQO010000148.1 GCA_030610995.1 Desulfobacterales bacterium
CCCATAGATAGTATAACTGTTCCGACTTTTCTTCATGAAGCTTTTGCCTGGCAAGGGTCGTTTTTCCCACCTGCCGAGGACCGGTGATAAACCGCATCTGACGTCCCCACTGAGGGGAAAACGCTATATTGTATAGATTTCTCTTAATCACAAATGACTATTTGCCATGTATGTATAAAAAGGTCAAACTATTTTAAATAAATACTCAAAAAGGTCACAAATGTTCGATGCCTTTGAAAAACACCCATAATGTCATTGCGAGCGAAGCGAAGCAATCTCAAAGGGAGCATTACCAATTTGTTAAAGCCGAAAACATAAACTCTATTCGGGCGGGATAAACCCGCCCCTACGAAATTTGATGCACGTAACTCGTAGGGACGGGTTTATCCCGCCCGATAAATGATGATGCTGTGGGATATCATTCCAATTTTAACAAACTGGTAATACTCCCATCTCAAAACATGTTGATAATCCACAAGATTGCCACGTCGCTTTGCTCCTCGCAATGACCAGAATTAAGCAAAAATGGGGGTTATGCAAAGATCTCAGAAACTAACAGCCTTTAGCCTACAGCCTAAACAACCTGAATAGTTACAATAAAATGTATAGTTCTGCTTTTGAGTCTTTTGTGCTTTTTTGCGGCTATTATAATTTTTTCAGGTCATTTAAATATCGAGTTTTTCAAGCCTGTAGCGTAATGAATCAAAACTTATATTGAGAAGTTTAGCGGCCTTTGTCTTTGAACCATTTGCCTTTTGAAGAGCTTTTTTTATCAAAAGCCCCTCGACTCTTGCCAGGTCCTCATTCAAGTTTATACCTCCCTCAGGAATGACGGCATTTAAAGCAGTATCCTGATCCTGCCCGCTGTCTTCAGGCATATCAAGGTTTTCCGGTAAAATGATATTCGTGGCCTCCAAGGCGACACTTCTTTCGATGATGTTTTCCAGTTGCCTTACATTCCCGGGAAAAGAATACTCCATAAGGAGCCGAAGGGCATAAGGAGATATCTTTTTAATCTCCTTTCCAAATTCTTTTGAATACTTTTCTATAAAATAGCTTGTCAGCAGAGGAATGTCTTCATTCCTTTCCCTTAAAGGCGGAATTTTTAAGGGAATTACATTAAGCCTGTAATATAAATCTTCTCTAAAACCGCCATTTTTAACCTGTTGCTCCAGATTCTGATTTGTGGCGGATATAATCCTCACATCCACCTTGATATCTTCTGCCCCGCCTATCCTTCTGAAGGTTTTTTCCTGAACCACCCGGAGGAGTTTGACCTGAAGAAACGGCGGCAACTCGCTAATCTCGTCAAGAAAAATCGTTCCCTTGTGGGCGACTTCAAAAAGACCGGGTTTATCCGCATGGGCTCCGCTGAATGACCCCTTCATATAACCGAACAGTTCACTTTCAAGAAGGTTTTCCGGTATGCCGCCGCAGTTTATAACGACAAAGGGCTTGTCTTTTCTGGAACTGTTTTCATGGATGGCCACGGCGACCAGCTCCTTGCCTGTACCACTTTCGCCGGAAATAAGAATGTTGGCAGCAGTATCCGCCACTTTTTTAATAAGTGAATAGACCTTTAACATCTCCCTGCTTTTTCCGATCATATTTCCAAAGGAAAAAGCATCCTCCACATCCTTCATAAAAACCGCATCTTCCTTTTCGACGCCCTTCTTGCTGAGCGCATCCTTTATCACGGCCTTGAGGTCTTCAACGTCAAAATTCTTCTCAAGATAGTCGTGTGCCCCCTCTTTCATTGCGGCAACGGCTGTCTCCCCGGAAGCATACGCTGTGATTAATATGACCATGGTTTCCGGTGAAATCTCCTTGATACTTTTCAAAACATCGATTCCATCGACTCTGGGCATCTTCAGGTCAGTAATTGCCAGGTCAAATTTATGCTTTTTGCACAGACTTATTGCTTCTTTACCTCCGGAAGCAGAGGAAACCTCATATCCTTCCCTAACAAGCAGTATCTCTAAAAATTCTCTCATACCCTGATCATCATCAACAACAAGAATCTTAGCCATCTATTACTCCTGTATTAAATTACAAGTGCCTAAAGTTGTTATTAGGTTCACGGCTCTAAATCCCCTCTAACAAGTCCCCTCTAACAAGAGGGGATTTAGGGGTGTGTTTAAAGAAATCCACAATGTAATTATTAATTGGCTTCTGACGGTGAAAATCGTAGCCTCTCATCTGCTTGCCCTTGAGGTGATTCCACAGCAATACTTCAGATAATGTGCTTTTTACACACCCCGTCCGCTCCGCGTCCACCCCTCTTGTTAGAGGGGATTTAAACATCCGATTTCCATCAATTTTGTAAGTACTTTTTCTGAACCGCAGAATACCCGCCTGCCATCGCCAACCATGATACCAGGAGATTCCACTCTTTTACGTGGCAGTGGCGGGCAGGTCGAACAAGAAATGTCGAATGTCGAAGTGACCACTTCGTAATTCTGCGGTTCGACATTCGATATTCGATATTCTAAATACATCCCAAATAATATCTCGCAACTTAAGTCAGCGCTTATGGGGATAAATCCTGCTCCTACTCTTTTATCGGCAGCAACACTATACAATCCGTGCCTTTCCCTGGTTTACTTTTGATTCTGATTTTACCCATGTGACTTTCCACAATCCTGTTTACAATTGCCATTCCAAGGCCTGTGCCGTTTTCCTTTGTTGTGTAAAAAGGTTCAAACACTCTGTCCTGATCTTTTTCTTTGATTCCACAGCCATTATCGCTTATCCGTATCTCAAGATATTTTTTTTCATCTGGGGAGGTTTCTATTTTCAGTATGCCTCCTTCCGGCATTGCCTGGACGGCATTTAGAATAAGGTTCCAAATCGCCTGTCTTATCTCCGCCTTGTTCCCATATATACCGGTCTGATCGCATAAATCCATGCTTATTTCAATATGTTCATGCCATTCAGGGTTAAAGCGAAGAGATTCAAGGACATCATCTATAATGGCTTTAACGTCAATATCTTTTCGCTCAGACTGTTTGGGCCGCGCCAGAAGAAGGAAGTCTTTAACAAAACCTTCAAGCCGGTCCTTTCCTCTCAGGACAATCTGCATGAGCCTTCTGTCTGTTTCGTCCAGCCTTAAATCTTCGCTTAACATCTGAATCGGCCCGCTGATTGATGCAAGAGGATTTCTTATTTCATGGGCGAGACTCGCCGCCATTTCACCAATAAAGGCAAGTTGTTTGTTTTTTTCAATCTGACGTTCCATTTCTTTAATAACCGTCAAATCCTGAAAAATTAAAATATTGCCTATTTTTTTTCTATTGCCGTCAACAAGGGGGGAAACTGAACAACCCAGTATCTTTCCTGAATCAGCGACTTGAAATCTGCTTTCAGGTTTCCATTGGCTTTCTTCATTCAGAATCCTTGAAAAAAAAGGGAAGACATCATCGATTTTTTTATCTATAATTTTAAAACGCAAAAAACCGGTGATCTTTTCAGCCCCTGCGTTAAAGGATTTTATATTCCCATTAAGATCGACTGTTAATATCCCCGTATCTACAGACTCGATTATGCTTCTGTGCAACAGGTCAAGCTGATCAAAATCGCTTTCCTTTTCCGCCAGGAGATCTCTGGCCGTTTTTTCCTGTTTGACGGCAAAACTTGTCAGCAATGCGATAATATAGAAAGCTATAATATGGATAAAAATTCTCGAAAAAACGTAACCCGCATCAAAGTTGTAATCATAACCTAAGGGGGATGTCGGTTGAATAATACCGTAGTATTCCAGATCAAGCAGCAGCCCGTAAGATATACTGCTGACTGAGGCTGAAATTAACCCTCCTCTGCCAGCCAGAAAGAGCGCTGAATAGATGATGACCAAAGGATAAAAGACAGAATAGATGCTCTCAATTCCGCCTGTTACATATACAAGTCCGGTTATCAGCAAAAGATCTGAAAAGCTTTGCAGGTATATGTTTGTCCTGATGTTTTTGATGATCTTTGGAATGAAAAGGCAGGCAAAGGAAAAAAGATAGATTAATGCTATAATGAAATATATTGGCGCAAACGCTGTCTGGAGTGATGTTTCTGCTGCTTTAATCCGTATAAAGATTGCAATACCAAGCAGGAAGGTTGCGATTACAACCCTGAAAAACATCAACCATCGAAGTCTTCTCTTTAGAGAATTATCTTTCAAACACGACCTTCCCGCCTACCATGGTCAGAACCGCTCTTCCCTTCATATTCCAGCCGTCAAACGGGGTGTTGCGACTCAGCGATTGAAAGCCGGCAGCATCCACTTTATAGGTTATGTCGGGGTCAATGATGGTTATATCGGCAGGCTTGCCTTTTTTTATGCCAGGATCAAGCCCTAAAATACGGGCAGGATTTGTCGACATCTTTGCAATAAGATCTGTAATTGTAATGACACCATTTTCTACCAGCTTCAAACCGAGTGAAACCGATGTCTCGAGCCCTATTATGCCGTTTGCCGCAATATCGAATTCTACTTCTTTTTCAATGGAAGAATGGGGCGCATGATCTGTGGCGATAACATCAATGGTTCCGTCGGACAGCCCTTCAAGGACAGCTTCCCTGTCCTGCATGGAACGTAGGGGGGGATTCATCTTTGCATTTGTATTATAACCCTGGACAGCATCCTCTGTCAGCGTAAAATAGTGCGGCGCTGTTTCCGCGGTTACACAAACACCCCTGTTTTTTGCATCCCTTATCGCGCGCACAGATTCAATTGTGCTCACATGGGCAATATGAAGAGAAGCCTCTGTTAATTCACAAAGCGCTATATCACGCATGACCATAATGCTTTCAGCGGCATTTGGTATTCCAACAAGCCCCATTCGTGTTGCAACCGCCCCTTCATTCATAACCCCGTTTGAAGCAAGATCAAGAACCTCGCAATGGGAAATAACCGGAAGACCGAATCCTTTTGCATACTCCAGCGCCCTGCGCATCAACTGGCTGTCCGTTACAGGATTGCCGTCATCAGAAACAGCGATAGCTCCCGCATCCTTCAAATCCCCATATTCACAAAGACCTTTTCCTTGAAGCCCCGGGCTTATTGCGGCAACAGGATAAACTCGAACCGTGTCCGCAAGGCCGGCCTTTTTTAATATATATTCCGTAACCTGGCTGTTGTCGTTTACAGGGTTTGTGTTCGGCATTGTACAGACCGCCGTAAAACCGCCAAAAGCCGCTGATAGACAACCTGTTTCTATGGTTTCTTTATATTCATGCCCCGGCTCCCGAAAATGGACATGCATATCCATCAGCCCCGGCGCCACTATTTTGCCTGAAGCATCAATTACTTTGACCTCCGGCCTCTGACCTCTGACCTCTGACCTCTGACCTCCGACCTCTGACCCCTGCCCTCCGACCTCTACTATCCTTCCATCTTCAATCAGAATATCCATGATGCCGTCTAACTTGCCGGGATCAATTACTCTTCCTCCCCTAATCAGCATCAACATTGCGCGCACCTCCTGCAGTCAGATATAAAAGAGACATACGAACGGCAACGCCGTTTGTTACCTGATCAATAATTATTGAGTATGGTCCGTCCATAACCTCCGGCGCTATTTCAACGCCTCGATTAACGGGCCCAGGATGCATGATCAGCACATCCTTTTTAGCGCCTTTCATCCTTTCCATTGTCAACCCATACACCTTTGCATACTCACGTTCAGTCGAAAACAACAAGCCTTTTTGCCGCTCCTTTTGTATCCTGAGCATCATTACAATATCAGCATTACAAACAGCATCATTCACATTATATGTAACAGAAACTCCAAGGCTTTCAATTCCTTTTGGAATCATAGTCGGCGGGCCGGCTAACACGACATCGGCGCCCATTTTTGTAAACCCGATTATATTCGATCTCGCCACCCTGCTGTGGGATATATCGCCGATTATCGCAATGCGCAGCCCCGAAACCCTTCCCTTGTGTTCCCTGACAGTCATAAGATCGAGCAGCGACTGGGTTGGATGTGCATGCATGCCGTCGCCTGCATTGATGATGGATGTCCTGACAATTTTTGCCAGCATATGTGAAGCCCCTGCCATAGAATGACGCATAACGATCACATCAGGATTCATAGCTTCAATGTTCCGCGCTGTGTCTATAAGGGTTTCCCCCTTTACTATGCTACTGGTGCTTCCGGATATTGAGATACTGTCGGCGCTGAGCCGCTTTGCCGCAATATCAAAAGATGTGCGGGTGCGGGTGCTGGGTTCATAAAAAAAAAGCACTATTGTCTTGCCTCGCAAAGTTGGAACCTTTTTGACAGGCCTTTTTGAAATTTCCTTCATTTGCTGTGCAGTATCAAGAATCAAGGTAATTTCATCAACAGAAAGCGATTCCATGTCCAGAATATCTTTTTTTACAAACTGCATAATCCACCTGTAGAACTTATAAAATCCCAAATTCCAAGCATCAAATTACAAATAAATCCCAAATTACAATATTCAATGAACAAAACATGTTTAGACCGGTTTGGGATTTTGCGTTTTGGTTATTGTAATTTATTTGATATTTGTGATTTGTTATTTAGAATTTGCAATCAGCTGAGACCCCCTGACCTCTCCCTAATTAAGCTTTGGCTCAATTAGGATCGAGTTTCAATCCCTCAATCATTTCAACAGATGCCCAATTCTGTTCCATCTGACTCCAAAACTTCCATTATCCCATGACCAGTAGACAATAAATGCTTTTCCTTTTACAGCTTTTAAATCAACAAAACCCCAAAACCTGCTGTCATAGCTGTGA
>JAUWQO010000044.1 GCA_030610995.1 Desulfobacterales bacterium
TTTGTAACAAGCATAGGTACTGCCAAACAAAACAAGAACAAGACTTCGTAATTCGACATTCCCTGTTCGACATTCGACATTAAATCAGTATGTTCAATGGCTAAAGATCTTATCATCAATCAACTTTTTTGTATTGCACCCGTTAACCGCGAACAGTTACAGTTAGGGCTTACCTAAAAAGAAGAGGAGTGTAAAAATGACTTGTAGTGCATCCTCTGGCAGAAGACAAAATATCGGATTTGTCTCGACCCGCATTGCAGGGACAGATGGTGTCTCCCTGGAAATAGCAAAATGGGCTGATGTTTTTGAAAAGGAGGGATTTAACTGCTTTTACTTTGCCGGCGAGCTTGAACAGCCCCCGGATTGTTCGTATCTTGTAAAAGAAGCCCACTTCAAACACCCTGACATCGAGCATATTAACCAAAACTGCTTTGGAACCCACACACGATCCCGCTTCATAACGAAAAAGATTCATGCAATTTGTCAAAAAATAAAGGATCATCTTTATAAATTCATCGAAAAATTCAACATCGAGCTTTTAGTTCCTGAAAATGCTCTGTCAATACCACTCAATATTCCTCTTGGCATTGCCATTACAGAAGTAATATCAGAAACCGGAATACCTGCAATAGCTCACCATCACGATTTTTTCTGGGAACGGCAGAATCTCATGACTAACGCTGTCTGGGAATACATCAACATGGCCTTTCCGCCCCATCTGCCGTCGATCTGGCATGTGGTAATCAACTCTTCCGCCAGCAACCAGTTAAGTCTCAGAACAGGTATTTCAGCAACTATCATCCCGAATGTAATGGACTTTGACAATCCGCCGGTTCCTTCCGATGATTATGCGTCTGATGTGCGAGAAGCCCTCGGAATCGAAGATGATGAGCTTTTTATTCTCCAGCCTACAAGGGTTGTAGAACGTAAAGGAATTGAACATGCAATAGAACTTGTCAGCAGGCTGGAAATGAAAGCCAAACTCGTTATTTCACATGCCTCTGGTGATGAAGGTTATGATTATGAACAGAGGCTAAAGAAATATTCAAAGTTGATGAATGTTAACACAGTTTTTGTTTCAGATATTATTAATGAACGGAGAGGATATACCAAAACAGGAAAGAAAATTTACGACCTTAATGATATTTATCCACATGCCGACCTTGTCACTTATCCTTCCTATGTTGAGGGTTTCGGCAATGCTTTTCTTGAAGCAATATATTTCCGTAAACCGATGTTAGTAAACACTTATGCAATTTACACGATGGATATCAAGCCAAAAGGGTTTTCTGCAATAGAAATTAACGGGTATGTGACGGAAAAAGCGGTCCGCAAGGCAAGAAAAGTTCTAACAGACCCGGAGTATTGCAACAAAATGGTTACTAACAACTATGAGATAGCCAGGCGTTACTATTCTTACTCTGTTCTTCATCAAAAACTTAAAATTCTTCTTTTAGAATATATGACGCGCAAGGCTTAAACAAACAGTAACCGTTCAGGGTTCAGGGTTCAGGGTTTAACAGGGCAGGCACAGACAGGTACAGACAAGATAATGAAAGTTTGTGTTTGTCCGTGTGTGTCTGCGGCTAAGAATTAATTACAAGTGGAGGAATAAATTATGGCAGATACAGTTCTGATCTTTGGGAAAAATACTTGACCTTATACAACAGCGGCTCGTGAAGCTTTTGTGAAAAAAGGCAAGGAGGTGGAATATTTTGATGTTTTATCAAATGCCGACAAACTAAACACAATGCTTAAATATTCTGATGGAACACGCAAAGTCCCGGTCATTGTGGAACAAGGCAATGTAACCATAGGATTTAATGGAAGATCGTGAGGTGTTTAAATGTGATGGCTGTATGCCATCAAAATCTTTATGTATAACAAATGGAAAAGCAATTTCTAATTCCGGAAGACCTGGATATTTTGCAGGTCATGGATGAGCCTGAAGAGATTGTAAAGGCTGTTAAGAAGGTTATAATTATTTGAATGCGGTTTATGGCCGATGCTTACCTACCCTAGTAAATATATCTATCCCGGGATTATCTTGGCAGCCCTTATTACATTGACATCCTCCCTGCCCTGTCATGCCGATATATACAGGTATATCGACAGTAAAGGTGTGCTTCATTTTACCAATGTGCCCACATCTTCCAATTATCGGCTATACATCAGGGAACGACCTGCAAAATTATTCAATTCATATTCAACAAACAAATATGATCACTATATTACCGAAGCATCAAAAAAGCATGGCATCTCTTTTCCATTGTTAAAAGCGATTATTAATGTTGAGTCGAATTTTAATCCAAAGGCTGTTTCAAAGGCAGGCGCAATGGGTCTTATGCAAATAATGCCGGAGAATATCAGGAAGCTTCGTATAAGAGATCCCTTTAACCCATGGGAGAATATAATGGGAGGAGCCCGTTATTTAAAAGAGCTTTTACAGCGTTATAACGGGAAGCTGCCGCTGGCGCTTGCCGCATATAATGCCGGCCCGACTATGGTGGACCGTTATAACGGCATTCCTCCGATAAAGGAGACAGAAAATTATGTTAGAAAGGTTATGAAATCTTATAATATTTTAACCCTACAACGTCACTTACCATTTTAGATGTCATTTCGAGGAGCGAAGCGACGAGAAATCTTATTATAAAACAAATAGTTAAAGATTTCTCCCTTCGGTCGAAATGACAAGTGTCGTTGTAGGGTTAATTAATAAAAAAGGCTGAATTAAATATCGCGCACAATCAATACAGAACATGGCGCTTTACGCGCTACCCTCCTGGATACGCTTCCAAAAACAACAAGCCCCATGCCTGACAGCCCGTAGGAACCCAATACCACAAGGTTAACAGAGTTATCCTTCAGAAATGTTATAATTTCGGATGAAATATGCCCGGTTAAAACTATAAGCTCATAATCAATATCTCCTTTTAATCTGGAGCCATAATCCTGTTCCATCCTTTTTTCTAAATTCAACAGCAAGGATTTTTGCTCAGGAACGTCTGGAAACGTCCATTCTGTATCTGTTGATACCGGATTTATAACAGGCGGCAATACGTGAATCACAAATAGTTTGGCCTGATATTTTTCTGCCATGTCAAGCGCTGTTCCAAAGGCCGCTTCGGCATTATCTGAAAAATCGGTGCAACAAGCGATTTTTTTTATAGCCATTGTTACCTCCCTTTACTGGTTGCTGGTTACTCGTTACTGCATTGATGCTGTTGTTATTGCAGAGCGGCCTCGATCTCCTTTGTTATTCTGATAGCCGCTTCCTTTGGATCATTTGTGTCCCTTATCGGCCTTCCTATCACCAGATAATCGGCCCCATTTTTTATTGCCCTTGCAGGGGTGGTTATGCGCTGCTGATCATCTTTTATCAAGACATCCCAATCCGGCCGTATTCCAGGCGTTAAGACAACAAAACTTTTTCCAAAATTTTCTTTTATCATTTTAACTTCAAGACCAGAGCAAACAACTCCCATACAACCAGCTTCCATGGCCATCCGGGCTCTATTCATTACCAGCAGGGATATATCTGAAGAAAATTCAGGACGAAATCCAGCAGCATCAATATCTTCTCCTGATATGCTTGTTAAAACTGTAACACCAACTACACCTACTTTCCCGCCGCTTCCGGCAACAGCAGCTTCAAGCATCTCTTTGCTTTCGGCGCAATGAACAGTTGCAAAATCGACACCTAAATCAGCTATACTTTCCATTGCACGTGAAACAGTCGCAGGAATATCATGGAGTTTAAGATCTAAAAAGATTTTAGCTTTTCCTAATGTCTTTATAATTTTAATGATTTCAGGCCCGGATCTTATAAACAGCTCAAGCCCTACCTTGAACATACCAACATATTCTGAAAGAAGTGCGACATATTGCTCCGCTTCCTTTAAAGAAGGTACATCGAGTGGAAAAATTATATAATCTTTTGCCTGCTTCATAATAATTATAGATCGTACTGCTGTTTAATCCATGACATATATTCCCCGCTTTTAACTCTATCCACCCAATTTTTATTATCTATATACCATTTAATGGTTTTCTTTATTCCGGTTTCAAACGATTCGCCGGGAACCCAACCAAGCTCTGTTTGCAGCTTGCTGAAATCAATGGCATATCTTTGATCATGGCCGGGCCTGTCCTTTACAAAAGTAATTAAATCTCTTCGCGGCCTGTTGCCGGGCTTCGGGACCAGTTCGTCAATCATATCACATATAACCCTTACTACATCTATATTGCGCATTTCGCACCTGCCGCCTATGTTATATGTTTCACCACGTTTTCCCTTCTGCATAATCAGCCAGACAGCTACGCAATGATCAGTTACGTATAACCAATCCCTTACATTCAGGCCATTTCCATAAACCGGAATCGGTTTTTCTTCAATTGCATTTAATATAGTAAGCGGTATAAGTTTTTCCGGAAACTGATACGGCCCATAATTATTTGAACAATTTGAGATAGTTACAGGCAGGTTGTATGTTTTGCCGTACGATCTTACCAGGTGGTCTGAGGCGGCCTTGGAAGCAGAATAAGGGCTGTTCGGGCTGTAAGGCGTTTTTTCGGTAAAATAGCCGCTTTCTCCAAGTGAGCCGTAAACCTCGTCTGTGCCGATATGGTGAAAAAGGATAATTTTGTCCTTATGGAGTCTGGCTTGTTCAAGCAGGTTAAATGTTCCGGTAATATTTGTTTTGATAAAGGTATCCGGTTCTACAATAGATCTATCAACATGGGATTCAGCGGCAAAATGACATACAGAGTCGATCGAAAATCTTTCAAAAACCATGCGCATGGCTTTTGGGTCGCATATATCGGCCTTTACGAAATGATAGCGCCCGGGAAACTGCTTATCAATTCCAGCTAAGTTTTCAGGATTGCCGGCATAGGTTAATTTGTCCACATTGATTATCCGGCCTGTAAAATCGGTCTCTCCAAGCAGATATTGGATAAAATTTGCGCCGATAAATCCGCATCCTCCTGTAACAAGCATATTTTTCATGTTTTTCAAAGGCCTCGCTATTTTGCTGTAATTGAAGGTCTAATTTTGCTTTTTTGCAACTATTCAGCCACAGATTCACACAGATGAACGCAGATAGGTTTAAATACAAAAATCACATAACATTAAAAATTATATTAACTACTCAGGTGGATTGGTGCAAGAATCAGATATTTCCGCCAAAATACGGCAATCGTGCTCTTCTGACACCTTCAGCCTGACTACGAGAGTAGTTACGAAAAAATATCAGTGATGATCAGCGTAGATCTGTGGCTGAATAGTTACTAAAATTTTATATCAGGTTTTAATGTAAAAGTATAACTTTTATTAAAAGAAATCTATTGAAATGATTTATAAATAGATGATATGAAACCAATTTGGCAACTGTTCAGGTAGATAGGCTGTAGGAGAGAATCATGCGTGATAATACGAAGCTCAGAGCGTTTTAACTGGCTGACGAAAAGGGATAAGTTCTGGGGAATTCTTTATGAAAATAAATGAAAAGAGACAGGCTTTTTTAAAAATGCTTCCAGGCGTTGATCGTATCCTTGAAATTGCAAGGACGAAGCCGAGGTTTGAAGATATTCCAAAATCTGTTCTGGTTCGCTGCGTTCGTTCAGTTATCGAAGATCTTCGTATAATTATTCTTGACGATAAAATGGAGATTAAAGAAGAAGACCTGTCTGAAGCCACGATTCTTGAAAAAGTAAAAGCCTGCGCACTAAATGCCATGACTCCGAATCTTTTGCGCGTAATTAACGCTACCGGCGTTGTTGTGCATACAAACCTCGGCCGGTCAATACTTGCCGCTGAAGCTGTTGAGAACCTATCCCTGATTGCGGGCAACTATTCGAATCTGGAGTTTGATCTGTCAAAAGGTGCGCGCGGTTCACGATATAGCGCTGTTGAAGAGGTGTTGTGTGAAATTAGCGGCGCTCAGGCGGCCATGGTTGTAAATAATAACGCAGGAGCTGTCTTACTCTGTCTGGAAACAATAGCAAAAGGCAAAAAGGTCATTGTGTCAAGGGGAGAACTTGTTGAAATCGGCGGTTCATTTCGGATTCCGGATGTGATGGCAAAAAGTGGCGGAATTTTAAAGGAGGTCGGCACAACAAACCGAACTCACCTGAAAGACTATGAATCTGCAATAGAAAGCGACACAGGACTTCTCTTAAAGGTGCATAAAAGCAATTACAGTGTGGTGGGTTTTACGGCTGAGGTTTCTGTTAAGGATATGGTTGAGCTTGGGCATAAATATCATATTCCTGTCATGGAAGACCTGGGAAGCGGAACCTTTATTGATTTTTCACAATACGGCCTGTTAAAGGAGCCCACTGTCCAGGAGTGTGTGGCAACGGGTGCGGATGTTGTGACTTTCAGCGGGGACAAGCTCCTTGGTGGTCCGCAGGCCGGCATTATTGTCGGCAAAAAGGATATTCTTGACCGGATAAAGCAAAATCCCCTTACAAGGGCGCTGCGGATAGACAAACTGACCCTTGCGGCCCTGGAAAGCACTCTGCGCCTGTATATGGACAAAGACAAAGCAATTGCCGTGATTCCTACTTTGCGTATGTTGACCCTTCCTTATGATGACATCGCAAAAGAGGCGGCCAGGCTTGGCGATATACTGGAAAATATTGACGATGCCCGCCTTTCTATTAAGCTGATTGATCTATCTTCACGGGCGGGAGGTGGAGCGCTTCCGCTTCTTGACTTGCCCAGCAAGTGTGTTGGTGTCAAGGTGGAAGGGATGTCGGTTAATGCCGTCGAAAGATACATGCGCAACAATGTGCCTCCCATAATAGGAAGAATAGAAGATGATTTGTTTATCATAGACCTCAGAACAATACAGGAAGATGAACTACGGTTTATAGAATCGGCTTTCTCTAACCTAAGTTGAGCGATTTATTGCGAAGATATGTGCCGAGATCTTGATGCATAAGGGTTTGCGAAAACTACAGGCATACCCGTGGATATGTCGAGGATTTTCGCGAATCCTTGATGCGCAAGAGATTGGTGCAGATCGAGTAAAAAATCGCTCAATTTAGGTCAACATGCTTAGAGATCTTTAAAAAGAGCAAACAGGCCTAATTATGAAACACAATCAACGGGAATTATTTCACAACCGCAGCTTAAGTTGTCAATTTCTGTTTTCCAGAACAGATTCCAAACAGATAGGTGATAAAGCAGATGCCGGATTATTTCTTGATTCGGATGAACTGAAAAGAAAATTCCCTGACATTTTGCATAATAGATCTTTGATCGATCATGCCATGAAAGCTCTTGAGTCTTCATTGCAGTTCGGAGCAATGGTTGTCCAGATTGATAAGCCATCTCACAAGGACAAACCATTAGATATAAATAAGGCAGATATAAACCAGGCTTCAAACATCTTGCTTGATGTTGCAGAAACGATCGACCTTATATGCAAAAGTAACAATGGTATTTGGGGACAGACAGGAAACAGTATGTTTGGATGTTTTTTCCCGGAAGCAGACAAACACCTTTGCAGGGATACTGCAAAAAAAATTCAATGCAACCTCGCGGAGGATGAAAACAAAACAGTTACAATAGGAATAGCATTATACCCAACCATTAATTTCGATAAAGGAAAAATTCTTGACAACGCACACAAAGCGCTTCATCATGCCGCCTTTTTTGGCCCAGGCAGCACTGTTTTTTTTGATACAATCAGCTTAAATATCAGTGGAGACCGGCTGTATCAGGAGGATGATATTAATGGGGCGATCGAGGAGTTTAAAACTGCGCTTATGCTTGACCCCTTAAATGTGAATGTTCATAATAGTCTTGGCGTATGTTACGGCGCTTTGGGGGCTTTTGAAAAGGCTCTGGAACATTTTGAGCAGGCAGTTCAAATTGATCCCGGAGAAATCATGGCCTTACATAACGCGGGAATTGTAAACATCTTGATAAACAAAAAGGATAAGGCTCTTGAATTGCTGCTTAAAGCAGAGAGTATGGGAGAAGACATATTTGAAGTGGCATTTCGGGCAGGCAAACTTTATCTTGAAAAGGGAGAATTCGGAAAGGCAAGAGAGTTGCTTGAAAAGGCTGTAAAACTCAGGCCAAAATCAAGCACAGCCTTTAGATACCTCGGCGAGTGTTATGCGGCAGTTCAAATGACAGATGAAGCGGTTTGCGCATATAAAAAGGGGATAAGGCTAAACCCAAATGATGCTTATTCGCTATCGGCTCTTGGCTACCTGTTTGATCTTCAGGGGGAAAATTCTGAAATTACTACGATATTCTGTCAACAAAGCGTAGATATTGCGCCTGAAAACGGTCTGTTCAGAAACAGGCTTGCCAGGCTTTATTTAAAACAAAATCAGCTCGAAGAGGCTTTGGCTGAGTTTAAAAAAGCACACGATCTCGGACATGACTCAATGGAATTTATTGAAAAAATTCAAGATATGGCAATAGTGTAGCCACTAAGGCACAAAAACACAAAGAATGGATATGATTGAGGAATCACTAAATCCCCAAATTATGAATTTTAAGAAAATTATATTATAATCTTTGAGAGCTTTGCATAACCCTTATTTTTAGTCAATTCTGGTCATTGCGAGGAGCAAGTGAGCCTTTAGCCGCGAGCAAAGCGTAGCGGGACGTGGCAATCTTGTGGATTATCAACATGTTTTGAGATTGCTTCGTCCGCCTGAGGCGGACTCGCAATGACAATGCTGGGGTTTTTCAAAGATCTCTCTTTGTCTTTGTGTCTTAGTGCCTTTGTGGCCGAACTGTTACAAAATATGTTACAGGACGAACAAAACAGATGAGAAATATAATCTTAAATATACTTGAAGAAAGCATTAATGTTAAAGACAGGTTTATTAAAGGCAATATTGATCTTATCGTCAAAGGGGCGGAAAGGCTTGCCACATGCATTGCATCCGGCAAAAAGATTCTTATTTTTGGTAATGGAGGCAGCGCCGCAGATGCCCAGCATATTGCGGCGGAATTTATCAACAGATTTCAAATTGAGCGGCCGCCGCTTGCCGCTATAGCCCTCACAACCGACACATCTGTAATCACAAGCATCGGGAATGATTACGGCTTTGATGAAATATTTTCAAAACAGATCAAGGCGTTAGGCAAAAAGGATGATATTGCCTGGGGTATCAGCACCAGCGGAAATTCAGCAAATGTAATAAAGGCTGTAAATGCGGCAAAAGAGATCGGGCTTTTTACAATCGGCTTTACAGGACGAGGCGGCAAACTGGCCCAATGCGCTGATATGCTGTTTCCGGTGGAATCTGATAAAACAGCGAGGATTCAGGAGGCGCATATTACACTGGGACATATATTTTGCGATATTATAGAAAGAATCATTTTCCCTGAAGAGTTTGTTTAAATGCCGAATTCATTTATACCAATAGACTTAACAAATTTGAAAACATATCCGCTTGCGAATCGAAAAAGCAAGGTATCTGCTGACGATTTTGCAAAAAAATGGACAAAGGGATCATCTTTTAAGGATTTTCTGGACTCTTTGCCGAATATACTTGCGGGCAGTCACATCAAGGCGGTTATCTCTTCAATTGCATCGGCATATAAAATGGAAAAAACCATTGTTCTTGCAATGGGGGCTCATGTAATTAAAGTCGGGCTGAACCCTGTTGTGATAGACCTGATGGAACGCGGCGTTATTAGCGCTGTTGCAATGAACGGAGCAGGGATTATTCATGATTTTGAAATCGCCATGACAGGTCGTACCTCGGAAGATGTTGCAACAGCCATTGGAGACGGCAGTTTCGGGATGGCCGGCGAAACCTGCGAATTTTTAAGCAATGCAATTATCAAAGCCCGCAAGCAATCAACAGGGCTTGGAGAAGCCGTAGGCATATCGATTGTTGAAAAAAGTCTGCCATTTATGGATAAAAGTATTCTTGCAACAGGCGTCCGTTTGAATATACCTGTCACAGTGCATGTTGCAATTGGAACAGATATAATTCATATGCACCCTGCCTTTGATGCAGAGGCGGCGGGCGGAGCGAGCCACAGAGATTTCAGAACCCTTGCCTCCGTGATAAGCGGCCTGGAAGGAGGCGTTTACCTGAATGTCGGCTCTGCTGTAATACTGCCGGAAGTTTTTTTAAAGGCAATTACACTTGTCAGAAATCTGGGACATAAGGTGGATAATTTCACAACGGTCAACATGGATTTCATCAAGCACTACCGTCCTATGACAAATGTTGTCAACAGGCCTACGGCCAAAGGAGGGCAGGGCTTTAATCTTGTGGGCCATCATGAAATCATGTTGCCCATTATAGCGGCCGGAGTGATCGAACAAATTTAATCTGAGGAAATTATAATGCCTATTTATGAGTATCATTGTAATAATTGTGATAAAAATTTTGAACTTCTTGTATTTGGAAAGGAAAAGCCGATTTGCCCTTCCTGCAAAACCAAAAAGGTAGTAAGATTGTTATCTGCCTGCGGATTCATGAGCAAGGGAAGCGGCGGCGAAACAGTAAAAACTTCTGCGGCTGACTCGTCGTGCACCGGCTGCACGGCTACCAGTTGTTCAACATGCGGTCATTGATGGAAAGAAAAATTAAAATCGGAACAAGGGGAAGCAAGCTGGCGCTCTGGCAGGCCGGCTGGGTACAAGAAGCTCTTTATAAAAAAGATCCCCTTTTGTCTGTTGAAATTGAGATCATAAAAACCAAAGGCGACAAGATTCTCGATGTGCCTCTTGCCATGGTTGGCGGCAAGGGACTTTTTGTCAAGGAGATAGAGGAAGCTCTTTTAGACGGACGCATCGACCTTGCCGTGCACAGCATGAAAGACATGCCTGCTGAAATACCGGACGGGCTGTGCATAGGCGCGATCCCGCAGCGTGAAGTATCGCAGGATGTTTTGATATCTCGAAACGGGCATTCTTTCTCAGAGCTGGCGAACGGAGCCGGCATAGGCACCAGCAGCCTTCGTCGCGGCGCCCAGCTTCTGCATGCAAGGCCGGATATCGCAATACTGCCGCTTAGAGGCAACCTCGACACCCGCCTTAAGAAGCTTGAATCAGGCAATATGGATGCAATTATAGTTGCTGCCGCAGGGGTAAAAAGACTTGGTTTTGATCACAAAATTACCGAATACCTTAATGAAAATATAATGCTGCCTGCTGTTGGCCAGGGAGCGTTGTGCATTGAAACCAGGGAAAAAGATACAGATATTGCGCAAATCGTTGCCTGTCTGGATCATTATCAGACAAGAAGGATAGTTTCAGGCGAACGAGCATTTTTACATTGCCTGGAGGGCGGCTGCCAGATTCCGATTGCAGCAAGCGGCAGAATCGAAAAAAATATCTTTACAATAACCGGACTTGTTGCAACCGTTGATGGGGCAACCATAATAAGGGATACAATGTCAGGCCCTGAAGAAGATTCGGAAATGGTTGGGATAAAACTGGCAGAAAGCCTTCTTTCAATGGGCGCAAAGGAAATACTGGAAGATTTGAAGAGTAATTTAAATGAAAAGTATTAATTTAGCGATTTGAAAATTTGGCTAATTTTCTTGAAAAAGTAAAACATTGCCAACTCAAGTCGTCATCATTTGAATATCGAATGTCGAACAAGGAATTTCGAATTATGAAGTGTTGTTCGTTACAGTTTACTTCGACATTCATAATTCCTTGTTCGATATTCTGCGGTTCAAAAACCCTTATAAAAATTAAATCATTTCAAAGGGCTAAAGTGTTACGATGCAAATAAGTAAAGGTAAAGTATATCTGATTGGCGCGGGACCCGGTGATCCAGGACTTATTACAGTAAAAGGATTGGAATGTATTGAGAAAGCAGATGTCATAATTTATGATTATCTTGCATCGCCTGTTCTTCTTAAACATGCCAGGGAAAATGCCGAAATTATATATGTGGGCAAAAAAGGGAGCGACCATACTCTACCCCAGGATAAAATCAGCGCCCTGATAGTGGAAAAAGCAAAAACCGGTTTAATTATTGCCCGGCTGAAAGGCGGGGATCCCTTTATATTTGGCCGCGGCGCGGAAGAAGCGGAAGAACTGATTAAAGCTGGAATTTCCTTTGAGGTAGTACCGGGTGTAACCTCTGCAATAGCTGCTCCGGCATATGCAGGGATTCCACTAACTCATAGAAGATTTACCTCTACCCTTGCCTTTGTCACAGGCCATGAAGATCCGACCAAAGAAGAATCAAACATAGACTGGGCAGCCCTTGCAAAGGGTATGGGCACTATTGTGT
This sequence comes from Desulfobacterales bacterium, assembly GCA_030610995.1. GTDB lineage: Bacteria > Desulfobacterota > Desulfobacteria > Desulfobacterales > ETH-SRB1 > Desulfaltia. The sequence continues at coordinate 12,247 of JAUWQO010000044.1, forward strand.
TTCTGATGGGGGTTAAAAACCTTCCGCATATTACAGACAGGCTGGCATATCACGGCATGAGTCATGATATGCCGGTGGCTCTGGTAAGATGGGGAACAACTCACAAACAGATGACGGTTACAGGAACACTCGATAATATTGTTGAACGTGTGAAATCAGCCGGCCTGAAGTCGCCTGCAATAATTATAGTGGGCGAAGTAGTAAAATTAAGAGAAACAATGCAATGGTTTGAAAACAGACCGCTATACGGGAAAAGTATTGTAGTAACCAGGGCAAGGGAACAGGCAAGCGCACTGGTCAAACTTCTTTCCGATCTTGGAGCGGAATGTTTGGAATGCCCGACAATAAAGGTTGTTCCTCCAGATGACTGGAAACCTCTGGATACGGCAATAGAAAACCTTTCCTCATATGACTGGCTTATTTTTACAAGCGTAAACGGCGCAAACTTCTTCTTTGAGAGGCTTTTTAAACAAAACAGGGATGTGCGGGCTTTGAACAATCTTCGCACAGCATCCATAGGCCCTGCAACCGCGAAAAGAATGTTTGATTTTGGATTAACAAGCGATATTATCCCCAAAAGTTACATGGCGGAATCCGTTATTGAGGCATTTGCAAATGAAGATATAAAGGGGAAAAGGATACTGCTGCCACGCGCAAAGGAGGCAAGGCCGATTCTTCCTGTAGAACTGGCGAAAATGGGGGCTGAAGTTAATGAGGTAACAGCATATTGCACAAAAGAGGTTCGTGATAATGTTGATCTTTTGTTGTCACGGCTTGAAGAGAGCACAATAGATCTTATAACATTTACAAGTTCATCTACTGTAAAAAATTTTCATGCGCTAATACCGCCTGCAAAGTTCAATGATCTGATGAAAGGCGTGACTGTTGCCACCATAGGACCGATAACCGCTGACACCGCAAAAACTCTGGGCTTTGATGTTCATATAGTCGCCGAATCCTTCACAATACCAGGGCTATGCGACGCAATTAAGCAATTCTATAATAATTAAGGTCTTGGCACTTCCAACCTTTACTACCTGTCCTCAAGCCTCCCCCTTTGACTAGAACTTACCTCAAGAATAAACTCACGCATTTTGAATAGGTTTTTCTTTTTCTCATTGCTTGACACCTCCTGATACTATAAATTAAATTAGCTATTCAAGGTGTCAACAAATTTAGGACCATTCAGCTCATGCCTATCCAGCTTGTTTCAAAGAGCTAAATTCTTACAATAAAAGGAGAATTATAGATGATCATTGGAACACCTAAGGAAATTAAAGACAATGAATACCGAGTTGGGATTACACCTGGAGGTGTGCGCCAGCTTGTCCAGACTGGGCATCAGGTGCTGATCGAAGCAGGTGCGGGAGAGGGCAGCGGTTTTTCAGATGAGGAATATGAAACTTCCGGGGCAAAAATCGTGTCAACCAATGCCGAAGCATGGAGCGCTCAGATCGTTGTAAAGGTAAAAGAACCTCAACCAATAGAATATGAATTTTTGCGGCCGGATCTGACACTTTTTACCTTTTTGCATCTGGCAGCAGACGAGCAATTAACACGCGAGATGATGGCAAGAGGAGTTACCGGAATCGCTTATGAAACTGTTGAGCTTGCAAACGGGCATTTGCCCCTGCTGACACCCATGAGCGAAGTCGCAGGTCGCATGGCAATCCAGATCGGCGCCCACTACCTGGAAAAAGAAAACGGCGGCCGTGGCAAGCTGCTCGGAGGCGTGCCCGGTGTACGCCCGGCTGACGTGGCAATTATCGGTGCAGGAGTTGTAGGCACAAACGCAGCCCAGGTAGCACTTGGCATGGGAGCTCATGTAATGGTAATTGATATTAACCTGAATCGTTTGCGTTACCTTAATGACGTAGGCTCAGGAAGACTGATCACACTGAGCTCAAACCCTCTTAATATTGCCGAAACAGTTCGCAGGGCAGACCTGCTTATAGGCGGAGTCCTGATAAAAGGCGCAAAAGCACCAAAACTGGTCACGCACGAAATGATAAGCACCATGAATTCAGGTAGTGTAGTTGTTGATGTTTCTGTTGATCAGGGCGGCTGCATAGAAACTACAAAGCCTACAACCCATTCAAATCCAATTTATCTTGTTGACGGTATTATTCATTATTGTGTATCCAATATTCCGGGCGCTGTTCCGAGAACAAGCACATATGCTCTCAGCAACGCAACCCTTCCATATGTTTTAAAGCTGGCAAATATGGAACCTGAAGCCGCAATTAAGGCTGACCCATCACTGGCAAAAGGAGTCAATATCTATAAAGAAAAAATAACTTACCAGGCTGTTGCCGAAGCTTTTGGCATGGAAGTAAAAAAATTGGATTAAAAAATCGTCCCATAAAGGCCCTCTTTTCTATCCTCATATTAAGGAGATTAACACTATTATGAATGCCAGTATCTCCATAATTGCCCAAAAGATTGCTGAAGCAGGCAGAAATATTATTTTTACAGGGGCCGGTATATCTACAGAAAGTGGAATTTCAGACTACCGCAGCAAAGGAGGATTATGGGACAAGTTCCGTCCTGTATATTTTGACGAATTCATGTCCTCTGAAGATGCACGCATAGAATACTGGAAACGCAAATCCGAACTATATAACGATTTAATTAGAGCAAAACCCAATCCAGCTCATATTTCAATTTTTAAACTCCACGAAATGGGTTTACTGGAAGCAGTTATAACTCAAAACATTGACGGACTGCATCAAGAGTCTGGATTGCGTGATGAAAAAGTCATTGAGCTTCACGGAAACACACTGCGTGCACGGTGTATGAGTTGTGGAAAGACTTCTTCAATCCATGAAGCACAAAAACGAATAGAATCAGGTGATCTTGCGCCAGAATGTGATTGCGGTGGTTACCTGAAACCAGATACAATTTCATTCGGCCAGGCAATGCCTGAAAAAGAAGTTGAAAAAGCCGTACTGCTCTGCCGGCAGTGCAGTTTGTTCATGGTTGTTGGCTCAACCCTTCTTGTTCAGCCTGCAGCTCTCATGCCGGGCTATGCCAAAAAATCCGGAGCATTTCTTGCCATAGTAAATCTATCAGAAACTCCATTTGACAGTAAGTGTGACGCGTTAATTCGTGGAAAAGCAGGCGAAGTTCTGCCGGCAATCATTGATGAAGTTCGTAAAATTTACTGAAATCAAAAGAAGACGGCTTCGTGTCTATGGGCTTGGGACATCCTTTGGTTTTACAGTTTCGAGAGGGCGTTCTACTTCCACTAATGTGCTAATCAAAATTTCCCCCTTTGTCTTACATTTTTACTCCAGTGGCAATAACCTTGCTTAAAATCCATGATAATAATAAATCACCGGATGATTTTACTTGCAAAATTATAAATATCAGCTAAAAATCGGTAACAGTACAAGTTGTTCCCTATTAAATTCTGAAATACTTTTATTTTAAAAAAAAACCATGAGATGCAAATTTTGTTTAATACTGATTTTATTGCTGGCTGCTGATTTTTTCTTTGTTTCCCATGGATTTTCCCAGGCCCCAAATAATGCTTAGCCTCTTAAGGTTCCCCAAAAACTGACCCTGACTCACGCAGTAATGTGTGAGGAAATCAAGGACTATGCCCCTTATAATTCGGCAGTAGTGTTTTCGATTGCCATCGGCAAAGTCTCGTGTTTTACCTCATTTGATCCTGTACCTGAAAAAACGTTTATTTATCACGAATGGTATCACCAAGATAAACTCAGCACAAAGAAAAAGCTGTCCCTTCAACCGCCGCGCTGGTCAACCTATACCAGTATTCAGCTCCGGGAAACCGATAAGGGGTCCTGGCGAGTGCAAATAATCGACCACAAAGGCAATCTGCTGGATGTTGCAAGATTCAGCATCACGGACTAATCGAGAGATGAAAATACTGTTGCCTTTTTTTGCGACCTTACGATGGCAGGATATCGCCGATATACTGTTAAACAGTTATATACTGTTTCGGCTTTACGTCCTTTTTAGAGGGACCACGGTCTTTCGGGTAATTACCGGAATTGCGATCCTGTGGGTCTTCCAGCGGATTGCTGTTTTTTTCGGTTTAATCTTAACCATCTGGGCACTTCAGGGAATTATGGCGGTTGCCGCACTCATTATCATCATTGTTTTCAGAAATGAAATCCGCAGCGTTCTTCAGGCCAAGAATTTAAAGACCATTCTCTGGGGTTTTTCTTATAAGCCGTTTCATACACCGATAGAAATCATAGTCGAAAGTATTTATACATTGTCCCGGAGACGTATCGGGGCACTGATGGTTTTCCCGGGCGAGGACGATCTCGAAGAGGTAATTCAAAAGGGGATACGCTGGAATGGATCGGTATCCAAAGAAATGATAATCAGCATCTTCTGGCCCGATAATCCAGTCCATGACGGTGCTGCTATAATTAAGGGGAATCAGATTACCGACGTCGGAGTCATTCTACCGTTATCCCACTACAATGATCTGCCTTCTCGTTACGGAACCCGTCACCGTGCGGCGCTCGGATTGGCCGAAGCCACAGATGCTTTGATTGTCGTTGTTTCCGAGGAAACAGGAAAAGTGGTTGTGGCTAAAGATTCGACAATCTCGGATATTGCAGGAAATGACGAGCTGATAAAAAAATTACGGGTGCATGCGGGAACAACCGAAAAAGATAAGGGTCTTTTGAGGAAAAGCAAATTAAAACTAGGCATTGCAGCGCTTTTATCTATCATATTGGTAACGGTTGTATGGTTCGATTTTTCAAAAGGAATGGACACTCTGATCACCCTGGAAATCCCTTTGGAATACACCACCCGTGATCCCAGCATGGAAATTATCGACACTTCTGTGAATACCGTCAGCCTCCAACTGGGAGGCTCGGGAACTTTAATAAAATCGATTCGACCCGATCAGGTTCATGTGCGGATGGATCTGGACAAAGCCGTTGCCGGACGTAATACCTTTTCCATTACCAAAGAAAATATTACCCTGCCGCCGGGGATTTTTTTAAAAAAGATTACCCCCTCAATCGTTGAAGCGACCCTTGATATCACCATCAAAAAAACACTGCCCGTTCAGGTTGACTGGGTCGGGAAGCTGCCCGAGCAACTGATATTATTGGAAGTAAGGGTTGATCCTAAAGCCATCGAGGTTGTCGGCGGAAATCGCGTTTTGGACAACATCGCAACCATCTACACGGAAAAAGTTCAACTTGACAATATCCGGAAATCCGGGGCAATCACGCTGAATCCGGTCCTCATTCCGGCATCTTTAAAAATTGCCTCTGGTTCCAAAAACAAAATTAACGTTTCATATGTAGTCAAACCGAAATTGCCTTCTAATTAATCCCTGACCAAGAACCTCAAATCTTTTTATAATCGGCGTGTTATCGCATTTTACAGCAGTAATCCACTTTGAGGCGCCACTGTCGCAATCCCTTCGTTCAACCGCTTTATTTCAGCTTCCCCTATCTCGCTTAGGATTACATAATTCTTGTCTTTTCATTAAAAATAATGTAATATTAATATATTATAACAATCAAGAAACGACCTGTTAATATCAAATATCACCAATTTATTTCTTAACATTTAATATTGGGCAGTAAAAAATAATGGGTGAAAAAATCGCAAAAGAAAATCAATATTTACTTCTTGACGATACAAACTTATAAACTGATGAGCATCCTGTAAGCACGCTACGCTTGCAGTGGTAGAGGGAGATAGGGGCTATCGTGATAAGTGCAAATCATAGATCACGATGTGATCTTGGCTTGCAGTGTATGATAAAATGCTTTAGAGCTAACATACTACGGGGGTATCAAATGAATGATTCATTAGAAAAGGCAATAAAAACTATTGTCAAGGTAGCCGAACCTGACAAGATTATCTTGTTTGGTTCACAAGCAAGAGGTGATGACAAACCAGGTAGCGATTATGACCTTCTTGTTTTGAAAAGAGGTGTCAAAAAACAACGTTCATTAACTCAGAAGATATATTTGAATTTTAAAGATGTCGGAGCTCCCATAGACGTGATTGTAGCTGATTTAGATAAGTATGAGCATCTAAAGACAGATCCTTACCTGATTTATTCCGAAGCTGATAAGAATGGAAGGATGGTTTATGAAAAATCTTGATAAGGCAAACAAGTGGTTGCAAAGGGCAAAAAGCAACATGGCGCGTGCAAAGTCAGGCAGGGTTTCACCTGACATACT
>JAUWQO010000077.1 GCA_030610995.1 Desulfobacterales bacterium
CCTCTTTTTGTCATTTCGACCGAAGGGAGAAATCTTGTAGTCGTTTACGGCTTGAAACTTGAAATTGGAAAGTAGAAATTTGGGAGAGATGAAACTATACACAAAATTGAATGCGTTTATCAACAGTACAAAAGCATGAAGGCCAAATTTCCAATTTCCAATTTCTATTTTTAGTGTCATAAGATTTTTCGCTCCGCTCGAAATGAAAACTTTGGATAGTTTCCGTTCAGACACTAGTTAACTACTCGACCAATGTCAAAGGATAATAATTATGGAACAAGCAAAAAATGCGAAAGAATATATTGCTCAACAACGAACTGCACTGGCTTCAAATCCTGACTGCGGCACGACCCATTACAACCTTGCTGTTGCCCTTCTGGGCATTAAAGAATATGAGGAAGCTGAAAATGAGCTTCAGGCCGCAATCGATTGCAGCCCAAATCTTGCTGAAGCATTTGTGCAGTTAGGCGGGCTTTGTTTGCAGCGCGGGGACCTTGACGGTTGTCTTGAATACAACAAACATGCAACCAAAGTAAGGGCTGGATTTTCCGAAGGTCTTGCAAATATAGGTTTTGTGCATCTTCAGATGGGAAATGTTGATGAAGCCATTACATCGCTTCAAAAGGCTATTGTATATAATTCCAAATTCGTACAGGCTTACGCTACATTGGCAAATGCTTATCTGATGAAAGGGTTGGTTAAAGAGAGCATTATCACAAGCCTTAAAGCCCTGGAGCTGGGACCGAACTTTCCTGTCGCACACAATAACCTCGCCATAGCCTATCTTGAAAATGAGGAATATGATCTGGCTGTCAAGCATTGTGATAAAGCGATTGATCTTGGTTATGAAGTAGCCCCTGAAATTTTGAAACAGATAGAAACACACCGATAGTAGTCGAGTGGTCGAGTAAAGAAATGGTTAACGAGCAACCAGCAACCAGTAACGAGCAACCAGCAACCAATGCCCTATAAACCGCAATTTAAGTATTTCCTGTCTGATGCAACAAATTCAGTGCAAAAAAACAGTAAAATATGGTCTATTCCCCTTCCAACAACAAGAAAACAGCCACAAAAAGTAACCGGCATTTCTGTCACCTATGGAGACTACTTTAGCGCTGTCCATTCTTTTCTGGAACAAAACAGATTTGAAATCCTGATTTCAGCCTTTTCTAAAAGCATAAATCGTCAGATAATCCCTGAAGAAATCAAAGAAATCCGAGTTTGCTTGGTAAAACACGGGGAATTTTATCATCCGTCCATAGTTGAAGCTGTTTTGAATAAACATAGTTATCAGTTTGTTGTAAATGTTGCAATATCCGCTGCAGGCAGGGATTGTATCGAAAGAGAATATAACTGCCTTAAAAGGCTGGGTAATGATTTTTCATTTTCATCTATTCCAGAGGTTTATGGCTATGGAAAAGCCTGTGTAAAAGAAAGCAGGCATACGATCAGCATGTTCCTGGGCCAATGGTTTGAAGGCTTTAACGAGTTCCATATTTCCCATGACAGGACAGATAATAAATACAAAATATTAGTCTGGGATTCTGAGAAGGGCAACTATTTTCTTTCTCCTGATAATACCCTGGAACTTTACAGACAGGCAGCCATGATTCTGACCGGTTATTATAATATTGAAACCTTTGAGCAGATATTTCCCTGGCATCATGCCGCCGGAGACTTTGTTTTAAGGCTGCAAAATAATAAGGCTAAATTAAAGCTTATAACAGTCAGGCAATATGCGCCCATGTTTGGAACAAAAGAAGGGGATGAAGATACAGACAGGGATGTTGAAATGATACTGGAGGGGATGCTGGTATTTTTATTAAACCTTTCAATCAAGATGCGGCTCGACAGGCTAAATGGAATCGGTGATATTGTGTGGTCTGACGACATTGCTGTTCAAGGAACCCTGAAAGGTTTTTTCCAGGGTTTGCGCCGGAAAGATTCAACCGGTTTGTTTTCCGATTCTTTTGATACTTATTTCCATGATTATCTATTATCATCCTGTACTGAGAAGGATTTTTATGATTTATCATTAGGTATTGTTAATTCATACAATCCATTAGCTCCTGAGCTCCCTGTGATAAGACAGAATATAAAGAAGCATGCAGAGGTTCTTTTCGATGCCGTAACCGGGCAGTTATAATCAGCACACAATATATGGAACATTTTACAGGTCAATCCTCAAGATAGAGTGGTAAAATCAGGAATGAATATTGTATTGTTCATAACATTATGAAACCGTTCTTTTTTTATTGACAAAAAACAAAATTAATTTTAAAGGATTAAAATTATCATAATATAACTTCAGCATTTAGTTGCCAAAACGAAATTGTAAAAAAAATATAACTGCGAAGCGAGAGGAGGTGACCGGAAAGGCTTGATAGGAGAGTTAAAATTTCTTTGTAGTCATAACGGCTAATTTTCAAAATAATGGAGGTAATAAACAATGGCAAAATTTGAAACCCCCTTTTTAGACCAGCTTGAAACCGGGCCATGGCCGAGTTTCGTGTCCGATCTAAAGCAAGAGGCTGAATCAAGGGCAAAAAATGAGAGAAATATTGAATACCAGATCCCTCAGGATTGCTGTGATGACCTTCTGGGCGTGGTTGAATTATCCTATAAGCACGGCAGGACTCACTGGAAACACGGTGGAATCGTAGGTGTATTCGGTTATGGAGGCGGAGTTATAGGGAGATATTGCGACCAGCCGGAGATGTTTCCAGGTGTTGCGGCATTCCATACCATGCGCGTCAACCAGCCTTCAGGCAAATTTTATACTACAAAATTTCTCGAAGACCTCTGCGAACTCTGGGAACGCCGCGGAAGTGGTCTTACAAACATGCATGGCGCAACCGGAGACATTATTTTTCTTGGAACAACAACAGAGCAGCTTGAAGAGGTCTTCTGGGAACTGGGACATAATCTGAACCAGGACATCGGCGGGTCTGGTTCAAACCTGCGTACTCCTTCCTGCTGTATAGGCCAGGCTCGATGTGAATATGCCTGCTTCGATACGCAGGATATTTGCCACGATCTTACAAATGAGTATCAGGATGAGCTTCATCGTCCTGCATTTCCGTATAAGTTTAAATTCAAATTTGATGGCTGCCCCAACTGCTGCGTCGCATCAATTGCACGATCCGATCTTTCCTTTATCGGCACATGGCGTGATGATATACGTATTGATCAGAAAGCTGTTAAGGCATATATCGGTGGAGAATTTCCGCCCAATGCCGGAGCTCATGCAGGTCGCGACTGGGGTCCGTTTGATATTCAAAAAGAGGTTATAGATCTATGCCCCACTAAATGCATGCGGTATGAAGATGGAAAGCTTGAAGTCAACACACCTGAATGCACAAGGTGCATGCACTGTATTAATGTCATGCCGAGGGCTCTCAGAGTTGGCAATGACAAAGGCGCCTCTCTTCTGGTCGGTGCCAAGGCTCCTATTCTTGATGGCGCGCAAATGGCCACACTTCTTGTTCCTTTTATCAAGATTGAATCGCCTTATACTGAAATCAAGGAAACAGTAATTGAGCCTATCTGGGACTGGTGGATGGAAGAAGGCAAAAACCGTGAACGTCTCGGTGAATTAATCAAACGCGAGGGTTTTCAGAAGGTACTCGAGGTAACCGGTTTTAAAGCAGATCCGCGAATGATTAAGGAACCGCGGTCAAATCCGTATGTATTCTGGAAAGAGGATGAGGTTCCTGGCGGATTTAAGCGTGATATTAACGAATTTAGAAAATTTCATCAAAGATAGGAGGGGAATAATCATGGCATTTATATCATCAGGCTACAATCCAAAAAAACCGATGGAAAACAGGCTTACTGACCTCGGTCCGAGACATTTTGCAGAATTTTACCCTCCGGTTGTTGCAAAGAACAAGGGTAAATGGCTGTATCATGAAATTCTGGAACCTGGCATTTTGGTCCATGTCGCAGAATCAGGCGACAAGTGTTATACAATTAGAGTGGGTGGATGTCGTTTCATGAGTGTAACCCATATTCGTGAAATTAATGAAATTGCAAATAAATATTGCGACGGACATTTAAGGTTTACGACCAGAAACAACATCGAGTTCATGACTGATAAAGAAGAAAACGTAAAACCCATGAAAGAGGATCTTCTGAGCAGGAAGTTTGCCGGCGGGAGTAACAAATTTCCTATCGGCGGCACAGGAGCCGGTATCACGAATATCGTTCATACCCAGGGATGGATTCATTGTCATACACCTGCCACTGATGCATCCGGGACTGTAAAAGCTACCCTGGATGTGCTCTATGATCAATTTACAGACATGAAGCTCCCTGCAAAGCTTCGCGTATCCATGGCATGTTGTCTGAACATGTGCGGCGCGGTCCATTGCTCGGATATCGCAATTCTTGGCTATCACCGCAAACCGCCGATGATCGATCATGAATATATCGACAAGATGTGCGAAATTCCTCTGGCTATTGCCGCATGTCCTACCGCGGCCATTAAACCGACCAAGATTGAGATAGGCGGCAAAGAACTGAAGACCGTTTCGATTAAAGATGAAAAGTGCATGTACTGCGGCAATTGTTACACAATGTGTCCATCCATGCCTCTTGCAGATACCGAAGGCGACGGAATAGTGCTGATGGCGGGTGGTAAGATTTCCAACAGGAGAGACGCACCGAAGTTCTCCAAGGTCGTAGTGGCTTTTATCCCGAACGAACAGCCGCGCTGGCCTACCATGACCGCTACAATTAAGAGAATGGTCGATGCATACTCAAAGGATGCCAATAAGTATGAACGTCTCGGCCAGTGGGCAGAAAGAATCGGATGGGAAAGATTTTTTGAGAAATGTGAACTTGAATTTACCCATCATCTTATCGATGATTTCCGCGATCCTGCTTACTATACATGGCGTCAGACAACAAACTTTAAGTTCTAAAGATTAAGATATATATATAACCGGCAGGGAACACAAACCGTGTTCCCTGCTTTGAATAGAAAAGGGGCAAGATAATGGATCAAGCTGAAGCAACCGAAAAAATTGTTGCAGCGCTGAAAAAGAAAGCAAAAACAAAGTCAAAATTTTATTTTAATGACCTTGCGAAAATACTTGATGAAAAGCCCAGGGCTGCGAAAAAGTTTATAAACGCGATGGTAATAGATGAAGTTCTTGAATACTGGTCAAGCGGAAGCACGTCGATGTATGGGCTTAAAGGGGCCGGCAAACAGTCTGCCGGCGAAGGCGAGGACTAAAAGATTTTCAATCTCGTTTGTGGATCTGATTCCCCGCAGCTTGCTGCGGAACAGGGTCCAGGGCTTGCCTTGGGGTTCAAACCATTGATTTTGAGACTTTTTTAACATTTTGCGCTGTAATAAAAAATAGATTTTATTGAGTCCTTTGCAAAATACCCATATTGTCATTGCGAGTCCGCTCCGCCAAAGCACTTTGGCGGACGAAGCAATCTCACAAGACAGGGTGTTTTTCAAAGATCTCTTATTGTGTGGCATAAGGCGTAAGGCTTTTTGAATTATTTTTAAGCTTGCGTTGCGTCTTATGCCATTTTCTTTTTGAACCATAACGTCTCGGAATTTCTACCACGCCATGGCGTGGGAATTCCTGTGACTTTAGTCGAGTAGTTAAATAGTCGAGTCGTCGAGTTGTAAGGATTCTTGAACTACTCGACAAATCAACCACTCGACCAATTGTGAGCAAAGCGAACTAAGTTTATATATGGACATTCCCAAAATTATTATTGCGGCTTTGCGGGGAGGAGCGGGAAAAACCATACTGTCTATTGGGATTATTGCCGCATGGACTAATCTTGGGAAAAAAGTAGCTCCTTTTAAAAAAGGTCCTGATTATATTGATGCCGGCTGGCTGGCACTTGCGGCAGGCAGACCCTGCTATAATCTGGACACCTTCATGATAAAAGAAGATCAAGTCCTTAATTCATTCCTTTCACATTCCATAAACAGAGATATTGCGGTTATAGAAGGCAACCGCGGGCTTTATGACGGCCTGAATGTTGAGGGAAGCACCAGCACTGCCGAGCTGGCGAAGCTGCTTAAAGCGCCGGTTGTTTTGTGTATTGATTGCACAAAAACCACAAGAACTATGGCTGCGGTTGTTTCCGGCTGCATGCAGTTCGATCCGGATGTTAAGATAAGCGGGGTTATATTAAACCGCATTGCCGGGCCAAGGCATGAGAATATACTCCGCAAAAGCATAGAACACTACTGTGGCATATCTGTATTAGGCGCTGTGCCTAAACTGGGCAAGCAGAATTTTCCTGAAAGACACATGGGGCTCATTCCAATGCCTGAACATGGGTGGGCAAAAGATTCCATTGCAGCCGCTTCTCAAACAGCATCGCAGTATCTTGATCTAACCGCAATAGAGAAAATCGCAAATCAAGCCGCCAAATCATCCATCATTCAACATCCAGCAACGAGCAACCAGCAACGAGCAACCAGCAACGAGCAACCAGCAACGAGAATAGGCATAGTCAGGGATTCGGCATTCCAGTTCTACTATCCGGAAAATATTGAAGCTCTTATTTCATTAGGCGCTGAGGCTGTGTTTATCAGCCCTCTTACAAGCGATTCAATTCCACCGGTTGATGCATTATATATTGGCGGCGGATTTCCAGAAACACATGCAGAGGAACTAACGCAAAATCTTGGATTCAGACATAAAATCAAGTCATTAGCAGAAGACGGCCTCCCAATATATGCCGAATGCGGCGGATTGATGTACTTAGGAGAGGAGCTTGTCCTGAACGGCAAATCGTACCCCATGGCCGGTGTTTTGCCGATTGTTTTTGGTTTTTCCAAAAGACCGCAGGGGCATGGATACACAATCATTACAGTAGAAAGGGAAAACCCCTATTTTGCTGTCGGCGCCGAGATCAGAGGCCATGAATTTCACTATTCGCAGGTGTTAAAATGGATGGGCGATGACAGGGACCTGGTTTTTTGCATGAAAAGGGGGACGGGCTTTATTAATAAAAAAGACGGCGTTTGTTATAAAAATGTGCTGGCAACATATACCCACATTCATGCTCTTGGCACACCTTTTTGGGCCAATGCCCTGGTTCAAAATGCTATTTCCTATAAAAACAAATCAAAAACAACTGTAACTATTCAGCCACAGATTCACACAGATGAACACAGATAGGTTTAAATACAAAGAAATTACGGTACATTAAGAATTGTATAATCCTGGTGACTTTGTGAGACCTTTGAATTTTACCAGAAATAGCCTAAATGGTCATTCCCGTGAAAACGTGTATCCAGTCCCCGATCAGGTCGAGGACAAGCATTCTCAATTAGTTATAGATTCCCGTTTTCGCGGGAATGACAAAAGCGTATGTTTTTGACTTTTTACGAGTTCGTCAAATTTCAGCCCCGACAAAAATCCTGCTTTCTACAACTACGCCCATCCGATAATTCGGATTATGAAATCGAAGAGCACAGATTCCGCCCCCTGATAATCCGTACAGCGATTCCCTGGTTTTTTCATCTTTTTTGACAGTAATTCTATAATTCGATTCCTGCGAGCGACCTTTGGTTTGAAACTTCGGGTGCTCCAGACTTTTTCGAACCGCGTCCTCTTACATTATTCTGTCTTGATAAGATGGACATTAGCGCAATGGCTTTTTCACCGTCGGCATTGGGAGCAGGAATTCATGATTTTTTTTAAGCGTTTAAAGCGGTTTTTGCTTGAAGCGAATAAAAAAGTTATAGCCGCTCTTTGGCAAAGACCTGGATAGAGGGAGGTTTAATATTACCAAAGCCGTTTATTTGCGAAAGCTTTTCCAGAATGGGATTTTAGATATTTTTCAAACGACAGGGCTTTGGATCGGTTGCTGAATGCAAGATAGGTGATTAATTTCCAGGGCTTAAATTTAGCCCCGCTTCGTTCTGTCGAACTACGCAGGACAGGCCTGCCACGCGAAGCCCGAAGGGCGAAGCGTGGTGGAGGCGGCGGGAGTCGAATTAGGCACACCGCATTTTCCGCAAATAGTGATATGTCGGGCTTTCCTCTTAATTTTAAAGCAGTTAGACCCTTTCTTTCAATCTTCAATAAACAAAATAAGTTCAATAATCCCATTCAAAATCAAAATTTTTTACCCCAAATTTACACCAAATTTACACCAAGGAAAAAATCAAAAACAACTTAAAATAATTTTTCAGGATTTGAGACAAATATAAGACTTATGGAAAAGCGTGTCTTTGGTACCCAAGCAAAGTGTTTTATACTTTCCCATTCAGCCCCGCTTCAATCTTTAACATAGTATAATAGTATAGTAATTACAGTATAATACAGCGTTACAGTCTTCAATAACACATTTTCCATGCTATGTATTTTTTTTACAGTTAAAATATGTAATAATCATATGGTAAACTGCACCGTTATTGGACGTAAAATATAGGTATTGATTATGACAACATATAAAGAGTTGAAATCCGCCAGATACATTAATGGTGTTATCGCTTATGCTGAAAATCTTTTAAATATAAGCTTTAAGCCCACTGACAGGGAACGACATAGTGCATATTGCCCATTCCATAAGGACAGGAAAGACAGCTTCAGAGTATATGTAGACAGTAAAAATGAAGTTCGATTCCACTGTTTTGGAGCGTGTAACACGGAGTGGGATATTTATGACATTATTATAAAAGTTAATAAATGTAGTTTCAGGGAGGCACAGGAAACATTTGCAGAATTTATGGGCATTACTGATTTTGTTCCTTATGATGGTATAATTTCTATGCCCGACCAGAAAAATAAGCCTGATGAGCCGGTCAATTTTGTTGAGCCAAAAGAACTTGATAAAGATGTTATAACAGCCTTGCATGAGGCAGCAGACTTTTACCATAAATTCTTACTGCAAAAAGAGGATAAGGCGCTCAAATATCTTTATCGCAGGGGGCTGGACATAGACTTAATCAAAAAGTTTAATATAGGCTATGCTTCACCTTTTGCAAATGAGAAATACACAGGCAGGGCTTTAATTTACAACTATCTGGACAGGTTCAATGAAGATTACAAAACCTTTGACCCATTTGTAAGGGCTGGATTATTACGTCTGCTTAATGATGAATCAGTTAGAGGATACGGCTATTATATGCAGCAAATAGATTTCACACGCACAGACCCATTTACAAAAGCATATGGGGATTTCTTTGCAGGCCGGATTACATTTCCGATTCACGACATTAACGGCAAGATTCACGGTTTTATGGGAAGACGGCCAGACAACAGAGGAACACACTGGATTAAACAGCAGAAACAGGATACAGAGATATGCACAAAAGGATGGTTATATGGTATTGATAAGGCTGCAAGATATATTAAATACTATTCTACTATTATTATAGTGGAAGGCATCTTTGATTATTTCGCTTTTTATAGACTGCTACAAGATACAGCTAAACCTTTTGTAGTCTCAACCCTTGGTACTCGCCTCACTGATGAATCAATATCCCTTTTACAACAGTTAAACATAAAAAACATTATAGTCGCTTATGATTGGGATGTTGCAGGCAAGGCCGGTATCAATAAAATATCCAAAGATTTGGATTGTACGATATATTATCTTGGAGGCATGAAACCGGATGAAGACCCGGCTGATAAGCTCAAAAACCTTCAAAACATTATAAGCGGGTTTTCTCTCAAACACCTGTCAACTGCGGCAAGAAAGATACAAAAGCAAACTGACAAGCCTATTGGTATCTCTTTTTTATCGTCTTCACCGTCCAAGGAAATTATATTCAAATCTGATGCTACTCTCGATATATCTTCAATAGACCTTTTTGGGCCAGAGAAAGAACCTGAAAAATACTTCTATGAAGCAGACAGGTTCTTGCCTTTGCTCACTTATAACCACGCAAATAAGGCTGATTTGGCCGGTAAAATACAAAACTTAATCAAGATGCTAATTAAACAACCTGAAAAGCTTGGAGACAGTAACCAATTTTTCATCTATTCGGATTTCATTCGCAAAGAATTATACGATGACATGGGGCCTGCCCTCATACTCTGGTTAAGACTATTAATCGAACAGCAATCCCGGAAAAGAAAAATAAAAGAAACCGATTCAACTTTCGCAGAGTGGCTTCAAACTTCACGACCTACCATCATCAAATATAAATGTTTACTTAAAGAATTAGGATTTCTAAACATCTCTACCGGTCTTAAGTATCAGAAACTATCTGTCAACTACTTTCCCGGTAAATAAATATAATCTGTATACAGTTATCATGTTGTCTCTCCGATACAATCAGAATAATCTGTATACAGTTATCATCTTGTCTAACCGGTACAATCAGTATGTAGCATCCCGCCGTTTATTTATAGGGGGGAATAATATAGTAAAATGATGGTATTGTAAATGTATTGGGGAGGTTATAGGGATTTTTAGACTAACGACCTGTAAACTGTGGAATTAATCTTACTTGTTTTTTCCTTGGCATGATTGTATGGACGATGAGGACGGTGTTTTTATGATTTTATATTTAGAAAGAACTATCTTCGGCTAAAATTTAAGATATCATGAAGGTGTCTGAACTTCAAAACTTCTGGCGAGATAGCCTTCAATGGGGTTATCCGGTTTTCTGTTTAATATCCAAATTGTTATGATATACAGTTAGGAAAACTGTTTTTGGGCTAATTTTTGGTCAACAATGATGAAATCTGTGGGAATAGTCAGAAACTGTATAATAACTTGTTATGTTCCTATAATCTATGGAGAATAGCGTTTGAACTTCAATCCATTTTCAAAAGAAAATAGAAAAATTGTTTTATTAAATTTACTTTCAACCACTATTTGGTACTCATTTGCTTACATATCAAAAATTTTACTGGAAACCATAAAGAGTTATACTATGCCAACTTATATTATACATATTGTTTTTGTTTTAATTATAGCAGCTCTAAATATTGGTATAATGATACTTTGGAGACAAAAAAAAGATAAAAAAACAGAGGGATCTATTTTAGATAATGGAATCAGTAATACTGAAGAGACTGACATTGCCAGTGGAATAGAAACATCTGAATCGTTCAAAAATTTGGATTTCTCATTTCTGAAATTGCAAGCCAACCGATGGGTAGACAGACATCCAGAGGCAAAAATAGAGAAAATAGTCCTATACCGCTATGCAAGCTCATTGCAAAAACATCTCAAAGGGAATGTACCATCAAAATATTTTGTTGTGTTTGAGGCTCCAGAAAATGCAAACACGAATGAGTTGGAATTAGATACAGAATATTATCAAACCGTAAAGGATGGATATAAAGGTTTAATGTGTTCAGACTTTAATGAGGTATATAAAGATCCGCCAACAGATAAGAACTTTAAGAACGAATGGATATTCTTTGTCAAAAAACCATCAGATGTATTATCTTCTAGTGTGATGGTTGATGAGCCTTTTTGGGTGCTTCGCCCAGGGAAATAAACCACATAACCAATCACTGCACCCGACACCAAAAGCACGGGCGGCTTTAGGGACGCACAGTCATCATTGCTTTTGGTGCGGGTGAGTTCAAACGATCCTTCCGAGGTTTCCGTACATACAGAAATTCCTTCCTCAAACATCCCTTCCCTCTGCCGTGCTCAAACCAGGCAAGCATCCTCCCGCTCTTTACTTAAAGGGTAAATGCCTTAGTAAAATAGTATAAATATATTGTATAATCATCACCTTATCCCATCATTCCTCCCATACCACCTGTCAAATGCGAAAAGGAAAATCTCGATAAAGCAGGACTTCGCTTTACAATTCAACAGGAATATAGCCGTTTATTCAATTCTTCTCCTACTGATAATCAATCTTATAGAATATTGACTTCAATCAAAGCATCATGATATCAAATTATTTTAAAACAATTTTAAGGGATGTATCATCATGGAAAGAGAAGCTACAAAAGATAAAATAAGGCCATTATACTCTGAATTTCAGGGCTATCTTTCTCAAACGCCTAAACGTCGGGATGCCAGAGACATTGTTGATGATTCGGATTGGATGCGTTATAATGAAGCGGTAAAAGAACTCAACCAAATTGCAGGTAAAAACTATAACAAATTCTTAATAAAGCTTGAGATATTGAATAATACTATTGTTTTAGTGTCAACATATCGACAAACTCTGGGAGGTTTAATTTCAAGGCTACATGCTGAATACTTTTCAGATGAACCAGCTCCTTTCAGTGGAATGCCAAGCACTATAATTACTCAGACCCAACAGCAAAGTCAATCTATTCAAATGTATCTGGATATTCAGAGTAAAATTGACGAAGCCATTCCTAATTTCGAAGATGGAAGTAAAGAGAAAGGCTTCTTGGAAAAATTCAAAAGTAGCCTCAACACCGCATCAAATGTTAATGACCTTTTTAAACTATGCTTCAAATTGGCAACGGAACTTGGCGTCAGCATAGCAACTCTTCTAAAAATTTTTAGTTAAAACCATTCACACATCTTCATATTAAGTTATTTATTTCCGCATAAGAACAAATTGAAAGCATCGGCTTTCTCGATGAAGCAGGACTCCATTTTACAATTTAAGTAGTTTAGGAACTCGTTAAATAAATTACTGATAAAATGGGATGCTTTGTTAAATTTAGACGATATACTTTACTACTTTATTACTTCTCACTTATCTTTCCAAAATGCCTTTCAGAAGCCCCCAGATGTCCATATTCGGCCTTTTATGCTTTTAGGCAAGCCAAAGTATTAATGACAGGAACATAGTCATTTATTCAATTTCTCCCACCGACTTCTTTTTGGTTTTTTTTGACCGAGGTACGCCCCACGTGATTGTCCGTTTTTCTTACATAATCACAAAATCCATTATCAGACATGCTTGTTGGTTAATCATAATCAATCACATGTTAACAAATTTTAGCCCCGACAAAAATCCTGCTTTCTACAATTTCGCACATCGTGATAATAATGATTATATAATCAAACGGACATCACGCTCATTTTTTTGGTAATATCCCACGGTTTGTGCTTCTCTACTATTTTAAAAAAAATCCTGCTTTGATACCCTATTGCCTGATGCGGGGGTAGTTAATTCTCACTTGTTTTTCTCTATAAAGAACGGTATTAAGGATTATGTTTTTGTGATTTTTTAAAAAGAACCATATTCGATTCAAAAAAATATTATATCATGAAATCTGTGGGAATAGTCAGAAACTATATAATTGTAATAGGTCAATTAAAATTCGAACAAAATTACAAAGAGAGGGTAACACTCTTCTCCGAGGTTTTAGGATTCAGGAACTGTTCTATCAGTTCCCAGGCTTTTTGTTTTTGCTCCAAACTCAAATGGTTTAACTTCCCC
>JAUWQO010000122.1 GCA_030610995.1 Desulfobacterales bacterium
TCCAGCCGCGATTGTCGCGGCTGGAAAGCCGCTCCCACACATAGATTAGACGATTTTTCACACCAATCCACGATGAACCGGATTTCGCTAATAACCAGCGGGTGCAAGCCTCCTCGTTCGATGTGAATAAAGCCTACACAATGATGTTTAATTATTGCACATAACATTATCTAATAATATAAATATGTTCTCAAAAACCATCCAATAAGTGCCCAATAATTGAACACTTCGTATCCACGCCATGGGTTATTCAGCGACTCCATTGTGAGCAAAATAACATAAAATCAGGCTGATACGAGTTTTGCATAAAAACGGCATGAATATTGCAGACATTTTTGTGGGGCGGTAGTTTCACCCCGCGACTGTCGCGACTGAAAAAAACCGTTCCCACACACATATTAGCTGATTTCCCCACTAGTGTCGTGTCATGCGTGAAATATCGTACCAGGCACTCGTCATTCCCGCGAAGGCGGGAATCCAGTATTTCTGACTACTTCGGTGGTGCTTCTGGATTCCCGCCTTCGCGGGAATGACAGAAAAGGTTCGTTATTCAAAGGTCTCTACATGTCCCTATTCAACAACCCAGACAGTGCAATCTTTTATATTCTGTACAATCTTATTGGATACGCTTCCCAATACAAAAGAAGCAGTGGCGGACAACCCTCTACGTCCCACCACAACTGTGTCGTATTTTCCTTTTTCTGCCTCTGCTATGATATCCCGGGCAATCCCAACAAGCTTGTTTTGTATCTTTACTTCAACGGTGTCGTCAGAAAATCCCGCATTCCTTAAAATGGCCCGGCATTCCTCCATCGTTGATTCCGCCTTCTTTTTTCCCTCACTGACCATCCATTTCAGTTCAACAACCTTTTCTGAAAATAACGGCTGCCCGATCTCTTTTTCCAGCCTTGAAGATATTGTCGGCAATACGCTAAACAAGGTTATATTCGCCGCGGGATTAACGGTAGAAGCAACATAAGTAACAACTTTTTTAGCATAATCGGATTCATCTAAAGCAATTAGAATCTTCATATCTTTTTTTCTCCTAAGTTTAATGGGTCAAGAGGTCTCAGCCAACTCCTGGTAATGTTAAGCGGCTACCAGGCTCTGAATAATTCCGGTTGGACAATCTTCAAAGCAGTCGCCGCATCCCGTGCACTTTTCACCGTCAACTATTGCCAGGAATTTCTCAACTATTATAGCCTTTTCCGGGCATGCTTTTTTACATTTTCCACAGCCCTGACAGCCAACGTCGCATATTGCCTTAACAATTTTTCCGCCATCATGAGAACTGCAAAGAGTTGCGACTTTTTGTGATTCTTTTATCAACGTGGGGATATGGCGAGGACAGATATCTACACATGTGCCGCAACCAGTGCATAAGTTTTCGTTTACTACAGGCAGACCATCTTCTCCCATTGTTAAGGCGCCGAATGGACAATTTGCAACGCAGGTGCCAAGACCAAGGCAGCCATACATACAACTTTTGTCTCCTCCTGAAAGCAGAACCGCCGCCCGGCAGTCTAATACCCCCTTGTAATTGTATTTTCGTTCTGCAGCGCTAAGGGTGCCTTTGCAAAATATGTTGATTATATCCCTTTCGGCGGCTTCAGCGGATACTCCGAGGACAGCGGCAACCGCGTCTGTCACATCATCGCCGCCGGCCTTACAGGCATTGGGCGGGGCTTTGCCTGCCACCATAGCAACAGCGCAATCACTGCAACCGGCATAGCCGCATCCTCCACAGTTTGCGCCGGGAAGGCACTCATCTACAGCAACAACCTTTGGATCAACATAGACATAAAAAACTTTTGACGCAGCTCCCAGTACAACACTCAGCACCAGACCGATGCCGCCCATTGCCAACACCGCATTCAATATAGGTCCCATAAAATTCGCCGCCTCCTAATTTTGCCGATTTCGTAAAAAGCTAAGTTATGCCGCTCTGCGGCACTGTAACCGAAAATAACTTGTCAATCATATCAAAAGGTTATGATTTAGTTATTTGAAACTCGTATTTCCCCATTTATCTGGATTCCCGCCTACGCGGGAATGACGGGTGATTAGATGAGATTGTCATTCCCGCGGAGGCGGGAATCCAAGAGTCGATGCAAGAACTTATTGAGAAGTTACCCACATGGCTTGTAGGATATTGATTTGACAAAAACTTTGAACAAAGACCGCCGGGGAAAATAGTTGATTTCATCACTTTCTTTCTTTTACATTTATGTAGATCTGTCTCAAGAACAAGAAGTGAAATTTAAAATAAAGACATAATTGGCCGCAAATATAATGAACTGCCGATATTGTCAAGTGAAAAAAGATAATTCAACCAAATTATATCAAGGGCGCAAACATTATTAGTGTTAAATTTAGCCTAAATAACAGTAAGTTATAACATAGAGCTATCGGATCATCCTTTAAAATACTACTTTGCCGGATTTTTCAGGCTCCCAAAAACATTTTATTATTTTGTAATATTTTAGCCTTATGCAAATTATCTGGAATTGTAAAGATTTACCACAGAGATCGCAGAGTAAATGAATTTATTTTTTCTCCTTATATTTCTCTGTGATCTCTGTGTGCTTCGTGGTGAAACTAGTTGGTTTTTCCTGGTTTATATTTATACCTGAAGCGCATTTATTTACAAAATACTTGACAAGTTACATTATTTTTATAAAAAAGTCTTGAAAGCTTTTTTACATTATGGTACGGGAACTCAGATTTTTTTCACACCCACTTATATAACTACACTTTGAAAGGATAGAATTAAATATGATCTCTAACAAAGAACTTCAGATAGCTTACGGCCTGGCTATTATTTTGTTGGTTGTGGGTGTTCTAAGTTATGCTGCTTTTTCTGCTAAGGCGCCGGATCAACCGGTCAGGTTAATGTTTAAGTGTGTTGCAGGAAAGATTTTTTTTGATCACAAGACACATACAGTAGAATCAGGTTACGGCATCTCATGCAGTGACTGTCATCATAATCTTGAAGAAGGTGAGACAGATCCCCAACCCTGCGGAGAATGTCATGAGCCTGAAAGCCAGGACGAAGATGTTCTAAGCAGGACTGATGCATTTCATACACAATGTATCGGCTGTCATAAGGAAGAAGCAGGCCCTGAAAAATGTGAATTATGCCATGTAATGTAATAGAAAGCTTTACTTTACCTTTGGCTATTGGTTATTAGCCATTGGCTAAAGGTGGCCGAAGGCCCTATCAGATAGCTTTTTTGCCATCTGCTTTTTTTTGTGCCCTTTAACTGTGGACATCGTCAAATTAAATAAAAAAAACCGTCCGCTTCGCCTGTATTGACTGACAGATAGGCCTGACCGCCATTGATAGCACTCAGGCGAAGCGAACGAGTTGAGAACTTAGAAAGGTTGAGCTATGATAAAAAGATCGTTTATCGGTTTATCAAAACCACGACTTGAATATGGATCTCTTGAAGATACGCCTTCCTTTAAACAAATCCCGACCTCAAAAGAAATTACCCTTTTATCAAACAGTCCTTTTGACAAAAAGAAGCTGTTATTGAAAAAAAAGGCGGTTGTTAAGACCGGCCAGAAGCTTTTAGTCTACAAGGAAAGTGATGAATATGTTGTTTCAAGTGTTACAGGAAAAGTATCATCAATATCCTCTTATATAGGTGACTTTGGCCGATCTTATACTGCCATCGCAATTGAAGTGGCTGATGATGAAGAAATAGATGATGAGTTCAAGTCCGCCGCGGGCGGATCAAAGGATGCCACTCTTGAAACCGTCAAAAATTTTCTTGCGTTTGCTCCGGGCAACCCTCCGGTTAAGCTGTTTTCCGACAAAAACAAATCTATAAATACCATCGTTGTTTGTTGTGCTGACAGTGATTTATTAATATCAACAAACCAGCATGTTGTTAAATCCGATATCGATGCAATAAAAAATGGAATAAGTATTCTGAAAACAGCAACCAAAATTAATAATATAATAATGGTCGCTTCACAGAGCCAGATGCTTAAAGTCTCCGCGATAGGTGAAAAAGTAAATCAGGTTAACGATACATATCCATCAGCGCTCCCACATCTTATTATGAAAAACATCCTGGGCAAAGTGGTGCCGGCCGGGAAAAACCCTGAAGATATCGGGGTATGTTTTATCAGCGCTGAAGCAGTTGCATCTATCGGAAATGCTTTTAACAGCGGCCAAATACCTGTAACAAAAATCTTTACTCTTGTTAAAAAAGATGGCTCTAAATCACTTGTATCAGCCAGAATCGGAACACCGGCAAGCGATATATTCAAGGCTTTGAATATTACTTTGAACGAAAATGACAGGATAATATTCGGCGGCCCCATGACAGGCTCCTCTGTCTATTCAGGGGATCATCCGGTTCAGACTGACACCGATGCTATTATCGTCCAGGATAGAGATGACATACCTGTTATTTCAGATTACCCGTGCACAAACTGCGGCGACTGCGTAAGAGTATGCCCTGCAAATATTCAGGTTGACATGCTTGTCCGGTTGCTTGAAGGCGGACATTATGAAGAAGCTGCAGATCAGTATGACCTGTATTCATGTATTGAATGCGGTCTTTGCAGTTATGTCTGTGTGTCTGGAATGCCGATATTCCAGTATATCAGGTCGGCAAAATATGAGCTTGGCAGGGCAAATACAGCGGAGGCAACTAATGGTTGATAACAACATGGTTGATACTAACAAATTCATAGTTTCACATGCCCCTTTCTGGCACGATGGAAGCAAAATATCTACACGAAATTATAATATTGCGCTTGCGGCTCTCCCTGCAATACTACTTGGCATCATTTTCTATGGCATGCCGGCCGTCGGTGTTATATCACTTTCCATCTCCTCTGCAATTATCTGGGAATTTGTGTTCCGTCGTGTAACAAAACGTTCAAATACAATTGGAGATGGCAGCGCAGCCATTATCGGCATGTTATTCGGCATGCTTTTACCTGCAACAGCGCCGTGGTGGCTGGTAATACTTGGAACATTTGTTGCCGTTGTTATCGGGAAACAGATTTACGGCGGAATCGGAGCCAATCCTTTTAACCCCGTAGTTGTTGCCATTGCCATTCTCATGATATCATGGAAAGATTTATTTGATTTTAACGAAGCTCTTATGAATTACGATTTCGATTTTGCCATGGTCTATCCCCTTGCCGCCCTGAAACATTTCGGCGTATCTGCTGTTGATTCATTCAACGCTGGCGATCTTTTAATGGGCAAACAGTCTGGAGGAATAGGTTCGACATTTGGACTTGGCCTTATTGCCGGCGGAATCTATCTCATTATCAGAGGAATCATCAGGTGGGAAATAGCTCTTTCCTTTTTAGCCGGCGTTTTTATAACCGCTCTGATATTTAATATGACCGATTCTGCGCGTTACGCGGGCCCGGTTATCCATCTTTTTGCAGGTTATACTTTGATCGGCGCCTTTTTCCTTGCAACCGAAGATTCCTCTTCACCGGTCAATTTTATTCCCATGCTTATTTACGGCGTGGGCGCAGGTTTTTTGACCGTGCTCATCAGAAATATTGGCGTCTATGTTGATGGCGTGATCTTTGCGATCCTGATTATGAACCTTACGAGCCCGCTTTTAGATAAGATCAAACCAAAAGCGATTGGAAAGGCAGCTTAAAATGCGTGAAATAATAAAAATGATCGTAGTTCTAACTGTGCTTAGCTCTTTCTCGGGAGGCCTTCTTGCCGCAATACGCGGCGGAACAATGGAAAAAATCGAATACCAGCAGTTAGTCTTTGTTAAAGGGCCTGCAATAAGGAATATTCTTGAGGGATGTTCCAATGATCCTATTGTTGACCGCTTTAAAATCAAGGACGGAGACATTGAAAGAAGTTTCTTTGTGGGTATATTTGACGGAAAAGCCAATACTGTGGCATTTGAAGGCGTTGGAAAGGGTTTCGGCGGTGATATGGGCCTTATGGTTGGTGTAAACATAGATGACGACAAGATTATCGGTATGGGTGTAACCACCCACAGCGAAACACCAGGCATAGGTTCCAAGGCACAGACAGATCCTAAGTTTCCCAATCAATTCAAGGGATTAGCCGCAATTGAACCCTGCAAGGTCAAACCGGACGGCGGAGAGATTGATGCCATTTCCGGTGCCACTGTTACATCACGTGGTGTTTGCGTTGGCGTAACAGATGCCACAGAAATTTATAAACGTTTAAAACCTCAGATTGCTGAGAAAATACAGGAATTTAAGTAGGGAGAAAAAGATGGCTAAGACTATCACTCAGGAATTCACCAAAGGTTTGTGGGATGAGATACCACCTTTCAGGCTTGTGCTCGGCCTCTGTCCCGTGCTTGCCGTTACTAAATCTGTAGAAAATGGGCTGGGAATGGGAGTGGCTGTAGTCTTTGTTCTGGTATGTTCAAATATGCTGGTTTCGTTGCTGCGAAACATAATTCCTTCAAAAGTAAGAATAGCCTGTTTTATCGTTATTATCGCCACATTTGTTATCGTGGTGGAACTTCTTATGCAGGCTTATGCATATCCGCTTTTTTTAAAGCTTGGAATATTCATACCACTTATTGTCGTTAACTGTGTAGTACTTGGACGCGCCGAGGCATTTGCATACAAAAACGGTCCTGTCCGTTCAATAGTGGATGGGTTTGGAATAGGTATCGGGTTTACAATTTCCCTGACCGCTCTCGGCGCTTTACGAGAGGTATTTGGAAGCGGCACCTTTTTCGGAATGTCTGTATTCGGGCCATCGTTTCAGCCATTTACATTCATGGTCGAGGCGCCCGGCGCATTTGTGTGTCTTGGGCTCATGCTCTCTTTAATGAACCTTGCAGGAAATAAATAGGAGAAAATCTAATGGGCGATTATGTACTCCTTGCGATAAGCTGCATCCTTGTCAACAACATTCTGCTTGCCCAGTATCTGGGTTGCTGTCCTTTTATGGGAACATCAAAGAAAATGGAGACAGCAATTGGGATGGGTATGGCTGTAATCTTTGTTCTTGTTATGGCCGGCGCAATAACATGGCTTATCGACGCATATATTTTAAAACCGGTCAAACTTGAATATCTTAGAACTATTGCTTTTATCATTGTAATAGCCTCCCTTGTACAGTTTGTTGAGATGTTCTTAAGAAAGAGCATTCCAGCGCTATATAAAGGTCTTGGAATCTTTTTGCCGCTGATTACAACAAACTGTGCTGTAATGGGGGTTTGCCTGATAAATATCAATGAAGAATATACATTTATCCAGAGCCTTGTCACATCATTTAGTTATGCGACAGGTTTTGGTCTTGCCCTTGTTCTTTTTGCGGGAGTGCGTGAACGCATACTCCTGGCCAGGGTCCCAAAACCGCTCGAAGATACCGCTATCGGGCTTGTAACCGCCGGAATGCTCGCTCTTGCGTTTTTTGCATTCAAAGGAATGGCTTAAAATAGTAAATACACTGAGACCTTTGCAACTTCAATATAATGCAAAGGTCTCCGTCCTGTCTATAAACATAAATTTCCTCGCACATGCTGCCGCTAAAGTTTCAAAACCCAACCTATACACATACAAGCCGGTATCAAAATAGTGTCTGAACGAAAACTCAAAACACCTGAAATTATAGTCAGGCTGTTAGCTATTAGGGCTACCAACTTACGGCGGAACATTTTCGAACTTTTTGTTCTTGATTATCGTAAAATATCTATTGTACAAAATTAATATAACATATCTGTAGCATTCTATGCACCACTATGGTGCATAGAATGCACCCTACAAAATTTATTAAAATTACAAAGTGTCCCGCCTTAAGTTGGTAGCCACTTTTAGAAATTAGCCTTTAGCTTAAAAAATCAAACTGATAACACATTCAGCTATGGACTATAGTTTTTTTTCACATAGGATCTGTTTAGTAATCGTTCACAGGTTCAAAAATTCAGAGTTATAAGAAACTTAGGCATTTCTTATGCATCGTTGATTCACGGCTATGCAAAGCTCACTCCGCTCGCCAAGCCACTATGACAAGAGGGGTGGACGCTCTGTTTTCCTGCTTTCATGATTGTTTTTAAAGAAAGGTTAATATTTTGGCAACTCAAGAAGGTGTTGTAACAAAGGTTGATTCGTCCACAGCATGGGTTAAATGCACTAAATCCGCGGCCTGTGAGTCATGCAAGGCAAAAGGTTTCTGTGATACTGTGGGAGGGTCTGATGATGATGTGGAGGTTGAAGTAATAAATATTGCAAAGGCAAAGGTCGATGACAGGGTTACTATCAGCTTTGAAACATCTTCATTATTAAAAGTATCTTTTCTCGTTTATATGGTGCCGGTTTTATTTTTAATCCTCGGGGGGGTTATCGGCGATAAAATCGCGCCTATATTTAATTATGATCGATCAATATTTTCGATGCTTGTTGGTTTATTATTTCTACTTGCTGCCTTTTTCTTTGTTAAAACAAAAGGAAAGGATTTAGCCAAGAAAGATGCATATAAACCCAAAATCATCAGAATTTTAAAATAACAACGTAATTGAGGAATTGCGAATTTAGGAATTTAGGGATTCGCTTCGCTTAATTGCGAATTTAGGAATTTAGGGATTTAGGAATTAAAGGTATTCTGTTGATTTCAATTCCTCAATTCCTTAATCCCTTAATCCCTTAATCCCTTAATCCCTTAATCCCTTAATCCCTTAATCCCTTAATCCCTTAA
>JAUWQO010000032.1 GCA_030610995.1 Desulfobacterales bacterium
ACATTGAACGTCCAACGTCGAATAATGATGTCGCTCCGCTCCTCAAATTATTCCAACATCGAATGAAAAAACAAACACCCAATACCGAACATTCAACCACGCCAAGGCGTGGTTTCTTTTCAGCCGTTTTGATACTCGTAACGAAAATCTTAATTAATTCCTCTGTTTCCTGTAAAATATCATCTAATAGTTCAGGTTTTTTAAACTCTGTTTCTTCATCTTTTCCCATTCAAAATTCGATGTTGGACGTTCGATGTTCGATGTTCATCCCTTCAAGGGTTCAAGGTTACTGATTGCTGGTTCATCTGACTTCAGGGTTGATCGTTTTTTAACTTTGAACCGTGAACCCTGGAACTGTGAACCTGATTTGGCCTATAGTATCTTTCTTTTTCGCTGTAAATACAACCGCAGTAATGCTGCCGGTACATGCCGAGTTGTTTTGACTCCTCGATTCCCTGTTTCCATCCAATGCGGAAATCTGTGTAATAAAATGGAACGCCCACTTTTTTGCCGATTGATTCCCCTATTGATTCTATCATCTCATGCTTCTGGAACTTGCTGTATAAAAGGGTGGATGTAAAATAATCAAACTTGCCGCGTTTTGCCACAAGGGCAGTTGACTTCAGGCGGTCATAATAACAGTAAAAACAACGCTCTGATTCCCTGAATACAACATTTTGAATAAAGCCTTCAAGATCGTAACCTTCCTGATAAACGACGCGAAGATCAATTGACTCTGCATAAGAGTGCAGAGCCTTTTGCCTTTTTACACATTCCTGATAAGGATGGATGTTGTGTTTGTAAAAAAAACCCATGACTTCCATGTTTTGCTTACGGAGAATCTTAACCGGATATATTGCGCAGGGCGCGCAGCATATGTGAAGCAAAATTTTCAATTTCTTTTTCCAAAAATTGCGGTTCCTATCCGGACAAGGGTTGCCCCTTCCTCTATGGCGGCCTCGAAATCACCCGTCATACCCATGGACAGTTCTTCCATTGATACATTTCCCACGGCCTCCTCCTTTATGTGATCGCGCAGGTTGCGAAGGGCTGAAAAATATGGGCGAACCTTTTCAGGATTGTCAAAAAACGGGGGCATTGTCATAAGCCCTTTGACGGCCAGATTTTCAAGACCGCTTATTTCTTTTATCAGCTTCAGCGCATCCTGTTTATATACTCCTGATTTTGAAGATTCTTTGCCGATGTTTATCTGTATCAGAATTTGCTGGATTTTATTTATTTTTTTTGACTGTTTATTTAATTCAAGCGCCAGTTTAAGAGAATCTACAGTATGAATGAGATCAAAGAGCCTTACAGCATACTTTGCCTTATTAGTTTGCAGGTGGCCGATAAAATGCCATGACACATTGTAAGATGACAGAGCGTTGAACTTTTCCCTCGCTTCCTGGATATAATTTTCGCCAAGGGTTGTAACTCCCGCGTTAATTGCCTCTCTTACTCTGTCAGTTGGCACGGTTTTGCTTACAACCACAAGCCGGACGTTTTCAGGCTTTCTTTTGCATGAAAGAGCGGCGGTTTTTATCCTATCCATTATATTTTCCAATCTTTTCTTCAAGCTCCAACCTCCATTTTTACACACCCCGTCCGCTCCGCGTCCACCCCTCTTGTTAGAGGGGATTTAGTCCGTTGTTTGTTGCTCATTCGCTTTTATACTAAATTGAGAAGCAAAGCGACACCATATTCAAAATTCGATGTTGGACGTTCGATGTTCGACGTTCATCTTTTAATTCGCTCTCTGCTCTCCGCTCTATCCTCTCACCTTCTCATTTTCTCACCTTCTGATTCCCGGCCCCCGACACCCACAACCCCTTCCTTTATAAGAAACTCAATGACTTCGCAAACAGGCAGTCCCACGACGTTTGTATAAGACCCGTTGATGCTTTTTACCAGAAAGGTGCCGAGTCCCTGAATGGCGTACGCTCCTGCCTTGTCAAAAGGTTCTTTTGTATTAATATACCACTCGATTTCCTCGTCAGCCAGATTTTTAAAAAGAACTTCGGTTTTTATTGTTTCTGAAAAGCCTTTATTCTTGGCTTCGCAGCATATGCAATAGCCGGTCAGCACCTTATGGACTTGACCGCCAAGGCATTTTAACATTGATTTTGCCTCTGCTTTTGAGCCGGGCTTGCCGAGGATGGTGTC
The DNA here is from genome assembly GCA_030610995.1 of Desulfobacterales bacterium. Classification (GTDB taxonomy): domain Bacteria; phylum Desulfobacterota; class Desulfobacteria; order Desulfobacterales; family ETH-SRB1; genus Desulfaltia. The sequence continues at coordinate 2,164 of JAUWQO010000032.1, forward strand.
GCCTATGAGTACAATTGTATCAGCTCCGATAACCCAGTTTTTAGGATACCTTTTTGACACATCATGAGCCTTTTTTTCTGCCAGAACCTTTACATAAGTTTCAGGTACATAAGCTTCAGGTGGAGACAAAGATACAGACTTTTCGTCAAAATCGCTCGGGATAACAGAAAAGCAAAGCCCTGCCTGTTCTAAAAGATATTGGCGTCGCGGAGATTTGGAAGCCAGAATTAATATTGGGCTATCGGATGATTTTTGCATTGTAACAAATTATCAGATGACATATTGTTTGACAAGGATTAATAGAGGGTCAGAGGTCAGGGATTAGGAGGCTTATTGGACAGGATTTACAGGATTGACTGGATTTTTTTACTTTTTACGAGTTCAATTAAGTTTGTTTGGCTTGCAATTTTTGAAAAATTAAATTAATATTTTTAAAAAATAACTAAGCTTTTTTGCCTGGGTGGCGGAATTGGTAGACGCAAGGGACTTAAAATCCCTCGGAGCTTAGTCTCTGTACGAGTTCAAGTCTCGTCCCGGGCACCATAGAATCAAGGGGCCGGCTATTTTGACCGGCCCCTTTCTTTATGCCTATTTTGAGACCTTTGCATAACTGCTGTTTTAGTCATTGCGAGGAGCGAAGCGACGAAGCAATCTTGTGGATTATCAACATGTTATGAGATTGCTTCGTTTCGCTCGCAATGACAATATTGGTGTTTTGCAAAGGTCTCATTTCATAAACTATGCCTGAAATTGTGCCTGTTTGGGGATTTCTATTTACTTGACATATAATGGTTTTATCAGTAATTTTTTTATTTTAGTTGAAAAATAAAGACCGATTTCGGAGAAAATATGGATTATAAAAAAACGCTCAATCTTCCGGTTACAAAGTTTCCCATGAAGGCAAGTCTTGTTAAACGTGAGCCGGAGCAGTTAGCGGAATGGGAAGAAAGCTGTTTATACGATAAGATCAGAACTGAGTCCAAAGGCCGTAAAACCTTTATTTTACACGACGGTCCTCCATATGCCAACGGTAATATTCATATAGGCACGGCTCTGAATAAGATTTTAAAAGATATTATAATACGATCAAAGCAGATGTCCGGTTTTAACGCTGTATATGTGCCGGGATGGGATTGCCACGGACTTCCTATTGAGCATAATGTTGACAAAGAAGTCGGCTTAAAGAAAAAGGAAATTTCCCATGGCGAGTTCCGCAGGTTGTGCAGGTCATATGCTGAAAAATATATTGATATTCAACGGGAAGAGTTCAAACGGCTCGGAGTCATGGGCGAATGGGGGAATCCTTATTTGACAATGAACTATGAATATGAAGCCATAATAGCGCGGGAATGCGGGAAGTTTGCGCTGCAAGGAGGCCTTTTCAGGAGCAAAAAGCCTATTTACTGGTGCTGCAGTTGCAAAACAGCGCTTGCCGAAGCTGAAATAGAATATAAGGATGAGTCGTCGCCGTCGATTTTCGTCAAATTTGCATTAAAGGATAATCTTGGCCTGGAAATTCCGGTTTTGGCGGATAAAAAGGTTTTTGTCGTTATATGGACAACGACTCCCTGGACTATTCCGGCAAACTTGGCAGTGGCTCTGCATCCTGATTTTGTTTATGCTGCCGTTGACACAGGAGAGGGGGAAGTGTTTATTTTAGCCAGAGACCTTGTCGAAGGTTGCATGAAGAGTTTTGGTTTGTCTGACTTTTCCATTCTTGCTGAAATTGAGGCGGGGACGCTCGAGGGCAAGCAATGTTTTCATCCTTTGTATAACCGTGAATCTCTCATTGTTCTTGGCAGCCATGTGACGCTGGAGGCCGGTACAGGTTGTGTTCATATTGCCCCAGGCCATGGACAGGAAGATTATGAGGCAGGTCTTTTATATGGATTGGACGTCTACTCTCCGGTAGATGACAGAGGCTGTTTCACTGACGAGGTCGAATTTTTCAATGGCCAATTCGTATTTAAAGCCGACAGAGAGATCGTTGCCAGGCTCAGGGAGTCCGGGGGTTTGATTAAGGAGGAAACAATAAAGCATTCTTATCCGCATTGCTGGCGCTGCAAGAAGCCGGTTATTTTCCGCGCCACGCCCCAGTGGTTTATTCCTATGGACAGTACAGGCCTGAGAAAAAAGGCGCTTGAGGAAATTGATAAAGTAAACTGGATACCGCGCTGGGGCAGAGACCGGATTTACGGCATGATCGAGAACCGGCCGGACTGGTGCGTTTCAAGGCAGCGAGCATGGGGCGTTCCCATTGCCATATTATACTGTGATAAATGTGGGGAAATATACATCAACCAGGAAGTGATCGATCATGTGTATGCGCTGTTTAAAGAGCACGGCGCGGATATATGGTTTAAAAAAGACGCAAAGGAACTCCTGCCGAATGATGCCGTGTGCGGCAAATGCGGAAATGATACTTTTATAAAAGAGACCGATATACTGGATGTATGGTTTGATTCAGGGGTCAGCCATGCCGCGGTCCTTGAACAGCGTCCTGATTTAAAATGGCCTGCCGATCTTTATCTCGAAGGAAGCGATCAGCACAGAGGATGGTTTCACAGCTCTCTGTTAACGGCTGTCGGCACAAGAGGGGCGGCGCCATATAAATCTGTATTAACCCATGGATTTGTGGTGGATGCAAAAGGGAAAAAAATGTCCAAGTCTATCGGAAATGTTATAGCTCCAAAGAAAATCATTAATCAGTATGGAGCGGAAATTCTCCGTCTCTGGGTCTCTGCATCCGATTACAAAGATGACATACGCATTTCAGATAATATTTTAAAACAATTAAGTGACGCATATAAGAAGATCAGAAACACCTGCAAGTTTATGCTCAGCAACCTTTATGATTTTGACCCGGAAAAGGACACTGTTTTATACAAATCAATGCCGGACATAGACAGATTCGCTCTGCATAGACTGCAGAAATTAATCGAGAGAACTACAAAAGCTTACGATCAATTTGAATTTCATACTATCTATCATGCCCTGTATAACTACTGCACCCTCGATCTATCCGCCTTTTATCTTGATATCCTCAAGGACAGGCTGTACACATCTCCGCCGAAATCTGCGGAAAGAAGAAGTGCACAGACAGTCATGCATATTATGATTGATACTGTTTCAAAGGTCATGGCCCCTATTCTTTCATTTACAGCGGAAGAAATCTGGATATATATGCCGGAGCGGAAAGATAAAGAAACAAGCATTCATCTAACATCCTTGCCGGTTGTAAATGAGGAACTAAAAGATGAAGAACTGGCCAAAAAATGGGAACTCCTGCTTAAAGTTCGAGGCGAGGTGACAAAGGCCCTGGAGCAAGCCAGAACCTCAAAACTTATAGGACATTCCCTTGATGCTTTGGTTACAATATCAGCAAATAAAGACTTATATAATGATCTTCATCCATATACAGAAGACTTAAAATCTATTTTTATTGTTTCACAGGTTTCTCTGATCAAAGAAGAAAGCCTTGCCGGCGCATATGAAAGCAACGACATCGAGGGATTATCGATTTTGATTGAACCGGCAACCGGTGAAAAGTGCGAACGGTGCTGGGTGCACGATACTTCTGTTGGAACAAGTCCGCAGCATCCGACTATCTGTAAACGGTGCGAAGAAAATATAAAAGGATTGAGATATTAAAAAACGTGGAAGATAAAACCAAATATATAAAACTTGCCTGTATTGCCGGTATAACTGTAATTCTTGATCTGATATCAAAGGCAATAATATTGAACAAAATACCGCTTTATCACTCCATAGAGCTTATACCGGGATTTTTCAGCCTTACTCATATTCAAAACGCAGGCGGCGCTTTCGGGCTCCTGGCAAACCAGAGCTCCGGTGTGCGGGATATATTTTTTATTATTGTTTCATCTCTCGCTATCTGTCTGATCTTTTTATTGTATAAAAATACTCCAAAAACACATTCATTGCTTGCCGCAGGCTTTGCATTGATACTTGGAGGCGCGGCAGGCAACCTGATCGATAGAATACGGTTTGGCAAGGTTGTCGATTTTCTTGACTTCTACATAGGAGACCTGCACTGGCCTGCTTTTAATGTTGCCGACAGCGCAATCTCTGTTGGAGTAGTTATTTTTATATTTCATATTCTCTTTAAAAAAATGCCGGAATAAATAATGCATCCAGTGCTTTTAAAATTAGGTCCCCTTTCCATCCATACTTACGGCTTTTTTATTGCCATGGGTTTTATAGCGGGAATTTTGCTTGCAAAAAGGGAGGCCAAGAGACTGGGGGAGAGTCCTGAAAGGATAATGGATCTTTCCTTTTACGTTCTGATTGCCGCCATTGTCGGCTCACGCCTGCTTTATATTTTTATCAACCCGGAGATATTTCTTTCAGATATTCTGGAAACCTTCAGAATATGGAACGGAGGGCTTGTTTTTTATGGTGGTTTTATCGCAGCGCTGATTGTTGGCATTGTCTACCTGAAGATAAAAAAAATGCCCTTGTGGAGAACAACGGATATAGCTGCTCTTTCAGTCGCCTTAGGTCAATTTTTCGGCAGGCTGGGCTGTTTTTCCGCTGGATGCTGTTATGGCAAGGCCTGTGATCTTCCCTGGGCAGTGACATTCACAAACCCTGACACGCTGGCGCCGATCGGCATCCCTCTTCATCCGACCCAGCTTTATCAGGCATCAGGCAATCTGATTATATTTGTTATTCTCTGGCTTTTCCGCAGACGCAAGAAATTTAGCGGCCAGCTTTTCTGGCTGTATGTTATGCTTTATGCTGTCGTTCGTTTTTTTATAGAGATATTCCGCGGCGATTTCAGGGGAGAACTTATTTTCGGAGTTTTGTCTGTTGCCCAGGCAATTGGAATAATAATGGCGCCTGTTGCAATTATCATGATGATAATTCTGAGAAAACAGGCCGGCAAAACTTTATAACCGGCGGTATTTTAGGATTGTCTCCTAAGCCCACATTCTTTCAATCCCCCTGACAATGATATGATGCAGAGTTTCCGGAGCCTGCCCGCCACCTGCCAGCCATTGCCACGCCTGCCGGCCTTTGGGGTGTAGGCAGTGATAGGCGATGGCGGGCGGGTCGCGAGCTCAGGCGAGGCGGGCGGGCATCGATTCGTGATTTTCTCAGCATACAATTCGAATAACATATCCCCAGCATGAATCAAGTTTGATGGCCTCGTAAAAAGTCGGAAAATACCGTTCCCCGTTATTCCGGCGAAAGCCGGACACGTAGTGACACGAAGTGAAGCATCAGCGCTAACCATTAGCGCTATCCAGTCCTTTCAAGCAGTTGCAGACCATTTGGACTCCGTTTTTCACCGGAGTGACGACTTTTTACGAGTTCATCAAGTTTAATAGTTTACTACGTCCCGCAAGTCTCTTTATAAGTTATTCTTTTTGTTCGGCCGATTGTCTTATTTCGGACAGGATTATCTCTATCTCTTCTGACCATAGCCTGGGACAACTAACATACCCCCATCCTTTCTGGGTCTGAAACAGGCTGTCGAAGGCTGTGTCATAGTAAGATTGTATATGATGAGGAATGGGGGTATACCTCTGGTTTCATCGTCATCTCATATTCTTCATTTCCAGTAACCTGGGATCATTCTCCCCGAGGTCGACCGTTTTCACCCCGCTGGTATTTGTTCCCAGATAAGGGGCCGAAGCAGTGGCCAACATTGGCATAAGCCGTCTCAAGTCGTCTAACTTACTGGTAGTTGTTATGACTGTTTTCCATAGAGTTCGCCCATCTTTGGTTTTATCCCCTTGCTTTATTTCTTTAGCTTCGAGTACTGCATATGCGGTGTAGACAGTATAACTTTCTGTTTCGGTGGTCATGCCTGCAACGTATTTTCTTGAAGGTATGAAAACAGACTTGGTGGTCTTGCTGGTGGTCTTACCGGATGCATCTCTGTGTGTCTCTGTAACGTCAATTGATTCACCGCCGACTGTCGCATAAACAGGCCTCGTGTAGGTGTAATGAATCACCTTGCCGCCGTTTATCCCATAATCGAAGTAGATGGCCACGTCGGCGTTCTCCCGATCCTGCACATCGCGGTAACCCTGTTGTTTCAAGATTTTTCGAAAGTAACCACTATGTTCTCGAAAGTATAGGTCATCCACCGATATACCTTTCACGGCGCTATAGAGAACATACCTTTTTTCTCGAATGGGTTCCACCTGGTCAACTATTGAATCAATCCGTACACTGATCTTCGGACTGCATCCGACCAATAGTACTGCGATGAAGATCATCGTAATGCTATGCCTCCACATGGTAATCCTCCTGATTAATATATTCATTTTTGTATCCCGATTTGTTTTATCTTTATTTTATACAATATTAAATTCAAAATTGCGATATAGAATTTTACCTGTCATCATTTTAGCCAAAACGCTCAGTCTTATTTAACCAGGTAAAGTTCTGTGCCCTTGGACGTAACCGCCTGTTTTTTTACGATAATTGACAATGTCTCTAAACTGCGCTATGAAGGCATAGAAATAGCGCAATAGGAGGCCTTGAACTTCTTTGGAAACCCTGATGAAATCCCTTATAAATTTCAGGAGACTAACATAACAGATAGCGTCTCCATCCGATAGCAACTATAGAGGCATGGATGGACGTATTTGCAAGGAAAAGCGTTCTCTCCGCACATAAAAGGGATACGATGAGAGGACGGTAAAAAGCCTGAACAAGGAGATTCCATCATTATACTCATCGGACTTAAGATCATAATCCTTCTTTTTGCCGTTAATGCCGCCCCTCCTGTTATTGCATTTTTATTGGAAGATAGATGGAACTGGCCCATCGACCGGAACCTGACATTTTGGGACGGAAAACCGCTGCTGGGCCGCCACAAGACTATCCGTGGAGTTATTGGAAGCATAGCAGCAGGAATTTTACTCGGCTGGTTTTTGGGGCTGCCGCTTATTGTGGGGTTCTGTATCGGGTTCTTCTCGATGCTGGGAGATTTGCTGACCAGTTTTTTTAAAAGAAGGTTTGAACTGGCGAGCGGCACTGCGGTACCGCTCCTTGATCAACTATTTGAAGGCCTTTTTCCTCTGTTGTTTGTTAAGTATTATTTTCTATCGGATTGGGCTCTGGTTATTGTTTTGCTTATCCTTTTTATTCCGATTACACATTTTGGAGCCCTCTTTTTTAAGAAAGAAATCCTACCAGTGCCCCATGAGAAAAATCTGCGCCTTGTAAAATCCCGCACCCGTTTCAGGGCATGGCGCGCATGTCACATTGCTCTTCCCCCTTTGCAGCGCTATCTTAATTTTGAAAATATTATCTATCATGAATGGATAATAACCGGTTTTTTAAAACTTATCAAGAAGTACGATATAGGTGTTCGTAACGCATTGGACGTGCGGTTTCGCCAAATAGAATTGCGATTTTCGGATCTACCTGTCTCGTTTGATTCCTACCGCATACTCTTTATGTGCGACCTTCATCTTGACGGCTTACCGGGAATTACTGAACGTATCATCGATATTGTTTCGGGTGTAGAATGTGACAGTTGTATTATAGGAGGGGATATTCGCTATGAAATGTTTGGATCCTCATTTCTGGCCACTCGACAGCTGCGGCAGATAGTTAAAAACATCAAGGCAAAAGACGGGGTTTTTGGAGTGCTTGGGAATCACGACTGTATTGAGATTATTCCTGATTTTGAGGATGCCGGCGTATGGATGCTTGTAAATGATGCCTATCCTTTGAAGCGTAACGGCGAGACTATCTGGCTGGTGGGTGTGGATGATCCGCACTATTATAGAGCGCATGATCTTAAATTGGCCTTCAAAGAGGTGCCTAAAGACGCATTCAACATCTTTGTAGCCCATTCGCCCGAGGCATACAGAGATGCCGCTCAACACATGGCCCGCTTTTATCTTTGCGGACATACCCATGGAGGGCAGGTTCGCCTCCCCTTTTATGACGGCCCTATTATTACGCACAGTCGCGCTCCAAGAAAGATAGCCAGCGGCCTGTGGGAATACAAGGAGATGTATGGTTACACCAGCTCCGGCGTTGGAACGTCCGGAGTGCCTGTCCGTTTTAACTGTCCTGGGGAGGTTGTTCTTTTTACCTTAAAAAAGTGACTTTCTATTTTTTCCCCTTTTATTGTAAAAAGTGCCGACCTTTACGTCATTTATCCTTACAATTATTCAACTTAGCTTGCCCCGTGAAATCATGTTTGCTTTTATTTAACTGGGGTCAACTACGTTCTTCAGTTAAATTACCACGTCAACTTATAAACTAATGTACGTCCCTGAAGCCCCCGTCCCTGAAGCCCCCCGGTGAGACCATGCCGGATAATCAGCCACAGAGGGGAAACCCGCAATTCATCCTTCAATGCCTTGAAGATTTCATCCCTGGCGTCGGTTCCGTAATCCGTTTCCAGGCTTTCAAAGGTCTCTTTTTGAGTCGCCTTGAGAAAGGCGATCAGATGGTTCTCGGCAAAATAATATTCCGTGTCGGTGATCTCATCCCGCTCAAGCACACCATACCGGTGTTTGCGGATGAAATAGTCCGTAATATGACGTTGGAATTTCTTTTCCGGGCCTTCAAACATGGGTTTTATCGCGATTCCTGTTGCATTTCTTCATCAATACGTTGCAGTATAATTTGACCGTCTTTATAGATAACAAGCGGAGTACGGGTGTCCTTTGCTGTTTTGCGGGCTTTTTGAGCCGCCCGCAGCAACGCTGCTTCAACCCTGGCGAGGTCGGGATCTTGAATTATCTTTTTTGTTGTGGTCATTAGTTTTTTTTTCGCTTTTTGCTCTTTACTCATAATTAATTCTGCACATTGTCATCTGTTATCCGCCGCTTGCCGGTGACACATTCGTGGATCAGGGATTTACGGTATTGTTCCAGGGTTGAGATTTGATAGCTTTGCGGGACATAAATAAGTAACGGACCTCACTTTAACCATATTTTATTTATTTATGTCCCTAACTTCCTCGGTGTTCGCGGATGAAATAGTCCGCTATATGACGTTGGAATTTCTTTTCCGGGCCTTCAAACATAATTTTACCGCGACTAAGATCGTAGCCTTACCTTGGCACGAGAAACATCTTATCCAGAGGTTTTTTTCCTCAAGGACATTGCTTTTCGGCTGATCTCCTCAATACTCAGATCTTCATCCAACTCTTGACGCCATTTTGTGTAGTCAAATGGTTCCCTCTGGATAAGGGCGGTAAATCGCTCAGCTTCAACGTCCCCAAGATGTTGGGTTAAAAGTTGAATTCCTTTTGTCTTGATCTCGGTGTCAGTTATCATGATAGCACCTCTTTGATAAAACCGATTGGATCTGTGATTCGGATGCCTTGAATATGTATAGCCCTTTTTAAAATTTCATCATCTGTGGTCAGGAAGTAATCCGCCCCTGCCGTGATAGCACAAGCTATATGCAAGGAATCCATTTTTTTGATTCCGTGTTGATTGACTCGGGTTGCGATATCTACTAATTTTTCATCTTCTTCTATGTCTGTTTTAGAATACACCCGCCGTTTGTCCAATTTGTCAAGGATACCCCCAAGGTATGCCCCCGGGAATGAGGGATAGAGATGTCCCCAATTGCAAACAAGCTTTATTATAATAATCAAGGTCTGACCCCAGGTTCTGGATAATCATTTTTCCGCCAGGCCTTTATCCGGGGACGGATTTTATTGACCAGTTCAATCGGCACAAAGACCCCTGGATCATCAAACCCATTGCTGTCCGGCGTAGCGACAACATATCCGGCAGGCCTGCGGCCCTCGCGTTTTTCAAATGAGCGATGCTCCCTGTCATAATGCCAGTAATATTTTGGCTCCTCATACGGGGAGTTGATGATGAGTTTGTCTATCTGTTTGCTCATTTCTGTTTTCTAAGTATTACTTTGAGGATTGTAATAAGTGGCGGCAAGTCTCCTTGTACCGTTTTCCAGACGATTTCATAATCAATCTCGAAATAGGCGTGGGCCAATACATTTCGCATGGATATCACATCCCGCCAATCAATGCTATTGTGTTTTTCCTGGAAGGGTTCTGAAATTTTGGAAGCTGTTTCACCAATAACTTCTATGGAACGTACAGTTGCGTTTACGGTTTTTCTGTCATTGCAAAATTCTTCGAAAGTCATATCCTTGCAGAAAGATACAGCAGCCTGCGCTTCCTCAAGCATATGCGATATTCTTGTAATATCATCAATAACCATACTGTATCACCGTATTTTTTGCCACATCATCCCTGAAATAACGGCTTATATCGTTTAGAGTGTGAAGTTCAACCTCTCTGCCTATTAGATCAGTTAACAAATTTTGAATATGACAAAATCTCATAAGTCCGGGCGCTTTCCCTTTTTCAAATTCCACCAATATATCAATATCGCTGTCGGGCGTTAATTCGTCACGTAGAGCAGAGCCAAAAAGAGACATTTTAGTTATATGATTCTTTCGGCACAATGCTTCCAGCTCCGCTCTGGAAATATGATCCGTAAGTTTGAACATAATGCACCTCTCTTTTTTTATAGTGATATAACCCTTAAACTTTCAATGCCCCGGTCGTCTATAATTTTTACGGCGATTTTGGCATTGTTCCCCTTTTCAAAAGGAAGCGAGACCGTACCCTTAAACGCCTTGATCTTTTCCTTTTCAATCTCGGCTTTTAGATTCCTTGCCAGTTTGCTCCAGCCATAGGGAAAAATACCTGGGACGGAAACAGACTGCGATCATCATAGTTTGTGTCCAGAAGCCACATCGCGATGTTCCCCTTGCCGCCGGAATGCACATTCCCGGTTTTGGGGTTGTAATAATCAAATCCAAGCACTTCCACCTGATACTTGCTTTTATTATCCTCTCCTTTGGCAATGGTCTTGATGTCCACGTCCGGCTGGCCGATGAGCCAGAAGCTGTCATTGCCGGAGCGTTTTTTCTTTAAGTCGTCAAGACGCTTGGGGTCAAGTCTGCTCTTGACTCTTATGAATTCAGAGCAAGAGTCAAGAGCAGACTTGACCCCAAGCCCCATGACCCCAAGCCCCATACGGCCAGCCCCGGAAAGAGTTTTGTCATCAACTCCGGCGGCGGTTCGGTATTGTTATTAAGCGCCTCAATGATTAGTTTCTTTTCTTCGTCTGTAAGCTCGGTCTTTACCATGAAATACTCCTGAGTTCTAAGCGATCATAGGCTCTTGTCTAATGAAGAACTTTGCTGCAAGCTACAGTGGCAACGCGCGTTTAATCGGCGTGGAAAAGCCGTTAGGCTTTTTTTCACGTCAGAGTTGAAGCGGTTGATACTTCTTGACCGGATTCCATTTTCTTTATAGATTTGGGATCCTTTTTCAATTCTGAAATGATGTCTTCTGCTTTTCTTGATTGTAAGGCATCTTTTACTGAATATATAAGCCATATAAGTGAGATAATCCCTGATATTATGAATACTGCTTGCCATGTTGCCGCTTTAAATACTCTATTTGTGAAATCACTTGTTACAAGTGTCAAGATTATTGTTACAAGAATCCCTAATGGTGCAATCCAGCTCTTCTTCTTTCCCATCCTGTCTAAGTGCTTTGAAAGACACAAACGTATTTTATCTTCTGTTGTTACAATAACTTCTTGAGATACGTTTAGATGCACTTCTGAAACATTTACCAGTCCTTCAAGAGAGCCAATGTTTATGTTTGATTGCTGAGGTGGCTTTTTCCCATCGTTCATTTTTTAACCTCCTCTTTTGGCAACAATCCCAAAGCACCAAGAGCATGCTGACTAAGGTAGCCACATCGGCTACAAGCAACTACGGCTGAGGGGACGGAAGGGCCTCCAATAACCATACCTTTCATCTCTGTCTGGATCGTTTGGTTAAAATACCCATCCAACAACGTAAAATTGTTATTTCCACACCTTGGGCAGGGAAGCTTTGCTCCACGCTCGTCGAGGACTTTAATTATTTTTTCCTTCTCTTCTTTTGATAGCTCTTTCATATATTCTTCCCTCTAAATATTATAGCTCAAAAATGTATAACGCTGACTAATTCCAAGGACAGCATATCTGTTTCCCGAAGAAAAAAGGCAATAATATGTATACTATCCTCCGATTCCTGAAGCAGTCAACAATTTTCTTTATTGTCTCCTTCTTCTTGCCATTCATCTACAATTTCTTTCCAATTAATTGTACGTTCTTCCTTTCCTGTCCATACATCCCAGAAATCGGGGTCTTTGGAATCCGGTCGATGCTCTTTTTTTAATTCCCTCATATCAACAAGAATCGGAACAGGTGCTGCCCAACCGAGCAGGATGGCTTTTCTTGTGGGTAAAGAAGGTAGTTCATTAAGAATACTGCCGAGATTATCCGGTACAAATCTTTTAACCAATTCTTGGTCTCTGTCATTGACTAAACGATGTAATAGAAATGTATTACATTGAGATAGAACTGTGGGTGAAAGCTCTGATGGTCTTTGAGAGGAAAGTAATAAGCCAAGCCCGAATTTTCTTCCTTCTTTTGCAATTTTTTCAAACGATTGACTGCATAATCTGGAAGGAGAAAACTCTTCGTTGTCTGTATTATATCTACTAATAAAATTGTGTGCTTCTTCCATAACTAAAACAGTTGGCAAAAGTTTTGCGTATTTACGTTTGTATCTCTGTATTGCTTCGAAAATAATCCGAGCCATTACCGCTACTACGATGTGAATAATGTCCGGCGGCACTAATGAAAGGTCAACAACAGTAATTTCTCCATTTTCCGCGTTGTTTTTACCAACATACTTTTCTAACCAGTCCGTAAGCGAAATGTCAGTTTCGGTTCCAATAATTGAAGACATACGTGTGTCAGAAAGCATTGTGCGCAAGCGCATTAGCAAGTAGTCTAAATACTGTGAAGATTCGCTTTCTTTTCCTAATGCATCTAAATAATTAACAAATACATCGGATTTAAAAGGCACTGGAACATCTTCTGATTTTGCCAATAAATCCTGTTCAGAGCCTCCAAACCCTTTAAAAGCATCGAGAATTTTTTCTTGTATTAAATTTATCTCGCTGATCTCAAATTCATAAGTAGGATACTTCCCACTCCTATCGTTTAGTAGTGTTTCAAGCAAAGCGTTTAGATCTTCTAATTTGATTCGTTCACTTGAGTTAGCAAGTCTCCCAAGGAAACTCTCTATTGATTTTTGCCACTTCTCGATTTTTTCAGTGAAGTTTTTGGGCCTAGGGAAACTTCCCCATGGGCTTCCATTGCTTTTCTCTATTTTTATTGATGTCAATAGGGTCCCTAAAAAGTTTTTTACTTCAACATCTGTTGAATCATTAATAGTAAATATTTGATTACGCATAGCCCGTAGTGCTTGTCTCAATAAAGGTCTTTGTGTCTTTCCGCTCGCTTGAGTAATAGAACTCCATTCATAACTGTTCCACATCCATGCAGGAACCTTCAATTGCTCAAACCCAGCCTTCTTCTCATCAAAAGCGACTTTAAATATTCTAACCTTTCCCGATATCCCATCGAAAGTCTTTGTATATTCTCCATTAGGGTCAAGAATGATAAAACGAGCATTGGGGTTTTTGTCGGGTTCTATTTCGTTTTTTACAGCCTCCAGAGACCAGCGAATCAATCCGGCGACAGAACAGGATTTGCCGCTTCCGGTGTTACCCAATACAGCAACATGGCGGCCGAATAATTTGTCTGGATCTATATAAACAGGAGCATTGGCAGCAAGAGGTGAATTCCCAATTTTAATCTTTGCATTTTCGTCTTTGTTTTCAACAATTGATTGCAATTGCTTATGCGTTGGAATTACTACAGCATCACCAACAGAAGGATAACTGTAAACCCCACGTTCGATTTTATAACCTTTATCTTCTTTCTTTAAAATACCCAGAGGGCTGATAGACATTTTGCGCAAAGGAAATGGTAAATCAACTAAATCAAAATCCTTAAATCCTTTTCGCTTCGGATAAGGTGAATGCTCAATACCAATCCATGAAATCATACCTATTAGTGCCCCCGCTTCATTTGGGAGGAGCACATATCCATTTATTTTTGGGAAAAGTGTAGGAGTGCCAGTGTTTAGGGCGGTATTTTGCGGAGCATTTAAATCCAGAAGTACCCTTATCTCGCGCGGAGAAACCGATTCTACAGTTCCAATTGTAAGGTTTCTTAAATCATCATAGTTAATATCAGAAGGGAGCATCTGTCGAGTCTCCTGCTTTTTTGGATTTAGAACTATTATCTTTGCCTCTTTTTTCCAGAACACGCTGTTTTCTCTCTGTGATTCTGTCAATCGCCGCCTTGGGCAAATAATTTTCAACCAATGTCTTTAAATCTGCAAAATGCTCACCAATCAGGAGTGTAAATTGTGAAAGATTGTTGTTTTCGATAAACCTTTGAATTCGACCATTCGCCTTATCTCCCCACGAAATAACAACCAGATGTGTAGACGGTATAGTCAACATATCTGCAAGAATACGGTTTACATGAGAGTCTCCAAACCCATATCCGTAGGTAACTACAACAGAATTTGGACGACAGACAGCAGTTGAAAAATCACGAAATAATTCAGAATAGGGAAAATAAACGGTTTCGATATCTTTTGCGGAATTGGGATAGATAACAACATGGTCAAAAGGTTTTTCTGGAATACCTGGATGTTTTTCGTCTGCACCAAAAGGTAATGGTGCTTTTAATATCTTGTTATCTTCAAACCGCCAATCCAAAGAACCATGAAGCTTTGTATATTTAATCACACCTTCTACATATCTCGGTTCCCCTCGAATACCTGGCGGATTATAATGATAATCCAATTCCAGTTTATTTGTTCTAAAAACAGGTGTGATTTTACCGGTAAAACTATCAAGGACAAGTATTCCCGCCATGTCGCAGGCATACTCAATAAAGCGGTCATAATTAGTTGTAACAATATTAAGGCGGTTGCGTGATGCCGTTCTGCTGGCAAAGCTAATTAAAAAGGATTTTAAATAGGTTAAGGCATCCCCTTTTTTTTCGAGAAACTCCTTTTCTGCATTCAGGACTTTCTTTATAAAAGCGATAAGTTTAGCGTCAATATCATCTTTAAGTGTTTTAGCCTTTGCGTCATCACCCTGAATAAGAAGTCCTTTGTAAAGTTCAATAGCAACACGAAGGTCATCTTCGATATTTGCTTCGCCTCGTCCCATTTTTTTTGCCTGTGAATCAGCGCTTTCTTTTATCTGCTTACCGAACTCTATAAACTCTATTCTGTCCATCCCCGGTGCATCAACTTTGGCAAGTGATGTAACTGCAGAGGTTAAGCCAGTTCCAGCTAAGAGAGCAAGGTGTTCGCTTTGAAAAACGGCAGTAAGCCAAGGTTCTATTTTGTCTCTGTATTTCTTTATGTCATCTTCTGAAATATTATCAATGCATTCAGTTTCATTACTGATTTTTAAAATGTGGTTGTTAGACCAGTTTATTTTATTCATATCTTGCCCTCATGTCCTTTTCCATTATGCTCCATTTTTACGAAAATTATAGAATTCTAAATTCCATAGTCAGCATGCCTATTCCCCGAAGGAAAAAGGTGATATACGTATACTATTCTCCGATTCACTTTATCCCGCTGATATCATTTGTATTTGTATTGCACATAAAGCATCAAAGCAAAAGTTTATAATATTAACCCGGCAAAATAATACCCGAGCTTTGTCATGCCGGACTCGATCCGGCATCCAGCGTATTTTCCTGGATGCCGGCTTTCGCCGGAATGACGGCTTTGGGGCATTTGATCCACAGACAATTCTTTTCTTTCATTGCTTTTTCAAATCCCGCAAATATTCCACCAGGGAATGCACCAGAGTGGAAGGATTGTCGGTCCCGGAAGTTTTATGAAATTCTTCAACACGGCGGGCATTGATAATGGCGTTATCCAGTTTATCCTGTATTTTGTTAAAAATATCCTGATCGCCCTTTTGGTATGCAGGAAGATATTTCTCCAATTCTTTGATAACCCTGGAACAGATGGACTTACCGGCAGGGGCATTGAACGGTTTAGTGGTGTATGTAAAATGCAGCAATAACCAAAACTCGAAACAGGGAACCGAAGGAATGGCGAATATTTTACCTCCTTTGCCAAGCCTTGTCCGACGCACTCTATCCAGGGCCGCATCGTATGTTGTATGCCTGTCGCGGTCAAAGACGCAATAGACGCGATCAAATTCCCGTTCCTGTCGAAAAGTCTCAATGGCGAAATTCACAACGCTGAGAGGGTCTGATCCACGACCGCAAATTTTAACATTGGCGTTGTTCAACCGTAATGCTTTTTTTAATTCGGTAAAATAATTTGGTTCGGTCTTTCCCCCCTCACAGACGATGAGTATGACATCATATGGAGCCTTCATCGCCCGCCTGCGGCGCAACGACTCGGCCTTACGTTCCTTTCTCTTGTGAAACAGGTTGTCAGTGCCCATCAAAACCTCAATTCGCCTGGGAACGGTAAAGCGCCATACCTGCCGTATAAATAGCCTTTTTGCAGGGCCTCGCCCTTGCGTGGTTTATAATCCGATAGAGGATAGAGGCGTGTGGCATTTTCCGCATTTTTTTCAACAAACCATACCTGATCCCGCCGCATGAAAGCTTGATCCAGAACCGTGGTATCATGGGTAGTAAAAACCAGCTGGGCGTTGTGCCGATTTGCTTCAGGGCTATGGAGCAAATTTAAAAGAAACCGGACCAGGAGAGGGTGCAGACTTGTATTCAGTTCATCTACAAACAAAACAAAACCGTTCTCCAGGACGTCCAGCCATGGGCCGGCCATGGCAAAAAGCTTGCGGGTGCCGGCAGATTCCTCATCGAAGTCAAGCGCCACACCTTCGCCGGTATCGGAAGATGGATGCATGAAAAACAGCTGTGACAGCTTCTTTCCTTTAAGGTCTCTGGCGATTTCTTCCTTAATACTTTGAGGCAGATCGGAAGGCAGATCGTCCATGGAAAATTCCTTTTTCTCCAGAAAGATATCGGCAATCGACGGATCTGCCGCATTCACAAACTTGAGAATTTTCTTTTTTTTCTCTTCTTTTTCACATTCGTCAGCGCTGAATCCATGACTGATGCTTGTTCCTTGAGCAAGGACAACCAGCTTGTGGTCAAACCAGTTGAAAACCGGCTTAAGCTGTTCGTTGTTCAGTTGAATCGCGGTTGAAAGGAAAAGAGCGTTACTTCGGGTTGCTTTCTGCCAGACCTTGCGGAGACCGGTAAATTTGGGACCAAAATACCAGATATCCTTTTTTGTTTCAGGATCGTAGTTACGTTCAAACCATTTTTGAGCTCTGCCTTCGGGATAGGCGAACAACCATTCCCCGGTTACTCTTTCGGAATTGACGGCAAAACCATACTGGTAACGGATACCGTCCTTGATGAACAGGACTTCAAATTCGGAAGGGTTGCGGCTGCTTTGCCGGTTAAACAGAAACGGTGTTGCGTCAATTTTCTCACCTTCCTGGCTTTCTTTGGCTGATGACACGACAAATTTTTTCATGAAAGCAATGGCATGAATCAGATTGCTCTTACCTGCGGCGTTTGGGCCGTAAACAACGGCGGAGCGGAGAAGGCGCGGAAAATTTGGTACAGGCGAAACAAAAGTGTTCTCTTTCTGCAATTCGGCAGCGGTGTTTGCCGTCAGTGTTAGCGACTGGGTTGGCAGGAAAGACCGGTAATTCGTGACGCTAAATTCAATAAGCATGATAAACCCCTTTAAATTAATTTAACGCCCATTATTGCATAAAAAATGCAAAAAGCAAGGTAAAACTGCATGGTCTCAATCAGTGCCATTCAACTGCAAACGCATTGTTTAAAAATCTGTCCATCACATCCTTCTTTGTCTCGCCATCCTGCCCGGGTCGCAGGTTGAACTTGTTCAGCCTCAAAAAGCGGTAGCCATAGCTTTCAAGCTCTATCTGGCGGCTGATGTCGTAATCGAGGTACTCCTGGGAAAAATTATGTTTGGTCACGATATCCGGGTTTTTGGTGTGGTATTCGACGCCGTCATATTCGAGGATCAGGGTCTGTTCTTTACCGCCTTTTGAAAAGGTCATAAGAAAATCAACCCTGTATTTTGGTATCTGCCTGGCGTATTCGGCCCGGATGTATTCTCCTATCTTGAACTGGGGAATGATTTTGACAAATTCCCTGTGT
Source organism: Desulfobacterales bacterium (assembly GCA_030610995.1). Lineage (GTDB taxonomy): Bacteria > Desulfobacterota > Desulfobacteria > Desulfobacterales > ETH-SRB1 > Desulfaltia. The sequence continues at coordinate 20,301 of JAUWQO010000032.1, forward strand.
GTTTTCACGAAATTCGTGCTGATCAGGAGGTTATAGAGATCTTTTTCCGGTGGCGATTCGAAAATTGACGTGTCTTCTATGAAAAAATCATTCTTTTTGTTTTCATCAAGGAGCTTTTCATAATGTTTCAGGGCATCACCGAGACGGGTTTTACTGTATTTGTTGATCGGCATGCTGTGAACAAAGATCATTGTGTCCCTGGCGCGGCTGAACCCCACATTGAGCCGCTGCATCTTTAACTTTCTGGGGTTATCCGCCGTGCCGCCGATGACCGGATAGATACCCCCTAAATCAGCGTTGCCATACTTGCTGTCTTCCACAAGGGAGTAGTACACAATATCGCGTTCTTCGCCCTGGACATCGCCCACAAACCATACGGCCATATCGTGGTTCTTTTTCAGTTCGGGCATATTGAGCTTTTCGTTCAGTGCCTGCTCCATTCTTGCCTGCTGATCCTTGAAAGAGGTAATAATGCCGACACTCCCCTTAAAGCCGTTTTTAATCCGCGACGTTAAATCATCGATAATGGAATCGATCTCATCGAGGTTCACATTGCTGCCCGAATTGCCCCTGGTTTCCACGGGGATAAACTGCAGGACCTCGCCTATCGGTTTGGTGCGGATGCGGTTGACATTGAGATCCAGCATGGCGGGCTTGTAAAAGACCTCATTTGAATAATCGATGATTTCAGGGAAGCTCCGGTAATGCTCACGGAGGGAAGTGGTGTAATTTGCGATGGCCCTGGCAAAACTCAAGGTTGACGTGCGGATGTTGAAGGTTTTGAGCCAAAGGATGGCGCCGGCGTTATCCTGGAGGGGCCGCAATACGGGTTCGGCTTCCTGTTCGTCTTCATCTATCTCTCTGGAAACTTCCCGAATCAGCTCATTCTCCTCCTGATCTGTTGCCGATACGTTGTAATCATACTGATAGGCATCGATGATATCCCTGAAATAAGCGGATGAATATTTTGAGTTCACGTTGATTGCGCCGACAGCGCCATACTGGTATTCATCGCCAAAGACAACAACCTGCTTTGCCCGCAGTACAAGGGAGATTGACTCGGCAATAGAGACCTGAGACGCCTCATCGATGACAAGAAGATCGATCAGATCTTCGTCCATGGGAAAGTGCTTCGATATCATGTCGGGTTCGGCAATAATTCCCGATATGTTTTCCAGGAGTACACGGGCCTGCGTGCTTGTCAGTCTTTTTCCGCCGTTAAAAGAGACCTTGATCTTGGCGATATCTCCCAGGAAATTGTTGAGGTTCTTCAATCGAAGATCGTTCTGATATTCAACCCGTTTCTGCCTGATCGCATAAAATGCATCGAGGTCTTCATTTTTCAGTGATTCAAGCCCCGTTGTTTTTGAAAGTCTGTAGTGAAGTTGAATCCATCTCCAGATATCGGTTTCAATTCCCGCAAGGTTATTGAGCCGGGAGAGAGAGCCCAGCTTCTTCTCTGTGATTTGCAGTTTGGAAAGGATTGGCCCATAGTTTTCAAACAGCCCTGTGATGGAATTGAAAAGATCCGCGTCAACCTTCCGGAGCGTATCCTTCACCCCTTCAAGAGTGTCGTAAACCTCGGAAATACTTACCTCTTTATTCTCACTGATTTTCCGGTATTCATCGATGATATCCCGGTGTTTCTTCAAAGAGACGGCTTTTTGAAGAGCTGAAATTCCGTCACACGCCATATCCAGCGTAAGTTCACCTGCAGGCACATTTTTTAAACGGGCGATTTCTTCAAGAATCCGGATGTGTTTCAGGCTCTTTAAAGATTTGATTAATCGTTCCAGCTCCTTTTTATCGGGAGATTTCCGGAACAGCTTTTTGAAAAACGCGCTGGGGATATCGCCGGACTGTAGTGCGGAAATCGGTATATCCTTTTTGAACGCGTCCGAGGATGTTTTGATCAGGTCGATAAAGGACACCGGAATTTCGGTCAGGATTGTCTCAAACTCCGAATTCTCGTCGGATCGAAGATTGATCTCTTCACATGCATTAAGAAATATCGGAATATCTTTGCGTCGCTTTAGAAGAAAATTGAGCGAGGGCAGGCTGATATCCCTGAAATTATCTATGCCCGCATCTTCCGTGAAATCCAGTATTTTTTTAAAATCGATTATTGCCGAACTGTCGATCCCGGGAAGTGACAAGTCTTCCTCAGAAAATCCTCTGGAGCTGACGAGATTGTTCTGTGTTTGCTCAAATTCAAACAGATTATGAATGTTTCCCCGGTATTCATCGGATGAGGAGAGCTGTTTTTCCAGCTTACCGGCAACATCCCTTTTTAACTCTTTTTCATCCTGTTCGGCGGCCTGTTCGTTATAGTCATTGGCGCGGCCGGCTGCGGCGTTTATCACCGCGTTTTGAAGAGAGTTCTCAAGACCGTTTATTGATCTGCCGTTTTTGGACAGCCTGATGATGGATGGTTTGGCTTTTGGGTGAAGGTTTCGGAATTTGTCCGTGAGCATCCGGTCGATCACATCGAGGGCCTGTTTTTTATGGGATGTTATTACAATGGATTTTCTTTCCTGATTGGCCCAATAAGCAATCGCGGCAATCGTATGGGATTTTCCCGTTCCGGGCGGGCCGTCAACGACAACGATTTTATTTTTGGGATTATTAAGGGCAAGGAGGATTCTTCTCTGGGAAGCATTCAGATTTAACGGGCTGTCAGAGATGTACCTGCCAGCGCTTTTAAGCGGATATTTCTCCTTGAATTCGTTATCCACCTTGTCCTGAGTGTTTTCCACGTTTCCGCCGATATAATCTGAAATAAAATCGACGAATTTGCTTTCTCCGCCCGATTCAAGGTGCGTCATTATTTCCGAATAATCCAGGAGCTTTTTATTCTCATTCCGAACGACCTGAAATCCGATGCGGCATTTAATATCCGGGTAAATTTCCTTTGGGGCCTTAATCGGCCTGAAATGAGACTCCAGCACAAAAGGTTCATTCCAGCCGTACTGAGATTGCAGGAACACCTCTATCCCGCCAAGATTGGAAGAGGCGTTATCGAGGGTTGAAGACCGAGGGGTGGTA
>JAUWQO010000013.1 GCA_030610995.1 Desulfobacterales bacterium
AGCACACTGTGTGTCCGATCTGTTATATCCATCAACTCTTCTTCTGTTACACAGAGCGGAAGAAAGAGATATATGACGTTCCCCAATGGGCGAAGGAGCAATCCATTTTTCAGCCCTTTTTTGTAAACTGCAAACCCTATCCTGTCTTCAAAGGAGAACGGTTCTTTGGTTTGTCTATTCCTTACAAGTTCGAAGGCTGCTACCATCCCTATATATCTTACATCACCCACAATCGGAATTTCTCTGAATTTTTGAATGGCCCGATGAAAGGTTGCAATTCTTGCCGCTGCATTTTCCAGGGTCTTCTCTTTTTTAAAGAGCTCTAAAGACGCGAATCCTGCGGCCGTGCTTAACGGGTTGGCCGTATAGGTGTGCCCATGATAAAAGGTCATGTTGCGGGTATAATCAGCATAAAAGGCGTCATATATCTCATCAGTCGTCAGGGTGGCGGCAAGGGGGAGGGTCCCGTTGGTTATCCCTTTTGACAGGCACATAAAATCCGGCTTCACATCTGCATGCTCCACCGCAAACATCTTCCCTGTCCTTCCGAAACCGGTGGCGACCTCATCCACGATCAGATGGATATTGTATGCATCGGCAAGTTCTGAAACCCTTTTAAGATATTCAACAGGATAGATAATAAATCCGCCTGATCCCTGCATCAGAGGCTCAAGGATGATCCCTGCGATCTCATTGTTATGTTCCTTAAGAAGTTCCTCCAGTGGATCAACACACTCTATGGCGCAAGTTTCTCGTTTCTTAGCGCACGGACATCGGTAACAGTAAGGAGAAGGTATTTTAAATGCGGGAAAAAGGAGGGGAGCAAATATTTGATGAAAGATTGAGATCCCGCCAACGCTCATCGCCCCAACAGTGTCGCCGTGATATCCGTTTTCAAGCCCGATAAATTTCTCCTTTTTTCCCTGCCCTTTATTTTTCCAAAACTGGAATGACATCTTCAGGGCTACCTCGCAGGAAGTGGAGCCATTGTCTGAATAGAAGACTTTGCTAAGATTTTCAGGGGAACATTGAACCAGACTTTCTGCAAGCAATATTGCATTCTTATGGGTAAACCCGGCAAAAAGAACATGATCAAGCTCGGAAAGCTGTTTCTTTATCGCGGACTGGATATAGGGATGATTGTGTCCGTGCACGTTACACCACCAGGAAGAGATGGTGTCATAATAGACATTCCCTTCATGGTCGTAAAGACGGCAACCCTCCCCCTTTTCAATCAGGACAGGATATTCCTTTTCATAATCTTTCATCTGGGTATAAGGATGCCAGATATATTTTCTGTCTTTTTCCAATAACTCAAAGTCCATAATATTATATGCTCCTATGATCTATTTGGTGCCTGAACGAAAACTATCCAAAGCTGTCATTTCGAGCGGAGCGAGAAATGTTATCGAACTTGAATCATTAAGATTTCTCGTCGTTGACACTCCTCGAAATGACAAAAAGTAGGGTTTTCGTTTAGGCACTATTTAGCGCTTTCAGTATATTTTTCCCTATAGGTTCAAATTCATCGATTAACGCCTCCATTGAATCGACTTTGGATAGCGATCCAAACGATGGTCTTTTCCCTATCCTGGAAATAATTTTTCTATTATCCTCTTCTATTATTTTATCTTCTTTTCCTGCAAAATTAAAGACCATGCCTAATATCGGGATATCTCTTTTTGTTAGGGCCTCGATAGTAAGAAGGGTATGGTTGATTGTGCCTAAACCGCTATCAGTAACGATCAAGACGGGAATCGCAAGATTTGCCACAAGATCGATCAGAAGACGGTCTCCGGTAAGAGGAACCAGGACACCACCCACCCCTTCGACTATAAGAAGATCGTGTCTCCGAACAAGTGTATGATAGCTTTCTACGATCTTATCAATACTAACCTGTTGCCCTTCCAGTTCTGCGGCAAGATGTGGAGAGGCGGGAAAATCGAATGTATATGGGTGTAAAAGCAAAGGGTTGTCAATCTCTTCCTTTTCCCTTCCGAGCATCGAGAGGCAATAATCGATGTCGTCTGAGCTATTCCTGTTTCCAGTGCTCACCCATTTTTGAATCCCGACGTTAATACCTTTACGGCTCAAGTATCTGGCCAGGCAGCCGCATATAACGGTTTTGCCTATGCCTGTATTGGTGCCGGTAACAAATAAACTTTTATTTTTCATAGACATTCCACGAGACCTTTGCAAAATTGAACATTTTTCAAAGGTCTCTCCTCATGGCCGGCCTCACATAAAAAAACCTGATAACTTGTCTTTATTGCCCCAAACCTCCTGATATAAGCATTTTCAGCCTTTCCAAGAAGCGCCGGAGTAAACAGAATCCTGTCTCCGTTCCTTCTAATATTTACTCCGGTATATTTTATTGTCTTTAACAGCTCAAGGATATTCTCATGTCTTCTTGTCAACACGGTTTCGCTTATTTTGACCCTTTTAAAAACCGTGTGCAAAAGAGATTTCACATCATCATGCCGCATAAAATATTGCGCCGCCACATTTACTTTTCCTGGATATATATCCTTCATTATTTCATAAATTTCATAGAATGTTTCAGGCCCCATCATTGAAAAAATGATCATTCCCCTGTTAGTGAGCAACTCATGGTAGTGTTCCAATCCTTTCTTTAAATCAGCAAACCATTGAAGGGTGGAATTTGAAGTAATCAGATCGTATCTTTTTCCGGTTTCCGGAATAAACTCCTCTGCATCATCAACAAACAGTCGGATGTTTTTTTTCTTGTTTAATTTGCGAGCGGCGACAGAGATCATCTCAGACGAGAAATCTATAGCTGTAATGTCGGCTGACGGGAACCTTTCTTGCAGCATCTCCGTATAATTCCCTGTCCCGCATCCGATTTCAAGGATATTCTGAAAGAGATGAGGCTGTATTGAATCGATAAGCCTGACAGCAACCTCCTTCTGGACAGAAGCATATTGATCATAGGTAGCAGCAGCCTTTGAAAACGAATTTTTTATCCTTTCTTTATATCCCAACATAAAATCTTTCGTAACCGTTCACGGAACGTTGAAATTAGAAAATAGAAATTGGAAATTTGGCCTGAACCTTTTTGTTCCACTTATCAAAGTCGTGCCAGACCATATCTGATAACACTTCTGGCAGTTTGTAAACATCCAACTCGTAAACTCGTTTCATCTTTCCCAAATTTCTACTTTCCAATTTCAAGTTTCAAGCCGTGAACGGCTACATCTTTCCTTAAACCTAAGTTGAGCGATTTTTGGCTCAATTTAGGTTAAAATCCGGTTCAAGAAACGGGAGGTGTCCGCTTTTTTTAAAAGTAACGATCCCGGGAAAAGAGATATCCTCCGCCATCTCAACTATCTCGGAATAAGGCGCAATCCGGTCTTTTTCCCCATGGATGATCCTTACAGGATTTTCTTTCAGCGCAGCGGCCTTAAGTTTCTGTTGCATCAGGTAATAAAGCCCATTCAAAAGGAATTCCAGATCAAACATCTCTATATAGGATGAAAACATGCGCTCTTTAAACCACGCAAATGTCCGTTTTTGTCCCATGAAGCAATTCCTGTAAAACCGGTTCAGATATAATCTGCGATCCTTTATTAAAAGGGCGATCTGGGAATCGATTTCTTTCTTTGGGTAGCTTTTTCTCATAGAAACTAAAAAGATTTCTTGCACGAATTTTCTGCCATATTCCTCTAAAAAATTGATAGCCAAAAATCCCCCCATTGACCATCCAAAGAGCGAGACCTTTTTAATCCGATTTTCAACCAGCGCGTTCATAAGGTCTGCGCTGAAACGCTTCAGGTCGTTTATCTCGGGAAGAAGATAATTAAAAGCAAGATCAAGCGGCTCAAATATTCTTGCGTCAAACCCCCATCCCGGGATCAATACAAGAACTTCGGCATATCCCCTATTTAGATATCGGAATCTGTTTAAACGCATGCTTCAACACATCCGCAGCCTTTTTAATGTCGTCTTCCGAATGATTACAGGTAATGGAAAACCGGATACGAGCCTTTCCTGCGGGGACAGTAGGCGGACGCACGGCAAGAGCAAAAAGGGCATTTTCATAAAGGCTCTTTGAAATATTCAATGCAGCGTAATTTTCACCCACAAAAACAGGTACGATCTGGGCGTTTCCCATGACCTTAAGGCTGTTTTCTTTTAGGAGAGATCTAAAATATTTGGCCTTTTCCAGCAGGACGGATCTCCGAGCCGGCTCTTCCGCCAGCATCTTTATTCCCCCGATACTTGCGCCAATAACAGAAGGGGGAAGCGCTGTTGAATATATGAAGCTTCTTGCCCTGTTAATACAATAATCAATTAGTCTCGCTGATGCCGCAGCATATGCGCCGTAGCTTCCAAGCGCCTTTCCGAATGTCCCCATGATAATATCAATTTTTTTGGTCAATCCATATTTTTCGGCAAGGCCCGCTCCTTTTTCTCCAATAACACCGACAGCGTGGGCCTCATCGAGCATGAAAAGCGCGTCATACCTTTCTTTTAATTCCACCATCTCTTTTAGTGATGCCATGTCTCCGTCCATACTAAACAGAGATTCGGTAACAATAAACGCTTTTTTATATCTCTTCCGCTCCTTTTTCAGCAATGCCTCGAGATGGTTAAGATCATTATGTCGAAAACGGAAAAATCGCGCTCCTGAAAGGCGAATCCCGTCCACGATACTTGCGTGGTTAAGGCGATCAGAAAATATAACGTCCTTTCTGTCACATAAGGCTGATATAAGGCCGATATTTGCCAGATAACCGCTTCCAAACAAAATAGCCTTTTCCTTGCCCATGAAATCCGCTGTCATCTCTTCAAGCTGATGGTGGATAGAGAGATCGCCGCTCATGAGCCTTGAAGCAGAAGAACTCGTTCCGTATCCATTGAGCGCCTTTTGACTCTCTTCGAGAAGCCTGGGATGTCCAGCAAGGCCGAGATAGTCGTTGGAGGAAAAGTTCAGATATTCTACATCATTTATGTATACCCGACCCGGCCCGCCAGGCCGCAGAGGTTTGAGTGTCCGCAACAGATGCTGCTTTTTTCGTTCATCCAGGTACGCATCTAACCATTCCATAACTTTCTTATCTCCGATACCATGCCGAGGTCTTCTTCAGGAGACCTTCCTTTTACAGTCAGATACCCTCCGATCATCATACCGTTTGCGCCGGTCATAAAGGCCAATCCCTGGAAATCTTTTAAAACCGATTCTCTGCCGGCCGCTATCCTTATTGTCCTGTTGCCTGTGATTAAACGAAATATTGCGATAGTTCTCAGTATCTCCGCTATGGAGATGGTCTTTATCTTTTCAAGCGGTGTGCCCTTCAATGGTATAAGTATATTGATCGGAATTGAATCAACATCGAGTTCCTTTAATGTGAGCGCCATGCTGATCCGGTCTTCTTCGCTTTCACCCAGCCCTATAATCCCGCCGCTGCATACTTCAAGGCCGGCCTCCTGGGCCGCCCGTATCGTCCTGATTCTGTCGTCAAATGTATGAGTAGTGACAATATTGGGATAGAACCGTCGAGATGTCTCAATGTTGTGATGATACCGGTTAAGCCCGGCATCTTTTAGAAGGGCAAGAGATTTTGTGTCAAGTATGCCGAGAGAGGCGCAAGGGTATATTCCGATTTTTTCCTTTATTGTGTTTATCACGTCAGCGATCTTTTCCACCTCTTGCGGGCCGGGTCCCTTTCCGCTGGTAACAATAGAAAACCTCTCCGCCCCGATCTCTTTTGCCCTTTTTGCTTCGGCCAGCAATTCATCTTTGCTCTTTAACGGGTATACAGAAATTTTTGTGTTATAATAAATTGATTGTGCGCAAAATCTGCAATCCTCGCCGCAACGTCCTGATTTGGCATTGGTGATACTGCACAGCTCAATCTTTCCTCCTGCCCGGCGTTTTCTTTCCTCGTTGGCAAGCAAGATCAATTGCCAGGTAGATAGTTTCTGAAAATCCTGCAATTTTCTATACATACTCTAATAATCCAAAAGGGTATCTTATCTAATTAATAAAACAACGAAGGTCTCGTAAATTGAGTTTTTTATGAGACCTTATACATTATAATAGATGATTCACAGACTTTTATTAAACCGGCAATTAAATAGAAAAATCATATTCGCCAGCTTGTCATTCCCGCTCTCCGCTTTACTGCGGCCGGAATGACATATTTAATTGCCAAATTAATAACATACTACACTTATTATAAAATGCAAGTATCGTTGAAACCCTGTCCCTGACCCCTGTGAACGGCTGCGAAAATCACAAATGTGATGCGCCCCATATTGGCCCCCAGCAGGGAGACAAACTTCCTGTCAGCGCTCCTGCTATTCCTTACTGTGTTAATAAAGACGGCTTTGGCCCCACCTGGGGAAATTCTCTGTTTGAAGATTCCGCAGAATTTACTTATGGGATGTTTCTGGCAACAATGCAGCGACGCAAAAAGCTGGCTGACTTGATGCATGAAGCGCTCAATACCAATATCCCAAAGAAAGTAAAGAATGCCTTGCAGGGCTGGCTGGATAATATGAAAGATGCCGAAGGATCCAAAAAACTGACCGTCCGCCTTGAAAAGGAGTATATGGAGCGTTATGAAACCTTAAAACTGCTGGCCGATCCAATGGCAATTTGCAAAAAGAAAAAAGATAAATAGGGTCTTATTTGAATATGATAGCCGAAGTCTCGTCACAGCGTATCCTTTTCGTATTAAAGATCGTATTTAGCAGCGCTGGATGAGAGTTTGCAACCAGGACAAACGCCGAGCTATCTGAATCCTCATCTTCGCATACAAGAATTTTGGAATTATCAATATGTGGAGATGAGTCAAAACAGTATATACCTATACCACTATATTCGGTGCTTAGAAGTGTATAACTTATAATAGGTGAAGATGACTTGCAATATATCGGAATGCCGATGAATGTTGAAATAACGCTGCGTTCTACCGTTGAATCCGACTCTCCTTCATAGGTTAAATGATAACAATTCAGTATGTGACTGTCGCATATCTTTGCTTTGCTTCCCTTGCAAACCTTAATGCCCAGGCTATTCTGAAGCACACTCTTATGTATGTTTACCGTTCCGTTAATCTCAAAATTAGAACCAACTTCTACGTTGCTCCCCTCCACGACCTTGTACCAGTAGCCGGTTTCGTTAAAATCAATATTGGTCTTTGTTAGACTCAATGAGCCGCCTTTATCCACACGTATCTGTTTGCTCTTCGCTTTTCTATTCATATCCAGGATACAATTATTTAGAGTTAGAGAGCCGCCATTGCGAATAACCAGATTGCCATGCAGTGTAAATTTGCTATTTATATGTCTCTCCTTTTTATCAACGATCCAGTCACCGTCAATCTCCTTATAATTATCTATGTGGGGTGTATCATTAATGCCATCTATAACTCCGCCGGAATACAGGTCATTAATGTTGGGGGATATTCCTTTCAGAACCTCTGCTCTATCAGAAAAACCGTCACCATCAGTATCCTCATCATATGGGTTGGTGTGATAGACAAACATCTCTTCATGGTCGTTGAGGCCGTCACCATCTCTGTCCGTTGATTTCAATATGCTGTCACTTGGAGGGTTGATGATTATAAAAGAATATTGATTCGGTTCCATAACCACTGAAGGATAACCTGAATGCCTTGAGAGTTTTAGCGCAAATTTATATATATCTTCTCCACTTACGGAGCAGTTCATGTCTATTTTTCCGGTTATAAGAGAACAGCCGTTCCTGGTAGAATACCCCTTTGAAGCATCATAGGCAACCTCGATAAAGTCATCCACCGCGCCAGAACCACCGCTATACTTTCCGTCTTTTTCATAACCCACCTCTATGCTGTTGTTAACGGTTCTAATCCAGACATGAAAGTATATGGAAGATATAATCTTTTCTTCAGTGTATTGGCCATCCCGATCAAAATAAAACTGCATCCAGTTCTTGCAATGCCGGTAACCATAACTTGACGGCCTGCTCGAAAGTAGCGACCCCACGTCATGGTGATTACCTTCGGGTTGACCATGTACGGGCAGTCTTGGGCTTAGATAGTATATGCCGTCTATATCGGTTTCCTCGCCGGTTCCAAACACCTTCTCTTTTATCATTTGAACAGACCTGTCCAACTTCCGGGCGGACTTCAGCATCGCTTTCTTCTTGACATAAAAGGCGTCAACATTGCAAACAAGCTGTCCAAGATTATACTCATATCGATCCAGGGCCGATCTTAGTTTCACAAACTCGGCATCGAGACTTCCTTTCATTTTCTCAGACCGCAACCACTCCCTGATATTTGCTGTCTCCTGTTTAACCTTGCTCATGTAAAAGATAGACCTTGCCCCCGGGTCTCCTGTCAGTTTATCATATCTCTGTTGAAAGTTTTTTTCCCACCTTCTGGCCTGCAGAATAGATGCCAAAGCAGCCGGTTTTTTCGGAAAGATCTTGATATAATATTCCAAATTTCTTGCTGCCTCGATCAGGCTCCTCGTTTTTTCCACAGATGAAGGCGTTTCAGCGGGCTTCGCCATCAAAGTAACCTCATCCGTGATTTTCAACAGAGCTGGGTCAGAAACCGGTCCAAAGCTCTTTGAGTCATATAATCCCTTTATATCCTGAAAGGTTTTTTCGTAGATAACTATCTCTTCCTTGATATCGTCTAACAACCCCAATACGGCTTTATCCCTGGTCACAAGCCTCACGTCGGCCTCGTGTTTTTTCAGGTCTTGTATCTCCTGGGCAAAACGATCCGTGCTTGTCTGATCATGCCGCAGCAAAAAATTCTTTTCCGCCCTTCGGCATTGAAGCAGGCTAATTTCCAGTCTTGAGATAAGAAGAGAGACCTCATTATCTGCCTTCATACAAGACGGTGTTGTACTGAGCACTGTCACCAGCGTAAGGAATATCAATATCTTGCAATATAGTTTAGCTTCAGATATCTTATAATGCATGACAGCAATTGACTTCAAGTTAGCGCACCTTCGGTGCGGACATAAGTGCCTAACAGCGCGTTTCTGAGACAATGTTTCAACTCAGAGATTAATTACACTACAAGCCGAGATTTGATTGAGGTTAAGGATTATTGATGGATTCATGTTATCTGTCAATAGGTTTTGCTTTTGGCGGTTCACCTCCTTTCGAAAACGGCGCTGGTTATCAAGATCGGCTTTTCGGCGGGGCATTTTGTATTTCTTCATAATTTTCGTTTTCGAATTTTGCTTTCCTTAATAGATTGCCATATATTTTAAGAGTTTTTATCAAGGACTTGTTGATCTCCTGCAAACCAACTATATACTTTATCGTATTTGCATCCATATCCTTGATCCAGTTATTATCCTTCATTTCAATTAAATCTCCATAGGTGTTTTGCTCTTTCTGATTGTCGCAGTAATAATCAGGGGTGTGTCCCCTGAAAAAAACAGGACAGCCTCTTGGCATTAATATAGCGGTTTTTTTTAAGCTCCGCCCTTTCCCGATGTAAGCAAGGGGCAGAGTAAGGGGGTCCGGTTATTGATTAGAAATCATTGTCATTGCGAGCGAAGCGAAGCAATCTCATAACACATTGATAAGCCACAAGATTGCCACGTCGCTTTGCTCCTCGCAATGACCAGAATTGACCAAAAATGAGGGTTGGGGTTGGGGTTGGGCAAAATTTTTAATTTATCATACTTATGAAATTATAAATATCCTATAATATAGTTATTTTGCACATAAAAAATCATGATTTTTGGCAAAGGGCGTAGGGAAAACGGGCTGAGTAGAATGACAACTATATAGATGTGACGAAGTTCATTTGATCTGATTTCGGCCACCGATGCTGATTTATCGACTTTGATGAGGAGATTGTTTTAAATATTGTAGTTTAAGCTGTTGCCATATTTTGGTGTGTGCAAAGAAGTTTTTGAACAGAATCAATCAGGGTTTTTATTGGGAAGGGTTTTTCAAGAATAGTATCAAAGCTATTATTTTCAAAAGCCCAGGGGGTTCCTGAAATACCGATGACTGGTATATGTTTTTTGTTAGATCCTCGTATGTACTGAACGACGCCGTTACCATTTATGTCCGGCATGCGCATATCTGTTATAACCAAATCAAAACAGTTGTTGTCAAACTTTGCAATTCCTTCTCTGCCATTTGCTGCTGTTTCAACATTATGGCCATATATACCCAATGCCTGCCGGAGTACATCTACAACAAGTGTTTCATCGTCAATGACCAAAATTTTGTACATAACTTTTCCCCCGTAAGTTATATTATAAATAAAGCTTAGTGACCTGTCATCTATGTAATGTCGCAAAGATGGCCGTCATTCCCGCCCCGTATGTCATTCCCGCAAAAGCGGGAATCCACGGGATAAACTCCAGCGGGAATGACATTGGTGGTGTTCTACTTTCTTTCACATCAAACACTTGATACATGACCGCCATTAGGTAACACTTTAGCTATTTTTTATAACTATAATTCATTTTTTCTATCATGTCAACAACATATTGTATATTTTATTATTATTATACTATATGATGTATGTATATTTTGCCCAGGAGGGACTAAAAAGAGATGAACGTCGAACATCGAACGTCCAACATCGAATGTTGAATGGGAAAAAATGAACATCTGAAAAGAAACAGAAATAGTCATATAAGGTTCAGTATTGGTTTTTTTATTCGATTTTAAAATAATTTGAGGAGCGGAGCGACATCATTATTCGACGTTCAATGTTCGATGTTGGACGTTCATTTTTTAAAACAACCCCGTATGGCATAAATGCAAACTGTGAACGTTTACAAAATAACTTAGCGCTTATGGGAACATTGGGGCGACCCTTATTTTGGAAAAGTCTTGACATTGATTTCTAAAATAGACTAACTTTTTGCCAACACTTTGAGACCCTTGCATAACCCCAGTATTGTCATTGCGAGTGGAGCGAAGCAATCTCATAACACATTGATAAGCCACGAGATTGCCGCATCGCTTTACTCCTCGCAATGACTAAAACAGCGGTTATTCAAAGGTTTCACACTACCTACCAAATAACCTGCCGCCTTTCTTACGAAGACCATTAACTGTAATATATAGAAAACTTGTAACAGTTTACGGGGGCAGAGGGCTGAGATTAAGATGTATGCCTGGAATATAGAAAGAGAACGAAGCGGTTTAGAAAATGCTCTCAGGAACGAACACCTGGATTTTAGCGCTGCATTTATGGTGGTTCAGGATCTGCATCAGCTTATCCAGGCAAATCCGGCGATGATCAGACCGATGACGATCTCGGCGCTAAAAAATGTTCTTGAGGATTCAAAGCACACCTCCCAGACACAATCCTTTTTCCTTTACAGAGAGGCTGCCGATGCCCTGGCCTCTATTCTGGTTCTTTGTGTTGATGAGCCCCTGTCCAAACAGAGTATCTCTTCCCTGAAACATGTTGTTAATACAGGCTCCGGCATGCAGCAAAGAGCCGCCACCGAAGCCATGGGTTCACTTCCCCTTCAAATTTGCGGCCCCAGGATACCTGATGACCGGTCTGAGAAGATACCGTATGTAAAGTGGGATGACATATTAAAACTTAATAATATTGCAATCTGTAATCCCCCTGTAATTCGTGGCAGGAGTCTGGTTGCATCAATCAATAATAGCTCCGAAATACTTGTTGTAAAATTAGCTGTTACCGAAAGCGCTCTGGAATTGATAAAAAAAGAGGCGGAATGGATGCATTATCTATCTTCTTATAGCGATTCCTTTCCGGTTAGATTTAAGATTCCTCATCCTATTCAAATTAACGGAAGCTATCTGTTCCGGCTTAGAACGCTGCCTGTCAGGCCCCCGGAGGGATCGGATATTAATCCAAAATACAATTATGCCATAGGTTATATAGCGCATAAGGATTATTTCACCTATCCGAACGACCATAGAAAGGCAAGACAACTGTCCGAGGATAAATTCAGAGAAGTAATATTAAGAAATTCCTGGCTGTTTGGGAAATTAACCTCTCTGGGTATTGTTCATTCAGCGCCTATTCCTCTTTTTCATAATCGTATGCAGCGCAACAGAAGAGAAGATCGGGGTGTCTATGAATGGCACCATGGCGGCAGGCTTGACAGGTGGCTGCATTCATGCCGGTACCCTAATTTCGGCATAACCGGCATAAGAGATTTTGAACATTTTATCTCATATCGGGGATCGAGCCGGGATCTTTACAGGCACATCGGCAAACAGATATTGAGCCTGGCGCTGGTAACCGGCAGCTACTTCCGTAATTTTGAGGCTGATAAGTTTGGATTCGACGAGCATGGAAAGCCCGTAGATGTTCGATACCTCTTTGATAAATCCTTTTTAAAGGAACTTCTCCAGGGCATTTTTCAGGAGTATTATAATGGATTCGTGGAAGACAAATTTTGCGGCGATATCCCTTTTAACGTTGAACAGCTCAGCGCCCGTATGATCGAAGAGATGGGCGTGGATCGTAATATGGAAGAAATTCTGAGAGCAGCGGATCAGGCAGAGATGACTGAAATGGAGTTCAGAGAATTTTTAGCGCAAAGAGGTTGCTCTGAAGAGGAGATAGAAGATTATAAAAAAGATGTTAATGATATCACAATCCAGACCGGCCCGCATCTCGGCGGGTTTAACCAGAGAATATCTGTGCCGGAACTTATCCAATGCATAGGGGCTGTGTCAGCCTATTGTATAGGAGGCGGATACCTTGCGAAAAAGGGCTGAAAGAGATGAACATCGAACATCGAACGTCCAACATCGAATGTTGAATTGGAAAAGATGAAGAAACAGAGGTCGGAAGTCAGAGGTCAGAGGTCAGAGGGATTGGTCGAGTAGTTGAGTGGTTGAGTGGGAGCGGCTTTCAGCCGCGAAAATCGGTGTCGGAAGTCGGAAATCGGAGGACGGAAGTCAGAAGTCGAAGAACCAACAACCGTGAACCGTGAACCGTGAACCGTGAACTGTGAACTGTGAACTGTGAACCTTGAACTGTGAATAATGACAAATAACAAAAGAAGGGCGATTCTTTGCCCGAATTGCAGAAAACTTATCAGCGCCGATGAACCCCGCTGTCCATACTGCGACATGGCCCGGCCGGCATCATGGTGGCGCAATAATGCTTTGACGCGAATATTATTAGATGGGGATCGGCTCATCAAGGCAATAATAATTGTCAATACAGGCATGTTTGCGATATCCTTAATATTTAATCCGCGTTTGCCGGGTCTTTCATTTAATCCGTTTGCTGTTTTTGCGCCTGACAATCAAAGCCTTTTGATTTTAGGGGCTACAGGAACGATTCCGATAGACAGGTTTCATCGCTGGTGGACCCTCATTTCCGCCAATTATCTTCATGGAGGTATAGTTCATATCCTGTTTAATATGCTTGCCTTTTACCAGTTGGCTCCTCTTGTTAACAGGGAATACGGTACTTATCGCATGATTGTTATTTATACGGTTGGAGGCATAATCGGCTTTTTGGTTTCTTACATGGCAGGCGTGTCCTTTACTATCGGCGCTTCCGCGGCTGTATGCGGACTGATGGGCGCCAGCCTCTATTACGGCAAAAGCAGGGGAGGCATTTACGGCCGGATAATTTATAAACAGATTGGGGGATGGGCTGTGGGGCTTTTTCTGTTTGGTTTGATTGTTCCGGGCATCAATAACTGGGGTCATGGGGGAGGAATTTGTGCCGGCGCGGCTCTTGGTTTTTTGATGGGATATCAAGAGAGAAAGATGCAAAACAATTTTCATAGAATTCTTGCCGGCGGTTGTATTGCGCTGACCGTGATTGCGCTTGGATGGGGAGTTATCTCAGGCGTATATTATCGTATGATTGTGCTTGGTTGAGACATTTGGAACTGGTTAAACCTGAAATAAAGCCCCTTTCTTTTTATTAGTTCAACATGAGAGCCAATCTCGATTATCTTTCCTTTGTGGAGCACAATAATCCTGTCCGCATGCCGGGCTGTTGAAAGGCGATGGGCTACAATAATTGATGTTCTGTTTTTCATCAGGTTAAAGAGAGCTTCCTGGATACTGTGTTCTGTCTCAGAATCGATATAAGAGGTTGCCTCATCAAGTATAATAAGATCAGGATTGTTTGCAAAAGCCCTTGCAATGGAAATAAGCTGGCGCTCACCGCTTGAAATTGATGCTCCTCTTTCAGAGAGTATAGTATCAATGCCCTCCGGCAGCCTGTTTATCAGTGTTTTGCAATTTGAAGTTTTTAAAACTTGCTCCATCATTTCTTCTGAAATATCTGTTTTTCCCTGGCGTATATTGTCCCTAATGGTTCCTGAGAACAAAAATGGCTCCTGCATAACCAGCGCCATTTTTGATCTGACAACAGAGGTCGGATAATTTTTTATATCGATTCCGTTTATTGTAATCCTTCCTGATACAGGGTCGTAAAACCGGGCAATCAGATTTATTAAGGTAGTCTTTCCTGAGCCTGTCCGTCCGACAACGGCAACTGTTTCGCCTGCAACAAGTTTAAAGGAAATCTCTTTAAGCACGGTTTCATCTGTGACATAGCCAAAGGAAACATCCTCTAATGTAATTTCATGAATTTTTTCAAGGGAAGAGAATCTGGAACTAGGGCCGATAACCGGCTGCGGCATGCTTTCCCTGTTGTCTAAAATTTGAAATATCCTTTCGGCTGAGGCCATGGCATTTTGCATGATATTGTATGTTGCAGCTATGTCTCTTATCGGCCTGAAAAACATCTTCATATAGGCAATAAAGGCAACAAGCGCGCCAAGGCTTATGCTTTCCGCAATAACCCCGCCCCCGCCATAGTAGATGATAACAGCAAGGGCAATGGCTCCTAAAAGCTCTACGACAGGCATGAAGACCGCAAAGATCCGGACCTGTTTCATGCCTGTCAGATAATTTTCATGATTCAGCCTCGCAAAGTTATGGTAATTTTTCTTTTCATGCAAGAAGAGCTGAATAACCTTTATTCCCTCTATGGTTTCCGCAAGCCTTGTGTTTATCTGAGCGATTTTTATTCTTAAATCCCTGAAAGCATCACGGGCGCGAACCGAGAAATGTATGGAAGCATACACAACAAAAGGAAGAACGGCAAAGGAGACAAGGGCAAGGCGCAGATTAATGCTGAGAAGAACCAGAGCAATCCCGATTAGTAAAAACAGATCCTTGAAAACAAAGGCAATTACAGAGGTAAAAAGCTCCTGCATGTTTTGAATATCATTTGTAACCCGTGTTACAAGACGTCCCACCGGATTGCGGTTAAAAAAGGCTATTGACAGGCCCTGGATATGCGTAAAGAGCCGCATCCTTAAATCATGCATTATCTTCTGGCCGGTGTATTCCATGATCATTATCCGGATAAAATTAAGCCCAAAGTTTATTATTATTATGGCGAGGAAAATGGATGTAATGCCGGTTATTCCTGAAAGATCGGCTTTGCGCAATACAGCAAGCTCTTTTTTGTCCAGCCGTGAGAGTTTATCAAACGGGATATAAGCAAAATCACCATCTATCTTGAACAAATCCGGATAGTTGTTGACCACTGTTTTTATTTCCGGGTCCGACATGTCAGCCTTTAAGGATCTTGTTTTATGTCCGGTTTTATGCCCGGTTTTATGTTGGGCAGAATCCCTTTTTTCGAATTTATCCGGCGTAATTTGCGGCACAATATACCTGTCGATTGCTATCTTTGTGACGTATGGGAGAGAAAGATCGAGCAGTGTAATAAAAACAACGAGAAGGATCGAACCGGCAAAAAAGATTTTATACGGCCAGGTAAAAGGGTATAATCGCCTCAGCAGCTTGACATCATAAGGTTTGCCTAACTTCTTTTCTTCGAAGTATCCAAAATCAGTGCGCATTCAATTCCTCTTCAATTTCCTGCAGCCTGTATGTTTTTGCATAGTATTTATCATATTCCATAAGTTCGGCATGTGTGCCTGATTCCACAATTTTGCCTTTGTCAAGGGCGATAATCTGATCGGCAAATCGAACTGCGGAGAGCCGGTGCGAGACAATGATTATCGTTTTTTCACCAGCCAGTGACTTGATGCTGTTTATGATGTCATTGCCTGTTTCAAGATCCACCTGGCTGATGGGATCGTCAAAGATCAAAACAGGCGCTTCTTTCAGCAGAGCACGGGCAAGGGCAATGCGCTGTTTCTGCCCGCCGGACAGGATTACTCCCTTTTCGCCTATGGCTGTTTCAAAACCATTATGAAACAGCTTGATGGTATCGTATAAATATGCTTTTTTTGTTGCAGTTATTAATTCTGAATTTTTTATTTTATTGTTGCCGAACAGGATGTTTTCTCTGATTGTGCTTGCAAACAGAAACGGTTCCTGGGGCATAAATGAAATCAAAGATCTTAGATCAAAAACCCGTATTTGGGGTATGTCGATACCGTCAATCGAAATGCGACCCGAAGATACATCAAAGAGCCTGGGTATAAGACTTATAAGGGTTGTTTTGCCGCTTCCCGGAGGGCCGACAATACCCAGTGTCTTTCCCTTATCCAGCGTGATATTTATTTCGTTTAATACGGGCAGATTTCTGTGTTTATATGCAAATGATACATTTGCAAAAGTAATGTTACCACTCAAACCTGTTATGGATTTTGCGCCTGGCATGTCCACAATATCGGGTCTTGTCTGTAATATCCTGTCTATCCTGTCTAATGACGCTCTTCCCCGCTGGATAAGGTTAATAACCCATCCCATAGCCATCATTGGCCATGTTAAAAGTCCTATATAGCTTATGAAGGCTACAAAATCACCTGGTGTTATGGTTAAAACTATGGTTTGTCGCCCGCCAAGGTAGAGCAGTATTGCAAGGCTTAGGTTTGAAAAAAGGAGCATCATAGGAAAAAAGGAACCGGTAATCCTTGCCAGCCTGAGATTTTTATCAATGTAATTGCTTGATATGGCCTTTAGTTTCAAAGACTCATCTCTTTCCCTGTTATATGCCTTTATAATGCGTATGCCTGCAAACCGCTCCCTTACAGCCTCTGTCAAATCCCCAAAGGTTTTCTGCACTTCGCCGTAAAGCCGGTGCATCTTTTTGCTGAAAAAACGGGCGCCGATTACTACAAAGGGCATGGGGATTAAAACGATTAATGTCAGCAGCTTGTTGATATACAACATAAAGCCTATAGCTGCTGTGCCCAGCACAACGGCGTCTGTAAGGGCAACCATGCCCATGCCTATTGCCATCCGAACATGTTGAATGTCGTTGGTTGCATGCGCCATTAAATCGCCGGTTTTTACCCTGTTGAAATATGAAGCCGAAAGTGTTTGAATATGGGCAAAAAGGAGGTTTCGCAGACCTTCTTCGGCCCTTCTCGATGTTCCTATGAGACAGCGCCGCCATCCATACCTGAACAGCCCGATCATTACGGCGATTCCCACGACATAAAGGGCATATGATGACAGCCCGATTAAATCGATGTTAAATAAGGTAAGATCGTCAACAGCCCATTTAATTATTATCGGGATAATAAGCTGAAGTATATCAACGGCAATCAGGCAGATGAGGCCGAAGATAATTAAATATCTGTTTTCAGAAAAATAGGGTTTTATTAAATGCAGTGATTTCATTGGATTAACATTTTAGCCCTTTGAAAAAAACCAGACAGGATAACAGGATAAACAAGATTTTGTTTCAAGTAAACAAATAAGGTTAAGTCTCATTCTAATTAGCCCGTAAATCATAATCTGAGGAATATCCCTGCAACGACACTTGTCATTTCGACCGAAGGGAGAAATCTTTAACTATTTGTTTTATAATAAGATTTCTCGTCGCTTCGCTCCTCGAAATGACATATAAAATGGCAAGTGTCGTAGGAATATATATAAATGAAATACAAAAAATTAACTGAGAAAATCATTGATTGTGCATACAGAGTTTACAACTAAATACCCCAACGCCGTCATTCCGGCCCCGCATCAAGTGCGGGATAAACTTCAGCCGGGCACGTAGTGACACGTAGTGAAGCGAAAGCGCTAACCATCAGTGCTAACCGTTAGCGCTATCCAGGAAAATACGCTGGATGCCGGATCAAGTCCGGCATGACAAAGTTCGGGTATTATTTTGCCGGGTTATTAATTTTGGTGAACGGGAAATTGAAATCAAACGTAAAGTAAAGGATTTTGATGAGGATTTGCAGGATGAGTTTGGAGGTTTTTTTAATCCTGAATATCCTGTTAATCCTGTCAAAAAAGTCTCTTTGAAAGAGTTAAAGTATTGAAAGAGTTAAAGTATTACGAATTGCTTTGAATGGCATCCGTACATTGACTTTCACAGAGCCGGTTGTTATGGTTTTATTATGAAACCGGGAAATATTATTGAATATATAGACCGCCAGAAAATAAGATGCGCGGCTGTTATGGAAGTCAAAAATAAGAAGTTGCGGCTCCTTACGGAAAATGACCGGGAAGTAAAACTTTCCATTGGCCGTGTTTCACATAAATCCAGCGCATGTATCGATCTTTCATTGAGCAGATATGAGCTGGTTGTAACTTTAAAGGCAACGTCAAACAAGCGCAAAGATTTGGTCGGCAGCGTAAATATCAGTGAGCTATGGGAAGTATTGCATGCAGAGCAGGAATGGGTCGATCTGGCCACAATGACCGGATTATGCTTTCCGGATAGTCCTGACGGTGACCACGAGGCAGCGGTTGTCAGGGCAATTTTTAACGACAGGCTCTATTTTAAGTTTGACCATAATCGCTTTTTCCCGAATTCGGAAAAGCGGGTTGAGCAGATTGCCGCCCATAGAAGGGAAGAGGCTCGAAGAAATCGGATAATAGAGGAGGGCGGGGCATGGCTTAAACTGGTCAATGGAGATAAAGGCTCTTTTTCGCCTGATTCCCTGTCCTTAGAATATGTAAAGATATTAAAATCCTTTTATCTGTTTGAAAAGGAAAGCACGCATTATGCTCTTGGCAAAGCAATGCTTGAAAAGGCAGGCATAAGAGCCGGTGAAGCTGTTTTTCAGATTTTAGTAAAGCTGGGTGTGTGGGATAAAAATGAAAATATTGAGCTGTACAGATATAAAATCCCGCTCTCTTTTCCTGCGGAGGTAACGAAAAAGGCGGCAGAGCTGGCAAGAGGGATTGGTCGAGTAGTCGAGTGGTCGAGTAGTCGAGTGGATCTGACCATGCTTCCTGTTATTACGATAGACGGGCAGTCGACCACAGATTTTGATGATGCTTTAAGCATTGAGGAGATGGGTGATCATTACAGGCTTGGTATTCATATATCCGATGTGGGCCATTATATCAAAAAGAGGGATATTATTGACCAGGAAGCCCTTGTTAGAGGAAGCTCGATTTACATGCTCGATAGGAAAATACCGATGATACCGGCATGCTTTGCCGAGGATCTATGCAGCCTGAAAGCCGGTGAATTGCGTCCGGTCATAAGTGTAATGGTAAAAGTAAGCCGGTTTTTTGAAATAATCGGCTTTGAGATTATTCCAAGCTTTGTAACGGTAAAACAGCAGCTCACATATTATGATGTTAACATGATTGTAGAGGATAACAGGGAAATAGGCATCTTGTATGACATAGCAAAAAAATTTCGTGAATTCAGGCTTGGCAGGGGCGCAGTGCAGATAACTTTGCCTGAAATCAATATTTGGACAAATGAGGCCGGAGAACTAACAATAAGCAGGATACAAAGGGAAAGCCCAGCAAGGATGCTGGTTGCGGAGATAATGATAATGGCCAATTGGCTGATGGCCCGTTTCTTGGCAAAACATGACGCGCCTGCAATTTTTAGATCCCAGCCGGAACCGCGGGGGCGTCTCTACAAAGGCAATGAGGGAACTCTATTCCAAAACTGGATGCAACGAAAGCTGCTAAGCCGTTATGTGTTAGGCATGGAGCCGGAACATCACTCGGGACTGGGGCTTCAGGCTTATGTTACCGCAACCTCGCCTATCCGCAAATATTATGACCTTGCCACGCAACGCCAGATCCGGGCCATCCTCGGGCTGGAAGAACCTTATAGCATCGAAGAGATGCAACGCATAATTCAATTGCTTGAGCAGCCGATGAGTTGTGTGTTGAAAATTCAAAACAGCCGCCACAGATACTGGCTGCTTAAGTATCTTGAAACAAGAATCAACCAAAAGGAGGAGGCTGTTGTACTGTTTAAACGGAAAAACAGCTACCAGGCGCTTATGAAGGAATATATGATAGAATGTGAGCTGCCGATATCAAGCGGAATAGATTTGAAGCCCGATGATCTTATTCAGATCAGATTGCAGCATGTTAATGCAAGAAAGGATGTGCTTTCCGTGTATATGGGATAGGGTTCGCAAAAAAAGCTCTCAAATCCCCTCTAACAAGAGGGGTGGACGCGAAGCGGACGGGGTGTGTAAAAAAGACAGAGCAAAAATAAGACTATATTACAATTCGGAACTCAAAGAACTTGATAAAACGTTTCAAAACAGCAGCACATTATTAGAAGCGCAGATGTAGCAGCATATCACATGAACACACCCCTAAATCCCCTCTTATTAGAGGGGACTTGAAAATTATCTAACCGCACAGGTCGCGAAATCTTTTGCTTTGCGTTTGATTTCAACCTGCCGCCTATCTCCGGAGGGTTATCCTGTCTGTTTTTTCTGTTTTTTTCAAAAGGCTAATATGAACGCAGAGCAGCAGGCCCTGTTTCAGATGCACTGTGGCTATTTCTTCTACAAACACGTTACTGATCCCACGGCTTGAGCCCAATCTCAATAGGTCATCTTTCAGGGGATATTCCAGTCCGATAGTGGTTATGCCCTGCGCATCCCGGCTAAGAGGAATCAGAGAGAGGATATCCCCCTTTTCTCCATGGAATGTTATCTCTTTTCCTGACCGCAGCAGCATGATTTCATGGCGTCCATCTATAATACGGATGGTTGCATTGGACAGGTTTTGTTCTGCCGGCAGCAAAATATTTGCAATACTCATATCCCAGCGGCCGCCCATAGCGCCGAATACAACGATTTCATCAGCGCCGCGGTCAATAGCAAGTTTTAAGGCCAGCTCCAGATCGGTTTGATCCTTTTTTGCCGGATATTGGATGATCTCTACGCTTGCGATTTGCAGCCCATTTATGTCATCGGCGGTAAGAGAGTCAAGATCTCCTATTACTACATCAGGAGTTATGCCTAAGCTCAGGCAGTGATGCGTCCCGCCATCTGCAGCAATGATTAAATCCTTTCCGCTCAGGGCAGAATCTGCATCATCAATAGTTCCATTTGCAAATATAACGGCTCGCATTAGTTTGCTCTCCTAATAGGCCAGACATAGAGCTGATGGTGGTTTTTGTTATAGTAATCAACCCTGCTGTTTTTCATATCCACACACCAGGAATAAGCCGGGGCCTGAATATTCGGCTCAGACGACCAGTAAATGCCGGAGGTTATCTGTAAGAACGGATGACTATCCGGAAGCACGGGATCTGTTTTGCCATAGTCGACCAGGCTTTTGAGTTCATTTACCTCCGGTAGCCGCCAGTTATTATAACCGCAGTACTTTTTGGCATTAAGATTTGCGACAAATTTTACGGCATCATACTGGTTTATTTTGCCGAGAGGCAGATTTGCATTTTTTGTCCACATCAATCCTGAAACACAGTCAGTGACAGTTCCGTTTCCATGATCATAAAAACGTTTTTCGGGCAGATATCTTCCTGTGCGCAGCGCCCCGTCGTCTCCGGGATAGTAAGAGATGATCTGGCATGTCTTTGGAAGCTTATCAGGAAGGCCGTCAATTGTGCGTACCGGCCAGACGTAATTTAGCATATGATATTTATGGCCATAATCGATGTTTCCAAGGAAAAAATATATACGCCATGCATGATTGCGGTAATCGGCTGTGGTTGTGCCGGTCCAGTACCATACTTTTATATTGAGAAAAGGATGACCACGGGGGAGTGCGGGCGCATATACGCTCCTGTCCACAAGGCTTGCAAGTTCATTTACATTGGGGAGTCTCCAGTCCTGATATCCGCAGTATTTTTTTGTATTGAGCCCGGAAACAGCGTCAAGGGCCTGAGACCAGTTGAATGGACCAGCAGCAGGATCGGCATTCTTTGACCACATGAGGCCGGTTCGCCGGTCGGTAATCGTTCCATCCCGGTGATCCTGAAAGCGTTC
The DNA here is from genome assembly GCA_030610995.1 of Desulfobacterales bacterium. GTDB lineage: Bacteria > Desulfobacterota > Desulfobacteria > Desulfobacterales > ETH-SRB1 > Desulfaltia. The sequence continues at coordinate 22,129 of JAUWQO010000013.1, forward strand.
TTCTACCGCATAACTATTTACCAGGGAAAATAAAAGAAAAAAAAGAACCGGTATCAGGATTGATGCTCTCTTTGAGATCATTAACAAATATTTCATGCTGTATAGGAAATTATAAAATTATGCTTTTTACATTTACGCAGGAACAGATGATACATTTTTGTCGATATAATCTGTCTGATATGAAGAAGACAAAAAAGGCCGCCACGTAGGGCGGCCCTACCGGGATGTAACATCCAAATGGAAAATACCATGTCGTTCTGGGGTTTATACCCTTGATTAACGGTAGGGCCGCCCTACGTGGCGGCTATAACCTGTCAAGCAAATCACAAAAAAGCCGCACGCCAAAGCCGGTGCCGCCTGCGTTGCAGTATTCATGCTCCTTTTTGATAAAGGCGGGTCCTGCGATATCGATATGAGCCCATCTGGCGTCTCCGACAAACTCCGAAAGGAAGATGGCGGCTGTAATAGCGCCGCCCCAGCGTGTGCTGCTTATGTTCTTTATGTCGGCTAAATCACTCTTGAGGAGCTTTTTATAATCATCGGGCATGGGCAGGCTCCAGCAGCGTTCGTGAGTTTTTTTGCCGGATAATTCTATGGTTTTTGCCAGCTCATCATCAACAGAAAGTACTCCCGCGATTTTTTCCCCCAATGCAATAACACATGCTCCGGTCAGTGTCGCAATATCAATAATAGTATGCGGTTTATACTTTTTTATACAAAAGGAGAGCGCATCTATCAATATCAGCCTGCCTTCTGCATCTGTATTGCCTATTTCAACTGTTTTGCCGTCATAGCTTTTTACGACGTCTCCGGGACGACAGGCGCTGCCTGACGGCATGTTTTCAACGATCGGCATTACCCCGACAACTTTCACTTTTGGTTTAAGCTTTGCAATTGTAATAAGGGTGGCCGCAACTGCTGCTGCGCCGGACATGTCTATCTTCATGTCTTCCAGAGAACCGGTGGGTTTTAGATTTATTCCTCCGGAATCAAAAGTAACGCCCTTGCCTACAAGAGCGATGGTCTTTTTGGCGCCTTTGGGACTGTATTCCAGAACAACCATCCTTGGCTTGCTGTGACTGCCTGCCCCAACTGCAAGCAAAGCCCCAAACTTTTTCTGTTTCAGCTCTTTTTCATTAAGCACGCTGACTTTGAGTTTTTCTTTTCCGGCTAAAGTTGCAATTGATTTTGCAAACAGTTCAGGTTTTTTGTCATTGGACGGGGTGCTGACCCACTCTCTTGCCAGGATGGTTCCCGCACAAACAGTTGAGATACGTGTTGGTAATCCGCTGTATTTTTTTGCCTCATCAGGTTTTACAAGAAGATCAATTTTCTTGAGAGGCTTTATTTTTTTCTCCTTTTTATATTTGTCAAAAATATGATTTCCAAGAAACGCCCCTTCCATCATGGCCTCAAGCGCTGATGCAATCTCGATCTTTATATTTTTACCGCAGGGAACGGTCAGAAGGACTTCAGGAAGATTTATTTTCATGCATTTTTTTACTGCTTTGCCCGCAAACGCCCGCAATGCTTCAGGATCGATTTTTTCAAGTTTGCCGAGGCCAAGAAACATCACCCTCTTTGCCTTTACTTCTTTAAGATCGTAAAAAATTACTTCATCATCCTTTTTGCCCTTGAACTCCTTTAGCTGCAAAGCTTTATCAATAAGCAAGGATATCGTTGGATTGTCATGAATTGTTTTATCTTCACAAACAGGTATAATCAGCGTTTCCGTTTTTACTTTTTTTAGATCAACAGATGTCAGTTTAAGCATGTTTTTTTCCTTTCGTGCTTTCTGTCCAATATAACAGTAAGATTGCAGATTGTGAGAATATGAAAGAAAATATTTATGAAGTCTTTAGAGAAGGAGACGGTTTTTTTTCATCTGTTCTTTTCTGCAGTATCTCGAGTTGTTTTTTGGTCTTAACCAGCTCTTCGTTTAACAAACGCAACCTGACTGACATATATTCCGCAAATACCTTGTACAACAATAACAAGAACTTTGCTGCTTCATCGTCAGAAGAAAACCTCTCTGTAGCAGCAGTGTTAACGCCCAGGCAGATGGTTTTGCCTTCTGCATATACTGATGCCGACCTGCTTAACTTATCCAGGATTCTCATTTCGCCAAAAATTTCACCTCTCCTGCTTATCGTGCAAATGTTTATTCCATCTTTTTTCACTCGCACCTTGCCGGAGAGAAGAAAATAGAGCCATAAGTCCGTATCGCCTTGTTTGATAATAGGTTCCCCGTCTTCGTATTGTCTTATCTTGCTCAGCATGAGCATTTTCCCAAGATTCTCTATTTCGAAATTCTTCAAGCTAGGAATCGAAAGAAGTTGCTGTATGTTGTGCATATCATCTTTTAGATACTTTGATTCAATCATATTTATCTCGCAAGTGTCTTGTTTTTTATTTATAATATTATTATATCATATTCATATCAACAAATCAATGTTCGGCTCATAGTTACCATTCTGCTTAACATCCTTAAAAAAATCCCAAATCACCAAATATAGTGTACTATGTGGGCATCCATTTGCAAATCAGTTAACGGCTCAGTGTGTTGATGATATTATGTTTATTATGCTGCTATCAGTTGGATTATGATGCGGCGAGGTTTTTCAGATGTGAAATCATTTCCCATGAAAAAGGCTCCTGTTGACACGGCAATATTGAGTTGTTTGTAAATACAGGATCTGATTCGAGTTCGTAACGCGAGGATGCGACAGCCCTTTTCCACATGGCTGTGTGAGGAATCGGTGAATAATAGGCGATAACAGGTGTTATATTATTTTGTTTGACGGTTTTGATGGAAGATTCAACAGAGCTTATCCTTTGTCCGGGCATGCCGGCAAGCAGATATGCGCCAACCTGATCTTTATTAAAGCCGGCATTCTTCAGACACGCGACAGCCCGTATAAATTCATCCGCGGTTACCTTTTTGTCAAAATCCTTTCTTTTTTCAAAGGCCGCAGTCTCAAGCCCAAGACGCAGAGTTTTAAAGCCTGCTTTATACATCAGATCTGCTGTCTGATCCGAAATGCAGCGGACATGGACAGCATTTGGCGTGTGAAAACGCACGCTTATGCCTGTTTCAATTATTTTTTCAAAGATTGGGACAGCATGCTTTTCAGCGTCCACAAGGAGTGCATCATCGTAAAACACAAAATCGATTACATCATATTTTTCATGCCAGTAGCATATTTCTTCCACAACAGATTCCGGACTTCGCAAAGCTCTTTTTGGATTTAAAAAATGTGATGCGCAGTAGGCGCAGGAAAAGGGGCATCCTGTTGACGTGAGAATAGGGATATAGGAGATTTTTTTCTGAAGGTCAAATGCAGGATAAGGATATGTGTCAGAATTATCCGGGTTATATTTTGGACTGACTGCAAAGCCTGTAAATTTTTCGGCCAGTTTGAGGATGTGTTGAGCGGCTGGACCGGTTACGACCCTGTCCGCGCCTGAATGAACATTGGCGTGATCCTGGCAGAGACTGGCATAAACACCGCCAAGAATCACCGGTGTGTCCGGAAAAGTTTCTTTGATAATACTTATGGTTTCCTGAACCCCGGGGTGCCAGTATGTCATAAGTGACGTGATAAGAACAACATCGGGCTTTGGTATGGATAGAAGATCATCTCTGAACCATTCTTCCCTGATTCCGTATCTGGAATAGTTTCTGGGCACATCTTCAAGGCCGTCCGGCTTGGGAATTCTGGTTTTTAAATACGGGCCACGGCCGTATCTTGCATGAGGATCGCTTTTAAGAGCTTTTTGATGAAATCTGTCAAGACAGTCAATATATGCAACATTATATCCGTGGTGGCGAAGGATGGAGGCAAGGCTGAGAAGTCCCATCGGCTTTGCCCAGAAGTCGTAAGCCGCAAAGTCGCAGATCCAGGGATTTACAAGCAGAATGTTTGGAGTGTCTTTTATTCTTTATTATCCTGCGGAAAGTATTCCATTGAGGTTTTTTTCAATTCCTCGCGGCTGAAAAGAAGTGTATATGTATTGACCGAGGTTGCTTCCGACATCTTGCGCGCTGTTTCCATGCAGGATTCTTCATCTTTGGCATGGATCATGGTATAGAGATTGTATGGCCAATCGCTATTGGGGTTTCGCCTGTAACAGTGCGAAACCTCTCTGAAAGAGGCCATTTTTTCCCCGACATCGTTTATCCGGTCTTCATCGACCGTCCAGGCTACCATGGCATTTGCGGTAAAGCCTGATTTCTGGTGCCGTATGGTTGCGCCGAAACGCCGTATTACCCCCCTGTCGCAAAGATCTTTTAGCTTTTCCAGAAAAGTATCTTCTGAAATACCTAGTTGCTCTGCGATTTCGAGATACGGCTGCTTTGTTATGGAGATGTCGCCCTGGATTGAGGCCAGTATCCTTTTTTCAAGTTTTGTCAGCATTTGTTTAGATCTTTCAAAAAGATTTTTTTGACAGGATTAAAAATAATCACGAAAACACGAAATGTGTTGATCCGCTCTACGCTCTATGCTCCCTGCTCTACGCTCTCTTACCTATAAATGTCAAGGATTTTTGGACGCAGGAAACAGGCTGTGTATATCCTGCTCTGTTGCCCTGCATATACCATTTTCGGTAATAAAACCTGTTACAAGTCTTGCAGGCGTGACATCAAAAGCAAAGTTTGCGGCAAGGCTGCTTTCAGGGGGAATTAGAACACTTTTTATCTCTCCTTGGTCAAAGCCCTGCACATACCTTATTTCATCAGGATCACGCATTTCTATAGGTATCTCTTTTAACCCGTCTTTTAAGTCCCAGTCAAAGGTGCTGGAAGGAAGGGCAACATAAAAGGGAATGTTGTTATCCCTCGCTGCCAGCGCTTTAAGATATGTTCCGATTTTATTGGCAACATCGCCGGTGCGGGTAGTTCTGTCGGAACCGACGATTACAATGTCCACCATGCCGTGCTGCATGAGATGGCCGCCTGCATTATCGGCAATCACAGTATGTTTTACACCGTGTTTGCCTAATTCCCATGCAGTCAGTCTTGAACCCTGATTTAGCGGTCTTGTCTCGTCCACCCATACATGGATGTCTATACCTTTTTCAAATGCAGCATAGATCGGAGCGGTCGCGGTTCCATATTCTACACAGGCGAGCCATCCTGCATTGCAATGGGTGAGAATATTGACGGTTTGATTTCCTTTTCTGCGGCTTATCTCTTTGATTAAGTTTAGACCATTTTCACCTATTTTCCTGCAGTTTTCGATCTCTGTTTCGACGATTCTTTCAGTCTCATTAAGGGCTGCTTTAATTTTTTCAGATGATGTTTCTGGTTTGAGTGTTTTAGATAAAACCTTATCAACAGCCCATGCAAGATTTATCGCCGTGGGCCTTGCAGCTTTCATTTTTTTACACTCTTTTATCAGAAAATCGTTGCTTATTGGTTTATCTTCAGCATTTAAGGCGGCTAGGTAAACCCCGTATGCTGCTGTAACACCTATCAGAGGGGCGCCTCTTACATATGTTTCCTTTATAGCTTTTATGATATCATCGACACTTTTAAGATCCGCGATCACAAACCGGTGCGGAAGAAGTCTTTGGTCGATTACTTTGACAACCTTTAAATTTTGACTCAGCCATATCGGCCGTATATGTTTTCCATCAACTTTCATAGTTATCTTGAGAGCCCAAACTTTTTAACCAAGTTCTTTTGCAGCGGCAAAACCAAGCTCAAAAGCTTTTAAATTAGATTCCACAAAGGTTTTTTTTGTTTTTGTCTGTATTGCCTCTTTAACGCTGTCTGCCGACAGCGGGAGGATGCCTGTTTGAATCAGGGCGCCCAACAAGACAATGTTAACCGACAGACTATTACCCGCCTGTTTTGCAAGATCAGCGGCATTAAAGGCGATAAGACGTTTGGTTTTGGATCGGATCAGATCCTGCAGTTTATTTAGATCAGGGTAAACACTTTTTCCGAGAGTCACAGTAAATGGCGGAAGACAGGAAAGGTTGGTGATTACAATTGTGCTGGAATTGCATTTATTGAGGGCTCTGAGTGTTTCCGAGGGTTCAAATCCCACCAGCACATCTGCCTCGCCGTTCGATATTATACTGCTTTTTGCGCTGCCGAATACAACGGCGGATTCAACCACCCCGCCCCTTTGGGCCATGCCGTGTATTTCACTCATGCGAACCGAAATGCCGGAAAGGAGGGCCGCTTCTCCAAGCACTTTTGAAGCAAGTAGATTTCCCTGTCCGCCCACCGCCACTATAATTAATTTTGTTATATCCATTTCTAATCCTGTGTTTTAGTAATTATTTACTCAAGTTTCGCACCATTTTTATTTATCAAAAGCTTTAAACAGTAAGGGCCAAAATAAATTCAGCCCTTTACCGCCCATTCGCTCCTCTCATTAGAGGCACAGAGCACGCAGAGGAAAAATAAAATTCTCTTTGCGTTCTTTGCGGCTTGCGGTGAATAAATTCTTTGAGTTAGCAGTGTACCCACTGAATAATTACAATTTATTTATCAGAAATGGGTATTAAGTCAATATTAAGAAAAGGAAAAAATGTATTATAAATTTTCTGATTTGACACTGTAAATTTTTATAGTTAAAATAACAATTAAAGATTCGCACCAATGAAAACCGAAACAAGGTACTTCATACGATGACAGGTAAAATACTCATTGTTGACGATGAGCCCTCCGTTCGTCAGTTCTTTGATGATGTGCTGACGGAGAAGGGCTACGAGGTGATGTCAGTACAGAACGCAGGGGAAGCGCTGAAGACCCTTGAAAAAGACGATATCAACGTCATATTCCTCGATCTCAAGCTCTTTGGGATGAATGGGATAGAACTCTGTCGCCAGATAAAGGCATTGCAACCTCTTTCTATTATCTATGCCATAACGGGATGGGCGGCGCTTTTTGAGATTGAGGAGTGCCGGGATGCGGGTTTTGATGACTGTTTTATGAAACCGGTTTCCGTTGACAGGATCTATAAGGCCACTGACGATGCTTTTGAGAAGCTGGACAGGTGGACAAACCATTACGGCAAGGTCTGACTGGAGGCAACCATGGCTAAATACGTCGTGTCTTTTGTAACAGCATTATACCTAATTTTCAGTCCGATCCAGGCTTCAGCGGTTAATCCCTCTGATCTCATCAAACTCAAAAACGCCGGTGTAAGCGACAAGGTGATTATCGCAGTCATAGAGTCCAATGCCATCCAACGTGCTATAATTTCTATAGACCAGATCATTGCAATGAAGTCCGTAAAAATAGCCGATGGAGTTATTCTTAAGATCATCGAAACCGCCAACCAGCCAATCCCTGATTTGGACCGCCAGGATACCAAAGACTTCGCCCTGGAGCGTCACATAAAACGGGTCGAAATAGGACTGGAGCTTAAAAAGAAAGAACTCGTCGTAGCAAGAGAGTACCTATCCAAACTGATGACAAACCCCGAAATCCTTAAGCTTGTTAAGGCCGGCAAGATATCTTCTAAAGACTTTGCGGATATCACCAAGTATCTAAAACAGTATGCCAGAGATGAAGATTCCGTTGACTACCGCGAGGATAAACATATAGATATAAATATCAAAAAAACATACACGCCTCGTTCTAAAAAAGAGCTTAGAAAAACTCATCCGGCTTCTGATGCGGCTTTTAAGGGTCTAAGAATCAAAAAAACCGTTGAATAAATCAAAGAACCTAAATGCAGATTAATGAGATTCGTAGCGAGAAAAATCAACAAACAATAAAGAGTGAGATACAACATGAAAAACACAAATAAAAAATTAATAGAAAATTCGAGAGAGAAAATAGATATATTATTGTCATTTGGTGCAAGCGAGGAACTCGATACCAGTTTAGACAAATTGATTACATTTCAAATAGCCAAATATAACAACAATATAAATCAGATAGGTTATGAACTGGAAAGATTTGAGACCAAATATCAAATGGCTTCAGAGGAATTTTTCAGTAAATTTGAGGCTGGGACGCTGGGTGACGATGCAGATTATTTTGAATGGGTCGGATTGTATGAAAATGTTCTTTTATATAAACAAAGAATTAAGTCTTTAGAATCCGCACTTAAAAAATGATAAACACCTATCTAAATGATCTTGATGCGTTCATCAGTGCAAACGATGCTGTGGCTAATGTCGATGTTATAAGGAGAGATATACGTGACACCGGTTTGGAAAAGATAGCTCTTTACCGTTACCGTTTGAAACTGAAGGATGGATCGATTGTTGAGCTTACAGAAAGGATCATTGAAGAAAGAGGAAAATTTAATACAACCAAGTATAGATTTCATTGGCAAAACAAATCGGGGGAATTAATTAAACGGTGGGATAATGCGCCGCACCATCCAGAAATTGACTCTTTCCCTGATCATCTGCATGACGGGGAAGTTGATAATGTAAAGAGTTTTAGAAAGTGCAGTGCATTAGATATACTTACAGGTATCATTAATGAGATAGTTACCCTGTAACCCAAGGTCCTTAAATCGCGCAAAGGATCTCCTTACTTCTTACTATAAAACACCTTGTACCTTCCAGCTTGTATCTTGCACCTACGCGCTTTTTTTCATATGTGCTAAGAGAAAAATGAATAAATCAAAGGACTTCATCAATAGAAACTTATAAACTAATGAGTGTCCCGAAAGCACTCGAAAGCACTCTCAGCCTTTCTGGGCGCGGTTTTGATGATAATTCGATCACATAGCTTGGCCCGAACCCAAAAGGAAAATGCAGGACTCTTTTTAGGAAGAAGAGGAGAGGAATCATGGAGAATAACCATAATCCGTCTATAGGAAAAGGTGAGATTGGAAGACCTGAGGCCAAACTATTGCTTGGTTTCTTTGCTGGTATATGTTCGGCCATTTTCCCTAGGTTGATTGTACTTTTAAATATGTCTAATGTATCAGGCGATATAATAGCTTCAAATGTTATAGTGTTCGAATGGTCTTATATTATGTATGCGCTGATATTCTCCATCTTTATTGCAGTCAATTGAAAAAAACCAGACAGGATAACAGGATAAACAAGAAAAATAAACTTCTTTGCGTTCTCCGCGGCTTTGCGGTGAATATAAAATAGGTGTTACGAGATTATTAATTTTGGTGAACGGAAAGTTGAAATCAAACGCAAAGTAAAGGATTTTGATGAGGATTAACCCTCCAGAGATAGGCGGACAAGCAGGATGAGTTTTGATGTTTTAATCCTGAATATCCTGTTATCCTGTCTAGTTTTTTATTTATTTTTTTAGCGGTAAAATTGCGTTTTCCGGACAGATTTGGGCGCAGATTGAGCACCCGACACACATGTCGGGATCGATTTTAACCCTTTCATCCTTTATGAAAAAGGCGGGACATGCGAGTTCATTGACGCAAGTTCTGTGATTTTTGCATTTATTGCTGATATAAAACGGCAGGGCCTTGAGCATTTTCAGGCTCTTAGCATAAAGGGTGCACATCTGTTTTGATATAACAACCGATACCCCTTTATAACTAAGGGCTTTTTTTATAGCTTCTATGCTCTTTTTAATATTGTACGGTTTGATGACAGCGACATGGGCCACGCCGATTCCCCTGACAACATTTTCAATGGAGACATGACCGAATCCGTCAAAATTTAATTTTTTCATATCAACGCCGGGATGCGGCTGATGCCCTGTCATGGCAGTAGTGCCATTGTCGAGAATGATTAGTGTAAAATTGTGGTTGTTGAAAACAGCGTTTATCAGCCCTGGTATTCCTGAGTGAAAAAAGGTTGAATCCCCGATAAAGCCTATGACCTTTTTATCTGTTGCTTTTGAAAACCCGCAGGAAGTCCCGACAGATGATCCCATGCAGATGACAAAATCGGCCATGGAAAGAGGTGGCAGCAAACCAAGGGTATAGCACCCGATATCTGTCGGGTATATGGTTTCCATACCCTCGGCTGCCTTTTTAACCGCATAATAGGTGGCCCTGTGTGAGCAGCCGGCGCAAAGATTAGGCGGCCGTTGCGGAATTTCCGGGATATCGGAAAGATCGACAGTCTCCGGTGTTGTATAGGGAACATCAAAATATCTTGATAGGCATTGCCGTACATGACCGGGATTGAACTCGTAAAGACGCGAAAAAAGATCATTTCCCTTGCCCCTGATAGAAAGGGTTAATCCTTCCTCCTGGGCGAACGCCTTTATGCTTTCTTCCATATAAGGCTCTCCCTCCTCTACAATTAGAGCCTTTTTACATTCTTTTAAAAAATCCTTTATCAAAGCCCCGGGCATTGGATGTGAAAAACCGATGCGAAGTATTTTGACCATATCTTCCATATTCAGGTCTTTTACTGCATCATATACATAGTTGTAGCTTACACCGTTGCATATAATACCAAGATTTCCTTTTCCTGTTATAAAATTATAAGCGCTGGTTTCAGAGATCTTTTCAGCATGTTTAAAATTTTCAAGCAGCTTGGCATGCAGTTTTCTTGAAACAGCAGGAATCGTAACATAATTAAAGGGATCTTTTTTAAAATCCCCCTTTGTTTTTCTTTTTTTGATTTTACCAAAAGTCACGACTTCGGTGGCATGGTTGAGTCTGGTCGTTGTTCTGAAGATAACCGGTTCACAAAGCTTTTCAGAAAGATCAAATGCAAAAGCAACCATTTCTCCGATTTCTTCAACTGAAGAGGCTTCGAGAAGCGGAAGACCTGAAAGAGCGGCATAATAACGGTTGTCCTGTTCGTTCTGGCTGGAAAACAGGAACGGATCATCAGCCGTAACAATAATCAGACCCGCCTTTACCCCGATGTAAGCAAGGGTCATGAGGGCATCTGCAGCAACATTCATTCCCACATGCTTCATTACGCACATGCTGCGAACCCCGGAATTTGCGGCAGCAGATGCTACTTCAAGTGCAACCTTTTCATTGGTAGAGTATTCAAAGTAAAAATCGCTTTCCCGGGATATCTGGAAAAGGTTCAGTGAAATTTCAGAAGATGGCGTGCCCGGATATGTGGTGGCAACAGCAACCCCTGCCTCGATTGCGCCACGCGCAATTGCTTCATTGCCAAGGAGCAACATTTTTTGGCCAGGCTGGTCGGTTAATAATTTGTGCATTGTATTTCCGCTGAGTTTTAGATAATGAATTTTAGTATTATTTATATACCAGCGCTGTTTTTTGTGTAAAGGATTTTCTGTAAAGTACAAAAAAGCCGTGTGGTTATAATGATGCAAGAAACTTTACAAATACCGAATATTGTGCAATAAAGCACTAATGACAAGCAGATATCCCTTGAATATCTATTGTAATAGTCAGAAACTATATAATAACTATTTCGGCGTAGGAGAATTAAAAGATAATGTATCTCCCCAGTTATTCTGTTATGCGGAAGATGAAGGGCATAGGAACTGTGAAATTAGCAGATGCTACAATTTGTGAAGCCGAGATACATTGGTTTGAGGCGCACGGCATAGGCCGTAAAGATTTCAAAATCAAGAGAGTGATTCGATGAGTAATTTTGTAATTTGTATCAACAACGACAGCAATCCGGCAAGCCTGCTTCTGGGCAAAGTATACCGTACGTTGCCAGATGCAGAAGCGGAGTCGCACAATATGTTCCGCGTCATTGATGAGGACAAGTCAGAGCCTGACGGCTATCTATACCCTGCGTCAATGTTTGCATCTATCGAGCTTCCGGAAGTTGCAGAGCGGGCACTGATGTCGGCGGGCGTGTAATCGCTTTGGTACTTTTTTACGACAGAGAAACGGCTGGTATCTGAGGTAGATATCATGCCGGGATTTTGGCGAGGAAGTCTCCTAATCGGGGAGCCGGGGGTTTTTCTCCCCCATCCTCCACAACGCCTTGCGTGGCTCCGCATGATTGGAAATAGCAGGTTTTTAGGGAGCACGATTAAGGCAAGATATCAAGCAACCAACGTTATGTGTTAAGAGGATATAGTTATGAGTCGCCAGAATATATTAAAAATTCTTGCTGAACATCGTGGTGAAATTGAATCACGTTTTGGCGTGGCATCATTATCGCTTTTTGGTTCTGTAGCCCGCGATGAGGCTGCGGCAGAAAGCGACGTTGATATTCTGGTAACTTTTGTGCAAACTCCCGGGATATTTGGTTTCCTTGAGTTGAAAGAATACTTGGAAAACCTCTTGCAATGTTCTGTTGATCTCGTTACCAAGAATGCTCTAAAAAAACAGTTTCGTGAACAGATTCTTCAGGAGGCACTTTATGCCGTCTAGAAGTTGGCAGTTTCGAATAGATGATATCATTGAAGCGATTAATAAAATTGAGCGGTATACCAATGGTATTGATTTTGCGTCATGGCAAAATGATGAAAAGACAGTAGATGCTGTTATCCGCAATATTGAAGTGATTGGCGAAGCCTCTTCACGTCTGCCTATAGAAGTTCAAGAACAATACGAGGATGTACCTTGGGACATGATGAAGGGGATTCGTAATATTTTAGCCCATGAGTATTTTGGTATTGACCTTGAAATTGTCTGGAAAACGGTTAAGGAGGACTTGCCGATTTTGAAGAAACGGTTGCTGTAAATTTTTAATCGACTCCATCTGTTTTAACTTCCTCAGCCGGAAGCCGGAAGCTGGCAGAGCAACAAAACAATCCTGAAAATCCTGCTTGTCCGCCTTAGAGGATTCATACTGCCCGCCCCGTAGGTAGTTTACTATCGTACTGGGGTCCAAAAAAAACAGAAAAAAGAGGTTTTTAAATAGCATAAATATCAATTGGATAGCGAGTTATTTACTTACTTATGGATGTCCCGCAGATTCTGTATTGAAAAGGACATCGCATAACAAGACGAATTACTGTAGGTTTTTAGGGACACGATTAAGGCAAGATATCATGTACTACAGCTATCACTCAAATTAAATAGCCTAAAAGAGGATATCCTATGTTGAGAAAAACCTGCTTTTTGTTACTTGTATTTATCCTGAGTCCCGGCATTTCCAATGCTGAGATAAAAACCTATATTCATTATGTTCCTTGAATATCTATTGTAATAGTCAGAAACTATATAATAACTATCAATAAAACCCACTGCCAAGGGTTTTATCAGGCAAAATCGCCTTATAATCCCTTTTCGCAGGCAATAATGCACGAAAACAAATCGGGTTTTTAGGCCCGCTACATCAAAGTTGAGGCTGTCGAAAAACTCTAAACCAACAGTTTTAAGGTTTGTAAGTACTTAATTTTATTACATGCGAAATGGACAAATTAGCCACTTTTGTACTTTTTCGACAGCCTCGTTCGGCTACGAGATAAATTTGTGTTATTTCGATTTCTGAGTTATAATTTTGTATATGAAAATATGGCCAAAGTTTAACGAAAGTGGAGATCTGCCACCCGGAATTTACCAAGCAACTTTGCTTGATGTCATTGAACATTTTGGAAAAGGTGGTTTTAAAAGGGTAATTGTGGCGGAGCGATTGCAACGTATCTACTTACTGGCAAAGTAAACAGGGCAAGTGGCTCGCTTCATCATTTTTGGATCCTTTGTTACCGACAAGCTGTGCCCACAGGACATTGATATCTTTCTTCTGATGAAGGATACGTTTGACGTTCGGAACGTTTCCGGCAAGGCACGGATTCTTTTCGATCACATGGCTGCCCATAATTACGAAGGTGCAAGTATTTTCTGGGTAAGACGTTTGGTAGCGTTTGATGGGGAAGAAGCGGCAATCAAGCATTGGCAACTCAAACGCGATGGGAAAAAACGAGGAATTGTGGAGGTTTTGATACATGATTCATAACGAAGAAGAGTATAAAACGACCTTGGAGAGGATCGCCTACTTTCAAAAGCAGGTCTCACATCTTCGAAAGATGGAAACAAATCTGGAGAATTATCGTATGTCAGTAGCCGGTTTTCTGGCAGAGCTGGACCGCATGAACTTGGAACTCCGAGAGTACTTGTGGGCGTATCCAAACCAGCTTGCTGAAAGCCGGAAGACTGCGTAACAAAGCCGAACCATCTGCTGCACTTGACCGCAGAAGCCGTGCCGATTTAGATTAATTGTTGTTTTACAACAGTTCATCACTTTTTTGATAGTTATTCGGATAGCGTCTGCGACAAGTGAGCAGTACGTTCGGCTGGCCTTCAGAAACGAAGGGGGGTACAATAACAGAGAAGAAATCGGCCCATCCTGGATCTGAATCAAGAGAGTGATTCGATGAGTAATTTTGTAATTTGTATCAACAACGACAGCAATCCGGCAAGCTTGCTTCTGGGCAAAGTATACCGTACGTTGCCAGATGCGGAAGCGGAGTCGCACAATATGTTCCGCGTCATTGATGAGGACAAGTCAGAGCCTGCCGGCTATCTATACCCTGCGTCAATGTTTGCATATATCGAGCTTCCGGAAGTTGCAGAGCGGGCACTGATGTCGGCGGGCGTATAATCGCTTTGGTACTTTTTTACGACAGAGAAACGGCTGGTATCTGAGGTAGATATCATGCCGGTATTTTGTCGAGGAAGTCGCCTAATCGGGTAGCCGGAGGTTTTTCTTCCCCATCCTCCACAACACCTTGCGCGGCTCCGCATGATTGGAAATAGCAGGTTTTTAGGGAGGCAGGATTAAGATGAGATATCATGTACCACAGCTATTACTCAAAATGAATAGCCTGAAAGGGAATATTATATGTTGAGAAAAGCCTGCTTTTTATTACTTGTATTTATCCTGACCCCCTGCATTTCCAATGCTGAGATAAAAACATATATCCATACGGTTAAACAATCATTTGGAGGAAGCCAGTCACCAGATGACGCACGGGTTGGGGCTATCGCCAAAGCTAAGCGTGAAGTCCTTGAAAAGGCCGGAACATATCTGGAAAGTCTGACAATCGTAAGGGAAAGCGTGGTTGAAAAGGATGAAATCCTTGCTCTTGCCGCCGGTGTGCTAAAAACAGAAATTGTATCCCAAAAGAACTTTTCAACAGAAGATACTTTTGGAATTATTGTTAATGCAAAAGTAGATGTCGATACAAGCATTCTTGAAGAACGAATAAAAAAACTGCTTCAAGACCGCAGCCTTTTGGAAAAATACAAGGAGAATCAAAAGCATGAAAAGGAGCTTCTGGCAACGATCAAAGAGCTTGAAAGAGAAAATCAAAGACTAAAAATCCTGCCGGAAGAAGAACAGAAAAAGAAAAAAGAAATACTAAAAAACCAGTTCAGAGAAACAACGCAAGGCTTGACCGCTTCTGAATTAATGAACAAAGCCTTGGGTCTTGTTGAAAACGGAAAATACACAGACCCAGACAAAGCATTGGAGTACTTAAATAAGGCGATTAGTCTGGATTCAAATTACGCTATTGCCTATATCAATCGTGGAAACGCTTGGGCAAACAAAGGCAATTATGATCGGGCCATATCGGATTATAACAAATTTATTGAATTAAACCCAGGATTAGCTACTGCCTATGCCTATATCAACCGAGGAAAGGCCTGGACTGACAAAGGCAATTATGACCGGGCCATATCAGATTATAACAAAGCCATTGAATTAAACCCAGGATACGCTAAAGCTTATTATAACCGTGGACTCACCTGGGCTGACAAAGGCAATTATGATCATCCTATATCGGATTTTAATAAAGCAATTGAATTAAATCCAGGGGACGCTGATGTCTATTATGACCGAGGGATCACCTGGGCTGACAAAGGCAATTATGATTTGGCTATAGCGGATTACAACAAAGCAGTTGAATTAAATCCAGGATACGCTAATGCCTATTATAATCGAGGAGTCACCTGGGGGAAAAAGGGCAACCATGATCAAGCCATATCAGATTATAACAAAGCCCTTGAATTAAACCCGAGGAGTGTTGATGGCTATATCAACCGAGGAGTCGCCCAGGCAAACAAAGGCGATTATGATCAGGCTGTATCCGATTTTAATAAAGCAATTGAATTAAACCCAGGAGATGCTGATGCTTTTAACAACCGAGGGTTCGCCTGGAGAGAAAAGGGCAATTATGATCGGGCTATATCAGATTTTAACAAAGCAGTTGAATTAAATCCAGGATACGCTCTTGCCTATTATAACCGTGCTATTACTTATAACAAATTAGGGCAAAGCAGCAAAGCTGCAGATGACTATAATAATTATCTTAGAATAAATGGCAACAAAGATGGGAATGCCGACGAGATAAGACAAGAAATAAGAAATTTAGGATATATTCCGAAATATTGAAGTTCACAATAATTGTTTGTATCTTAAGTAAAGCAGTTGCAAGGTATCTTAACTTCAAAACGCATGACAAGATAGTCTTTAATGGGTTACTCGGTTTTCTGTTTAATATACATCTAAAAAAACTGCTTTTTTGCTAATTTTTGGTCAACAATCATGGAAACTGTGGGAATAGTCAAACTGCTTATTCGTTAGGAGGCAACCATGACGAACAAGGCTCGTTTTAACCACGCTACAGCGGCTCGGACCGCCAAGGGTTTCCATTCGGCAGCGATCCTTCTTCACAAAAACAGCGAATGGTTATTGAGCACGGTTCCGAAGGGACAGTCCCAAGACAAAAAAACTATAGAGACCGTTGTTCAACTCTTGGGGCACACATCCGCATCGGTAGTGCTGTACATTTTTTCAATAGAGGTGCTGCTCAAAGCGCTTCATGGAAAGAACAGCCAAAACCCACCCAATATACACTGTCTTGACCAGCTATTTTCGGAGCTTTCGCTCGCAACACAAACAGCTACGGAACAACTCTATGCAAACCGCCTCAAGGCTCACGAATCCCACACGGGAGTGGTACTAACAGGTACACTATCTGACTTACTGAAGGAATACACCAATGCATTTGTGAAATGGCGATATAACTATGAGAGCAACAACACTACTTTGAGTGCCCGTGTCGGAGAACTCCAGATGGCGTTTGAAGCACTTCATGAGCAGTACATCAAATAATATTGGACGTTGATGCCTGTTGTGAATTGTGATTTGCAAAAAATAAAGTTTTGATAATCCTTTTAGTTTTAGGTAAGATATCAAAGGTTTTGACAAGTCCGAATTTCGTTTGGTATTCTTAATATATTTGTAGTGCGACGAGAAGTTGCGTATTTTGACGGGTAACATTACAAAAGTGATGATATCCAGATCCGTATAATCACTTAATGTGTTTATAAAAATGACTATGGCTAAAGAAAGAAAACCCAAAACTTTTTTTATCAAGCATAAGAAGACTAAGCGTCAGCAGAATAAATTTGATCGTTTATCTGTACCCTTACGATATTTACCGGAAACCTTTTCTCGGATTACAATAACCTGCCCTTTTTGCCATAAAATATTTCGACCTGATTGGTTTAAAAAACATGAAATATCTATGGTGCCTGTAAAACCTAAATTTGAAACAAAAGGAGTTGAATACACTGGACCCGGAAGATGGATATTGCAGCAAGCATCACAGGAGTGCCCAAAGTGTGAAGCCAATGTAATGATAGACTTACCCATAAATAAAATGCGTACTAAAGGATCTCTCTTTGGGGATGATGCAGAAAGAATTTATGAAAATAAAAAAGTCTCTATTTATTCTCTTATCGGTGCAGATCAGAGCCTTTTGCTCGAACTTGATAATAAAATTAAGGGTGTCAAGCAAAAACTATTACCTGCAATCTCTCAGGATAGTTGGAAGATTCACATGAAAGATATGTGGGCGGGTAATAGGAGAGAAAAACATCCAGTTTTCCAGAATTTAAGCGTTAACGATGTGGTCAGCTTTATTGATCAACTCCTTGATTTAATTAAGAGAAGCAACCTTTTTATTTACAATATTGCCGCTACATCTGCTCAAAATATTGGATCAAATAGGAATGGCCAGAAGCACCTGCGAGACGAAGCATATATATTGCTTGTTTTGAATGCAATAGATGAGTGGACAACGAAAAATGCTCAAACGAATATATTTTTCGATTCAGAAAAAAAATCGAAAGCAAATGAAACAATACATGGATGGGCAAGAGATACTTTCAAGGGCAGTCAGTATTCACTCCTTTATGGGTTTCTATCGAAAGGCATCGAAATACCTGAACCGAAGTTCGTTCCGCCAGCATCATTCCCAGGATTAGAAATAGCTGACTTTGTGAGTTTTACAATCGCCAGATACTATTTCAGAATGTGGCAAGGAAAACAAATTGAGATAGATCCAAAAAATTTAGGACTCGTGACATATCTTGGATACGGTGCCAATGGTGATTTTCTTTGGAGAAGGCAGGAGGGCTATCCTTGGGATTTATTCTATCACTGAATAGCACATATAAACACGTTTCAGTAGGATAGGCAGGGCCATGCCGTTGCGGGCTCCTTTGGGTTTTGTCTGATCGTGCCTCACAGGCTAAGGGGGACGTCCTTAAATAGGATGGACCAAGGGGGACGTCCTTAAATAGTAAAATAACTTGACATCGAGTGTTCTTGGTGGTATGCATTCGACCATGCCCAGAACAGCGAGATTAGACACTCCCGGCCTCTTGCATCATATCATGATCAGAGGAATAGAGCGCCGTAAGATATTCAATGATGATAAAGATCGCGAAAATATCATCGAACGGCTATCTATTCTCCTGCCTG
>JAUWQO010000088.1 GCA_030610995.1 Desulfobacterales bacterium
TGGTTTTATGTATATATGGTTTTAGGGATTGATGGAGTGAGGGATTGAGGGATTGAGGGATTGAGGAATTGAGGGATTTAGGAATTAAAATCAATAGAATACCTTCAATTCCCAAATTCCTAAATTCACAATTAAGCGAAGCGAATCCCTTACAAAGTGAAGAATGAAAAATATAAATGAGAAGCGTTCTGGTTTTAAATCCGGATTTGTAGCAATTGTAGGCGCTCCTAATGCAGGAAAATCAACCCTTTTAAACCGGATGCTTGGCGAAAAGGTTTCCATAACATCAAAAAAGCCGCAGACTACGCGTAACCGCATAATAGGAGTGGTTCATAGACCCTTTTCTCAAATTGTTTTTATCGATACACCCGGTATGCACAGGGCAAAAGGAAAGCTAAACGTCAGAATTGTGGATGTAGCCCTTTCATCCCTTGGCGATGTTGATATAGTTCTTGTGTTAGTGGATGTGTCGAATCCGGATCCAATTTCGGAAGACTTTATTGTTAAGCAGCTTCAAAAAAAGCAAAGAAGTGTTATCCTTGTGCTTAACAAGATAGACCTTGTGGATAAATCCATACTTCTTGCCGTCATAGATAAATGGTCAAAAGCACATGCTTTTGAGGCAGTAGTGCCTATTTCAGCGAAACACGGAGATCAGGTTGAAGTGCTTCTTGACTCTATGGAAAGCCTTTTGCCGGAGGGGCCGCCTTTTTTCCCTGAAGATACTTTAACCGATATGCCGCAGCGATTTATTGCCGCAGAAATGATTCGGGAAAAGGTTTTCCGTCTTACAGGTCAGGAAATACCTTATTCTACAGCAGTTACAATAGATTCTTTTTCAGTAAAAAAAAAAGGAGCGCTTGTAACGATTAATGCTACTATTCATGTGGAGAGGGCATCCCAGAAGGGGATTATAATTGGAAAAGGCGGCAGTAAGCTGAAAACGATCGGCGAACAGGCGCGCAAAGATATAGAAAAAATGGTTGGCGCCAAAGTGTTTCTTAAGCTTTTTGTGCGTGTGCAAAAAGACTGGAGCAAAGATACCAAGGCGCTTAGGAATTTTGGTTACTGATGATTGTATCATTTCATCCATGTTTTGAAGCAGATAAAAATATTATTTGCGCCGGCCGAAAGCCGGACAGCGGGGATCTTGCAGCTATAAAGTCCGCTCATGCCGTTATCCTGCCTCAGGGTTGCTATAAATCCCTGTACTATATGGCCCGCGACAATTGCGCCCATGTTTTCCCCAATTATGACGCAAAATTTAAATATCCAGACAAAATCGGCCAGATAAAGCTGTTTCAGAAAAAAAAGGTTTTACACCCAAAAACAGTAACATTCCATAATACAGAGTTGTTTGCTAATTATTATGCCGGATCATCAGCCGGATTGTCAGATCGATT
This sequence comes from Desulfobacterales bacterium, assembly GCA_030610995.1. Taxonomy (GTDB): domain Bacteria; phylum Desulfobacterota; class Desulfobacteria; order Desulfobacterales; family ETH-SRB1; genus Desulfaltia. Next base: position 1,404 of record JAUWQO010000088.1, read on the forward strand.
ATCTCTTGATTTTCCTTTTGTATTCAAGTTTGACTGGGGTGGCGAAGGGGAAAATGTTTATTTAATAAAGTCGGTTGAAGATCTTCAGGAGGTTTTGCAAAAAGCCGCTATCTATGAAAAGACAGGTCAGGCGGGTTTTTTAATACAGGAGTATATTCCATCCCAAAACAGGACATTAAGAGTCGTCGTCATAAACCGGAAGATAATTACCTACTGGCGCGTTTTGAAAAACAGGGAAGGATTTTGCTCCAATCTGTCGCAAGGAGCTGTTATAGATTTTGATGCTGATCCGGACTTGCAGGAGATGGCTGCTGTTTCGGTAAAAAATTTTTGCAAGCAGGCAAAAATAAACCTTGCCGGCATTGATATTTTATTTTCATCAGATGTTCAAATAAAAGAGCCGCTTTTTCTTGAGATAAATTATTTTTTCGGCAGGCAAGGCCTTGGCGGATCTGAAAAATATTATAAGATACTAATGGCGGAAATAAGAGGATGGATAGAGAGCCTGTGAAACCGTTTGCGTATGATCTCGACGAGGCAGACATAAAAAGGGAGCGCCGCAAGGCAAGAGAGCTCAGAGCATCCCAGTGGTGGAAACGTCGCTGTGCAAAGGGTATTTGCCATTATTGCAGCAGAGCTGTTTCGCCGAAAGAGCTTACCATGGACCATATTGTTCCGATAGCCCGTGGCGGCAGGAGCACAAAAGGCAATGTGGTTCCATCATGCAAGGACTGCAACAACAAAAAAAAACAACTTCTTCCCATGGAGTGGGAGCAGCTTCATCCTCTTGGATGATATTTTTCATGCATTTCTTTAAGGCGTTTTCTGGCTACGTGTGTGTAAATCTGGGTTGTGGAGATATCGACATGACCAAGCATTATCTGGACTGCCCTTAAATCAGCGCCGCCCTCGAGAAGATGGCTGGCAAAGGAGTGCCTCAAGCTGTGGGGCGTGACCCTTTTTTTTATACCGGCTATCTGACCATATTTTTTTAACTGCTTCCAAAACCCCTGCCTGGTCATGGGTTTTCCAGCTCTTGCAACAAACAGATATTGGCTGACTACATTTTTTAAGAGCAGGGGCCTGGAACTCTTTATATAATGATCGATTTTTTCTTTGGCATAAAGTCCTATGGGTACAACCCGTTCCTTTGATCCCTTCCCAAAGACCCTGACAAAGCCTGCCTCCATGCTGACATTTTGAAGTTTTACGTTCACAAGTTCAGAGACTCTCAGCCCCGCGGCATAAAGAAGTTCGATCATTGCGGCATCTCTGATTCCTTTCGGCTTTTTTGTGTCACAAATGTTTAGAAGCTTTTTCACTTCTTCGACAGACAGGACATCGGGTAGTTTTAGCCCGCCTTTGGGGAGATCAATAATCCTTGAAGGATCACGCTCAACTATTTTTTCCTGCATCAGGAATCTGTAAAATCCCCTTAATGTAATGAGATGTCTTGTTCTGGATTTTGCGCCAAGTCCTGAATTCCTTAAGTCGATCAGGTGCTTTAATATGATGGCAGTGTCTGAATCGGAAACATTCTTGACCCCATTTTTTTTGAGAAATTCAAGATATAAGGCAAGGTCGCTGCTGTATGATTCAATGGTATTATCTGAAAGGCCCTTTTCAACAAGCAGGTAGTTTATATACTGATCTACAAGATTATCTAACATAATAGGTAACTATTCAGCCACCGATCTACACTGATCATCACTGATATTTTTTCTTTTATTGTAATAGTTCAGTCACAAAGATTATAATATTGAAAATTGAACATTGTCGATTGAATATTGAAGGAATTCTATCAATTTTTAAAAAGAAACAGAGCACTTCGGTTCCTCAGCATAAACTCAGCGATTCCACAAATCTTCAATCTTCAATCTTCAATCTTCAATCTTCAATAATTCCCCTTCCTCTGTGGTTTTTTTATATTTAAACCTATCTGCGTTCATCTGTGCCTGCCCCGTAGGTCAGGATGATCGTACTGGGGTGAATCTGTGGCTGAATAGTTAAGTGCTAGGAGGCGCAATCAAGACTGTTTAGCACCTCTGCCCCATTATCCCCTACAACCACCATGTTTTCGAGCCTGACACCTCCCCAGCCGGGTATATATATTCCAGGTTCGATTGTAAATACCATGTTATTATCAAGTTTTGTGTCTTTAATAGGATTGAGCCCTGGATATTCATGGATAGCAAGCCCTGTTCCATGGCCCAGGCCGTGGCTGAATTTACCCTTGAAACCCATTTTTTCAATGTAGTCGCGAGCGATTTTATCAACAGCCTTTGAACTAATGCCCGGTCTTATGGCATCAATAGCCATGCGCTGTGCATTTAGCACTGTTTCATAAACCTTAGTGAAGGTTTCATCCGGCTTGCCTATTACAACTGTTCTGGATATGTCTGAACAGTAGCCGTTTATTTTTGCGCCCCAGTCAAAGAGAATCGGTTCCCCCTTTTTTATCCTGCGATTTCCAGGTATTGCATGTGGCAGTGCGCTGTTTGGTCCTGATGCAACAATTACCGGAAAGGAGATTGAGTCGGCCCCTGTTTCCCGCATCCCTTTTTCTATTTCCCATGCAGCCTCCTTTTCCGTCATGCCCGGCATAATATTATTTGCAATAAAATCTCTAAAAGTCGATTCCGCAATAAAAAGAGCCTTCTTGATGTCTTCGATTTCATTATCTTCTTTTTTTATGCGAAGATTTTCTACAATATCTTCCGCTTCCACGAGTTTAACCTCTAAACCATCGGACAAAAGCTTCCCGGTGATTTTATTATACTGCATATGGGACAGGCGTTTTGATTCAAATCCGAGTTTTTTTGTTTTAAGGGCTTTAAGAATGTTCGGTAATTCATTTGCAAGCCCTTTTTTATAACAAACTATCTCATAACCATGAGCTTCTTGTTTGGCCTGCAATTCGTATCGTGAATCAGTGGCAAGGACAAGTCTTGCGCCGCTTATAAAGAGGGTGCCTGCTGATTCGTCAAACGCTGCATCTTCACCTGTAAAGCCGCTTAAATAACGACGGTTTTCCTCTACAAGAATCATAAACGTGTCAAGATTTTTTTCTGAAAGGATTTTTCTTAAAATATTTAGCCTGTTTTTAATTGTATTTTTCAAAATAATTTCCTAAATTAATATTTTAGCCACAGACACACACGGACGAACACAGACTATTATAGATCTTTGCACAACCCCTGTATTGTCATTGCGAGCGAAGCGAAGCAATCTCAAAACATATTGATAGTCCACAAGATTGCCACGTCGCTTTGCTCCTCGCAATGACCAAAATTGGGCAAAAATGAGGGTTATGCAAAAGTCTCTATTATTATCTTGTCTGTGTCTGAATAAATTTAACTTTATTTTACCAGTAGAGTCAATTTTTTTCCAATGCATTCTGAGACCTTTGAAAAATGTTCAATTTTGTTCAAGGTCAAGGAAGGCGAAAATATGAGCGCTGATGGTTAGCGCTTTCGCTTCACTACGTGTCACTTCGTGTAACTGCAGGAATACATTGAGTATTTTGAGGATAGCGCTAAAGGTTAGCGCTGATGGTTAGCGCTTTCGCTTCACTACGTGTCACTTCGTGTCACTGCAGGAATACATTGAGTATTTTGAGGATAGCGCTAAAGGTTAGCGCTGATGGTTAGCGCTTTCGCTTCACTACGTGTCACTTCGTGTCACTGCGTGCCAAAATTTGAGTCTGACGCAGAGATTGGGCAAAAGGGGACGTTTTGCAAAGGTCTCATTCTGATATTATTATTGTTGCAGCGGTTTATGATGAATTGTCGGCTCTGATTGACAGAGTTGAAAAGCCTGTTGTTTCAAAGCTTGGAGGGCGAAAAATTGTTTCCGGACATATAGGAGGTAAATCCGTAAAACTTCTTATCACAGGACCGGGGATAGTAAATGCTGTGCAGGCCTTAACAGCGGCTATAGAAGATTCTATGCCGTCATTGATTATTCAAACAGGGTGCGCTGGAGCCTTTAAGGAGTCAGGCCTTAAAATCGGTGATATCGGTATTGCGACCGAGGAGATAGATGTAAATATAGGCATTGAACCGGAAAATGGGAATTGGCCGTTAAATGAGCTTCCTTTTTCTTTACTTAAGAGCCATGGCCTTGATATTAAAAATCGCTATCGCTTTGATCATGAATTGGCAACCCTTGCTTTTAAAGCAATTAAAAAGGGCTGCGCGGATAAAAATATCGGATTAATGAAGGGGCCGTTTATAACTGTTTCAACAATAACCGCAACAGACGCGAGAGCGGAAAAGCTTTATAAACAGTTCAAGCCCTGCATGGAAGGCATGGAAGGGTCAGGAGCCGCACACCTTGCGCTACATTATGACATACCTTTTTTAGAGATTCGTTCTGCAAGCAACATTGTCGGTAAAAGAGATCCGGGCGCATGGAACCTCGCTCTTGCCTTTGAGAGGGGAGCTATGGCTGTGCAACAACTGTTAACCGTTAACCGTGAACTGTTACCTGACTTTTTATGAAAAAAAACTTAACACTTGCTTATTCAACCTGCCCGAATGACACCTTTATCTTTTATGCGCTCGCTCATAACCTGATTGAGAGGCACGACCTTCAATTTAAGATAGAGCTTGCAGATGTTGAAACACTTAACCAGCAGGCAAGGGCAGGGGTTTTTGATGTATCAAAACTATCCTTTGCCGCTATAGGCCATTTGCTTGATACATATGGAGTTCTTCGCAGTGGATCTGCGCTCGGCAGGGGCTGCGGGCCGCTTATCGTGGCAAGACCGGGTTTTAATCTAAACCGGATCGATTCAAACCAGATCGATTCAAAAAAGATTGCAGTCCCCGGCATGTGGACAACCGCATGCATGCTGCTTGGTCTTTATCTTTCTAAAAAGCCGGATGTTGTTTCCATACCGTTTGATTTGATCATGCCTGCAGTTGAAAGTGGGGATCTGGATTTTGGCGTGATAATTCATGAGGGCAGGTTTACCTATAAAAATTATGGTTTAATCTGTCTTCTCGATCTTGGAAAGTGGTGGGAGGAAAAGACATCTCTTCCCATTCCTCTGGGAGGGATTGCAATACGCAGAGACATAGCGCCTGAAACTGCACAAAGAGTGGAAAGCGCCATACGGGAAAGCACGCTATACGGCTTTAAGCATAGAACCGAGACAAACGGCTATATTAAAAAATATGCCAGGGAGATCTCATCTGCCGTTATTCGAAGGCATGTAGATCTTTATGTTAATGAGTTTACCGTAGAAATCGGAGAACAAGGAAAAGAGGCTATTGAGGCCTTATTTGAAATGGCAAGGAATAGAGGAATACTTCCTGAAAGCAAAAGTCCTATCTTTGCATGTTAGGTAAAAAAGACGGTTTCGTAAAAAGTCTAAAAATCACTATTTACGAAACGTGTTAAGTGTTGGGTGTTGGGTAAGTTCTCAATAAGTTCGGGCAATAGCATCTACTCTGTTAGTTGGTCGTGTAATGAGAAACCTCTCGTAGGGGCGGCTTTACGCCGTCTGCCGAGTCGATTCGGGCGGGGTAAACCCGCCCCTACGGCTGTAATTCCGAATATTGCCAGAGGTTATTGAGAAGTTACAAAGGACAGAGTTACTTTTTCAGAAAGTATTTTTTCCTTATAAAGGCTGCTAAAAAAGCTTTCAAGCCCTTTTATTTGCATTGGTCCGAGATCGCAGCACAGTCTATCAAAATATTTTTCAGACATATCGATGCTGATTCCAAGTTTTAATGAAGCCGATTCAACGATTTGTCCTATATGTTGATCCCCCTCTTTTTTTGAAATATGAAAAAGGTCAATTATTGCGGATAACGCGTCCGGCCTTTTGTGCGCAAATGATTTTTGTACGGCCCACACGGCAAACACAAAGGGAAGACCGGTTAATTCCATCCACATATTTCCCAGGTCCAATATATAATCATAGTGATTGCTCCATTTTTCCTTGAGCGCCGCATCTCCTATGATAAGGGCTGCATCAGCATCTTTTGGGATATCAGAGGGATGCTGGATCGCGCCGATTTCAAAAATCGGCCTTGCTTTTTTTATGATGAAAAGAAGCTTTAAAAGCTCAACAGTAGTAGCTGACTCGTCTATTAGAATTACTCTTTTATTATTAAGCCTATCAAACGGATATTTGCTGACAAGAATAACGCTCATTACATCTCCGGAACATGCGATTGAAAGATCGGGCATAAGCAGCCAATCATTTTGATGCCGCGCATAAGCCACAGAAGAGACAGGGCTTATGTCAATGTCACCATTTGCCATCATGTTGTTTAAAACCGACGGAGGCGCTGTGACCATCTTGAGCCATGCAGGCTTTAGCCCCTTGTCAAGCCCATAATATATTGGCGCAGCATTTATATAGCTTATCCGTCCGACCTTGACCGGTGATTGTTGATGATATTTGTTTTTCATTTTTTTTATTTACCGCAGAGCATAATTTTGCTTGTGGGAGTGGCTTTAAAATCAGCGTTTACAATCGCTTCCAGAAGACCTGATTTGTTGGTAGCATTTATTGGAACATAGATAAACTGCCCGCTTTTCCCCGGATCGAGTGTGCCGAAGCTGTCTTCGACGTTTAAAGCATTAGCGCCGTTTATTGTTGCCATCGCGAGTATTTCAGACGGTGGAACCAAAGGAAAGGCATTGGATATAAATGCTGTTTCGTCGAACATACTTAATGAATCCACACAGGCTAAACTGTCTGTGCCAAGACATGGTTTTAATCCAGCATCCAGCATGCCTGTAAGGTCGGGCAGTCTTTGATGAAGATAATGATTACTCCTGAAGCACATGCATACAAAAGCATTATAACGAAGAAGCATCTCAAAGTCATCTTTATCAGCATGTATCAAATGAACAGCTATTGTTTTTTTGTCAAGAAGCCCGAGGCGGTTAAGATATTTTACAGGGCTTTCCACGGGCAAACTCCAGCCTGAAAAGTCGATCCCTCGCTCTGACAAAAAATCGGCCCACTCGCCTTTTCCTGTTGATAAAAACCGGATTTCATCTTCCGATTCTGCAACATGTATTGACAGGGGAAGATTATTTTTTTTGGCAACATTTTTTAAATTCACGAGAAGTTCAGGGGCCGTGGTATGTGGAGCATGCGCTGCCAGCGATGTTACGATACGCCCTTTTTTTTCATTACATCTTATCTTTGCGATAGAATTATTCCCAAGATATTCTTTGAACCATATGCCGGCCAGGCTGGAATTAGCTAAGATATCTTTTGTAATGCCCAGGGTGGATATTTCTCCGACAACCCCTGTGCCTGATTCAATCAGCTCCTTTACGCCTTGTTTTGCGCCTTTGAGCAGATTTTCCATCTCTTCTGCATCACGCAGGTTTATTAATTGTTCGACCCAGAGCCTGAACCCCTTGTCAAACAGCGCGTCAAATGATACCTGGCCCTTTAAAGCGCACAGCTCAAGATGTGTATGCGCATTGACAAAACCAGGCATAATAGCGCCGGGGCCATGATCAATCACATGGCCTCCGCTGGAATGTCCCTGACCGACCTCTTCAATCAGTCCGTCACAGACCCGCACATATCCGTTTTCTATTATTGTCCACGGGTCAACCAGTATCCATCCTGCCCTGTGAGTTATCTTCACGCTATAGTCCACATATTGTGTTTTGCCATTATTTGAGATTATATTATTTAGACAGGATTAACAGGATATTCAGGATTAAAACATCAAAACTCATCCTGCTTGTCCGCCTGGAGGGTAAATCCTTATCAAAATCCTTTACTTTACGTTTGATTTCAATTTCCCGTTTACCAAAATTAATAACCCGGCAAAATAATACCCGGACTTTGTCATGCCGGACTTGATCCGGCATCCAGCGTATTTTCCTGGATAGCGCTAACGGTTAGCGCTGATGGTTAGCGCTTCCGCTTCACTACGTGTCACTTCGTGTCACTACGTGCCCGGCTGGAGTTTATCCCGCACTTGATGCGGGGCCGGAATGACGGCTTTGGGGTATTTTTATGATTTACTGGATCTGCATTAACTCTTTTTTTAAAATCAAGTCCATCCTGTAATCCTGTCTGAAATATTTATTATTTTTCGGGAGATGAGAGTAACTGCACCCAAATGATTTAATCACATCTGGTTATATAGCATATTGCGGTACCCGCAACAAAGAATAAATCAGAAACTTACAATCTCAATACGATAGATCGGCAATTCTCGGTGAAAGCACAACCTTCTTTTTCAAAAAAAGGTGCAGAATTTAAAGCAATAATTGATATTGCCCCCTATTTATGCCATTTAATGGCTAAAACAAGGGGTAATAATATGAAAAGGTTCTACTGATAACCCATCGAAAAGATAACAAATTAAATTGACTTATATATCCACTTAATATATACTATTTTGAATTAATTTCGGTATGTTTTTGAACCTCAATTAGGAGGATCAGGTGACCAATAATTGGGTTACAAAAAAATAAAGCCCCATTTCTTCAGTCATATGAAGGATGGGGCTTTTTGTTTATGCAGGCTTGGACCTGAAACCATGAACTAAAAAAGGGAGTCAGCTATTCTATTCTTGACGATACAAACTTAGAAATTGAGGATGTCCCATAAATAGCCTATTACATCCCTCTTAAAACTATTAAATACAACAATACCATATTATAAAGAAAATATATAGCGTTAATATACAGATTTTTTCTGCTTAATACAATACGATAAGCTGACCGCTCGCGATGCTCGCGATCAGCTTATCGCCGGCTGTTGAGCCCTGCGGGCTCTCACACCCTTTCAGGCGACGCTCGCGCTCCGCTTATCAAGGGCGTTCGAGCCGACTCCGGTGGCATCCCGCCGCAAGCAAGCTTGCATCGTGATGCCATCCTCGCGGCTCAACAGCCGGCGTTCTACACCACAAGTTAACATGAATAACAGGATTGAGATTCCATGGCAAAGATAGGCAGAAACTCACTATGCCCATGTGGGAGCGGTAAGAAATATAAGCGTTGTTGCGAGTCGCGTGAAAAGGAGATGCGTAAATCAGTGCCTCCGGCCGGGAGGACAAGGTACGAACCGGGGAGCTATGGCGATACCGGTGAATTCTTCCCATCGTTACTCTGTTACAAGGAGTCGGACCCTGATTCGTGGGAGGAATACTACTGTTTGGTCAAATCAGACGTCTGCTTTGAAGACGAGGATTCGGCGACAGCGGCGGCAACTTCCCACCTTGAAGCAGCGTTTTCATCAATGCACGCTGGGGGCAGCCCGGTCGATGTTGCCATTTCTCTGCGTCACGAAGGCTACCAGAAGTTGGACCAGTTCAGGGTCATCTCTGGTAAAAATGAATGAAGGGGTGTAGAACCTGTCAGTGCACCAGAGCGGAATAAAGGCGGTGCGAAAACGGGAATTTGGTCATGACCCGGGCAGTCGTCACGCCGCCTGGTGACTTTTGCGTTCGGCAGGAAATAAAATGGGTATTGCCTCATTTTAGTCATGATAATTTTTCACAATTGAGGTTGACGTACTAACCCAACTACTGATATACATTGTTTATCATTTAATCTTGGAGGCTATTATGCAAAGTAATATAGACGTGCAAATTGGTAAATGGGGGAATTCACTTGGCATTCGGCTACCTAAGCATATTTTGGAGTCTTTGAAGCTACTGGAAAAAGATAAGCTGCACTGTGATGTAGAAGATGGAAAATTGATTTTAGTCCCTATTCGTAAGAGAAAATATACATTAGAAGCATTACTGTCTCAGGTGGAGGAAGAACCAGCAGAAGAAATTTCATGGGGCAAACCTGAAGGAGGAGAAGTTTGGTAAACTATACTCCAAATCGTGGTGATTTCATTCGTCTCAACTTTGATCCTCAAGCAGGCCATGAACAGATGGGGAATCGACCTGCTTTAGTCGTCAGCCACAGATCATTTAATCGAAAAATGGGATTTATTTTTGTTTGTCCTGTCAGTAATACTCAACGTAAAAACCCATTTTATGTAACTATTCCAATCGGAATGAAAATTACAGGAAAAATAATGGCAGATCAACTACGTTCTTTAGATTATAGAGCAAGAAAAGCTTCTTTCATCAGTGAATGCTCAAATGATTTACTACAAGAAGTGTTGATGCGAATTGAACCCATTCTGTTTTAATTTTCTTCAATTCAACCAACCAAACAAGCCGAATCGGGTAAGGGGGAGTTTTCTTCTCCCCCTCCCTGCACCACATAGCAAGCGGGTCCGCACTATGAAAAATGGGTGACACCGGTATTACTCAAATTGCTTGCATAACCAGCCACATCGTACCAGTATACAAGAAATTTTGCAGCTCAACTCGACATTCGGCGGTAATAA
>JAUWQO010000111.1 GCA_030610995.1 Desulfobacterales bacterium
AATGACTTAAAAAACCTATATCAAATGGCAGAATTCCTTCCTTCGACATTCATTATTCCTTGTTCGACATTCGATATTCAAAAAAGCTACCCATTTAATGTCCTATATCTTATCACTTTTTTGTATTGCACCCAGGTTCAAGGGTTCAAGGTTCAAGGGTTATAACCCAGACCGGTCTAACGTCCAATTTTTGAACAAAAGCCTGTTGCTAAAGAGTTTGTGGGCAATAAAAAACTAAAATTTACGAGGTCTGTTTTAACACATCAATCATCGTAAACATCCGCCCCTTTGCCCCTTCTTCTACTCTTTTGTAAAGATAGGAAATGGCATCAAGGGTTCCTTTAGCATATATATCACGACCATTTACGTTGTGTGTAAATTCAAAGCGCACTGTCTGGTCTTCTGAAATCAGGGTATATGTGTGCCATCCGTGCCCTGAAAGATATTTTTCCGGAATGCCAAGCTCTGCTTTTTGAGTTTCAGGATCACGTTCCATTATAATTTCCTCTTCGTTAAAAGGCATCCCAAATTCATTAAAATACCTTATCATTGCCTTGGCGGTTCCGCTGGTGTCTGCCTTGCCTTTTTGATGACTTTCCCTTATTTTAAGTGAGTATCCTTTAAAAAGACCGGGAAATGATTTTGCCCCATACTCTATCATGGCCTGGAAACCAACTATCTGTTTTGCCATGTTAGGCGCCACTACAGCAGGAATGGAAGATTTTTTTATCGTATCTTCAAGAAGCTTCCTGTCCCCTCCTGTAGTGCCCATTACAAAGGGAAGATTGTGTTTGCAGTAAAACTCTGCGTTGTCGTTTACAGCCGAAGGATGTGTATAATCCACGCTAACAAAGGAAACCTCCCTGTCAACTATTTCGGTTATAGCCTGCTTCCTTTTTTCCGGCTGGACAAGGGTTATGCCTAAAGAATCTATAACATATTGAGTCTCGGCGATTTCAGGGCCGGTAAAAGAGTATGGAATAACTTCAAATCTCTCGTCATCAAGGGCATGTTTTGCCACATTCACCGCCATGTTGCCTGGAATGCCGTTTACCATGATTTTTATCCTGTTCATTTTGCTTCCCCCTTGCTTTTTAAGAAATTCTGTTAATTTTTAATTTATCACGAAAGCACGAAAGATTGAAAACACGAAAAAAAATATCGACCTGTTCGGTTAATCCTCTCAAATCCCCTCTAACAAGAGGGGTGGACGCGAAGCGGACGGGGTGTGTAAAAAAGACAGAGAAAAAAATAAGAGTATATTACAATTCGGAACTCAAAGAACTTGATAAAACCTTCTGAAGCAACAGCACATTATCAGAAGCGCAGATATAGCAGCACATCACATGAACACACCCCTAAATCCCCTCTTATTAGAGGGGACTTGAAAATTATCTAATCGCACAGGACGGAAAAATATCAGGATTTTCGTACTTTCGTGATTTCCTGATTAAAATCTTTAACTTTCGAAATCACCGATTTTAAGCGCGGGAATTGTGTATCTTCAACAGCCGACAGGTTATATTTCAAGCTCTCTGTTGCTGCTGGAATAAATTGCTCAAAGTAAGTTTTTCCCTTAACCCGGCTTAAATAGCCAAACGCGCCCAGTATCTGAAGGTTTCTTGTTATTGCGCAATACTTATAACACAAACAAAATTTCTTCTTGTCAATATGAATATATGATGAAAGTTTATCAATACAATAATCAAGCAGTTGATCCTGCACATGACAGGAAAGCGCCACGTATGGATCAATCAGCAAAGATGCAAGATCATACTGAATCGGGCCCATTCTGCCGCTCTGAAAGTCGATAAAATAAGGCTTTCCGTCTTTAATCATGATGTTTCTGGACTGAAAGTCCCTGTGCATAAATCCATTAACTGAAAATTCAAGCGCTTTATCTGTAAGCAATATAAACTCATCCTTAAAATCATTATAGCATATATTGAGCTTAAGATATCTTCTTAAAAACGCGTCAACAAAGTAGCGGCATTCATTTTCAAGAATAACTTCTTTGTCATAATATGGTGTCTGGTAAGTCCAGGATCGATCAAATTGTTTAACACCGGAAACCGACATCTTGATAAGAAGCTTTATAATTGATTTGTAATAGGACAGAATCTTTTTGCCTGCTTTAACGACTGCCTGAAGATTGACATCGCCTAAATCTTCCAGAAAAACAATTCCTGAAAAAGTATCATACAGATATATTCCAGGCACAGATATTCCTTTGTCGTACAGATGCCGGCCGATTAAAACAAATGAATCTATTTCTGAGATTCCGGGCTCTGAGATTCCGGGCTCTTTTCTTATGCCGTGATCAACCATAATAATGGATTGACCTGCTGCGGTCAGCCTGTACCACGTTCTGTCCGAACCATCCCCTTTCAGTTTTGAGCATTCTATTTTTTTGCACAAACAACCCGGAAAAGCCTGCTTAAAAGCTTGGGGCGCCATCTTGTCAAAAACCGTCTCTTTATATCTTTCGGGCGTTCCAATATCCTTCCAGTAATATTTTTTTGAGATATAAGCTTTTACTTTTTTACCTGATGATATTAACTTCCTGTACACGCCGACACTGTCTGAAAAGATCCTGTCGGGTATAAGTTCAAGAATTTCAGGATCAAGAACCTGTATTCCGGTAAAGGCAAGTTTCCTTGTGCTGCCGTGTTTTGCTTCTTTTCCCTGATCCCGAATGCCTGTGATAAAATCGTTTTTATCCACCCATACATTGTTAAACTCTGCGCAATCATGAAGAACCAATGTTGCGTGATGGTTATGATTTAAGTGAAAAGCATATACCTTCCGCAGGTCAATATCTGTGACAATGTCGCTGTTTATAACCATAAAGGGTTGAGTATCCCAGAAATCGGCAGCATTCTTTATCGCTCCCGCCGTACCGAGAATCATTGGCTCGTAAAGGGTATATACCGGTATGGTATAGTGTTGTGATGCTAAAAAGGAATCTATATTTTTATACAGATGATGCGTATTTATGATAACGGCCTTACAACCTGCTGACTGAAGGCTGTGAATTATGACATCCAGTAAAGGACGACCCGAAATAGTAAACAGAGGTTTGGGTGTGGATTCGGTAAAGGGAAGAAGCCGCGTGCCCAAGCCGGCGGCAAGTATCATCGCCTTCATAAAGCTCCCGCTATGATTAAAGACAATTGTAACTATTCAGCCACAGATCTACGCTGATCATCGCTGATATTTTTTTTATTGTAATAGTTCAATCACAAAGATTTTAATATTGAAAATTGAATATTGTCGATTGAATATTGAAGGAATTCTATCAATTTTTAAAAAGAAACAAAGCAAAGCGATTCCACAAATCTTCAATCTTCAATAATTCCCCTTCCTCTGTGGTTTCTTTGTATTCAAACCTATCTGCGTTCATCTGTGTGAATCTGTGGCTGAATAGTTACAGATAATTTAGATAGCGCCGTATTGCTTTGGTATAATATTCAATCTTCTCAGTATCCTGCGAAGATTTGACTCCATGGGTAATGAAATAATCTACGGCATTTTTATAGTTGATTTTTGAAAGGGCTTCTTTGTGTTCAATTTCTCTTTTTTTATACATGCGATTACCGGTAGCCTGAATTTTCTTCAAGATATCCTTTGTATTAGCCGAATTATTCGATAACCGTCCCAAGTGTTTCAAAACTATCAAGTATGATTCAAAGTATGTTTTAAGGAAGCCGGAAAACAGTTTCAGCTCTCTAAAGCCTGCCGAAGTCAGGTTGTATGTGTCCGGCAGCATTGGATGAGGCATTAACACAGCATCATCAATAAAGGCCTTTATGTTTTTCCGAATAAAATATTCTGATGTCTGGTCTACATTATATGCAAATTCATTTTTAAAGAATCCCTGAAGAAAATTATATCTAATATTAAGATCGGAGGCAGAAAACTGAAATGCATCCTTTTCTAAAATCGCGAGAGCTGTAAATGCCGCGGGAATAAAAAAGGCAATGCAATTGTTTTTATAATATTCCAAAATCGGTCTCTTGTTTTCATTTACCATAAATTGTGTGCCGGCAAATCGGCCTTTCATGTTCTTTGAAGTTTGTATGATGAGTTTTCTGTTAAGATAAGCAGCAATAACCTGTTCAACAGCATAAATATGGTCGAGTAAAAGGGTATCCGCCAACTCGACTTTCTGTGACAACAGGTAATTCATATAGGTTTCCACATGTAACATCAAATGTTTATAAGTAAATCTTTTCTTAGAACAATTCAGAAGCGCGCTTGCTACAAGGCCGTGCGGAGTCACCACCGAAACATTGTTTATGGCATTTATGATCCTGAACCCAAGATTACGGGTCAGTGCATTCCGCTCCTTTGATGTCATATCCTGGATAGAAATATTGTTTTGTGATAAAAGCTCGTTGAGCGAGATAGGCTGGTGGAATTTAATATATATTTTTCCATACCTTTTCTTAAGCAGTTTTCTTGCCTTAATGATCTGCAATAAATTTTCCGGCTGTTTTTGTCCCCCTTCAATTTCGTTAAGATATGAACTCTCCTCCATGACTCTGTCATACCCGATATAAATAGGCACCAATATCATGTCATCCCAGGCCCCGTCTTTATATGCGTTGAGCAAAATGGAAAGCAGTCCCAACTTGGGGAGTGTCAACTTGCCGGTTCTACTTCTGCCGCCTTCGATAAAAAATTCTATATTAAACCCTTCCTCAAGAAGTTTATAAATATATTGTACAAAAACCTTTGAATAAAGCACAGCCCCTTTGAATGTTCGCCTGATAAAAAATGCTCCCCCCCCTCTGAATATGGGACCCATGGGCCAGAAAGAAAGATTCTTGCCGGCAGCAATAAGCGGGCAGGGCATATTATTGGCATAAAGAATATATGACAGTATCAGGTAATCTATGTGACTCTTGTGACAGGGAATCAGAATCAACGGTCCCTTCTTCGACATGCTTTTTACCTTGTTCAACATATCCATATTGACCGTAACCCCTTCAAATATTGTATCTGAAACCCATTTGATCAGTCCCGCAAGGATCGAAATTATTGCTATATTGTATTTGGCAGCAATTTCATCAAGATATTTGGCGGCCTTTTTATGTGTCTTCTGAATCGGCATATTATGCTTTTTCGAATAATTCTCCATAAAGTTTTGAAGACGATCATTTGTCAGGATGTTTTCCTTAAACTCTTCCCTTGATTTCAAGGTAGGTCCGATAGTGCTCTGGCGATGGCGGTTTATATGAAGCAAAAGATTGCGCCTCAATACAAGTGATTGATATTCAGTGTCCTGGTGCTTGATTTGCTCTGCTTCTAAAAAATGTTTTAAATTAACCGGTTCAGATATTTCCATAAATAGCTTCTCGGGATTTTTGAACAGGGTAACCAGGCGTCTTATTTTCCCGGGTCTTTCTTCAGTGCCGAACAGGATATCGGTTATGGTGAGAGTAGATTTATGCGGCTTTTTGCTAAAAAATATCAATTGTGGAACAATAAAAATCGGCCTGTCACCTATTTCAACAGATTGCTGCATTTCGATAAGATATTGCAAGGGGTCTGTCTTTTGTTTAACAAATCTGCGGTAAAAGCCCTTTTTTTCAACGAGAGACAGCAGACCTGACCGGCCGTTTATCAGTTCCTGCTTAATATAGTCGCCGGCATAAGGATCCGGCAAAGACAGATTGTTAAATATATAGTCAAAATATGACAAAAAAATCCTCAGAATGCGCGAGACAGGCTGCCATATAACCACCCTATAATCAAAGCCTATTTCAGGAAAGGGAAGTCCATCCTGCTTATAGCGTGTATAATAAAAAAGATACTCAAAATAACTTTTATATTTAGTAACATAAACAACGACCCCTTCCTTCCGGAGGTTTTTAAGCGCCAGGGCCTGTTCCTTGTTAATCTTAATGCCTGAAAAGAAAAGTTTCAGGATCCAGGAGGACAAAAAACCTATCTTTCCCGGTAAAAAGCAAAGATAGTGGTTGTGTGTGCCCTGAAGCGCTTTATCGATCCACGCCCTTGCCCTGTTTTTAAATTGTATCCATATATATTTTATCATTGTTTATTTGATGATGGCGTCGTAAAAAGTTTTTTTGGCCTGTCATTTCGAGTGAAACGAGAAATCCTTGTTTCGACGACAGGAGAAATCTTACTGCAACCTATTGAAAAGATTTCTCCCTGCGGTCGAAATGACACATTCGATGCATCCGACTTTTTACGAATTCATAAAAATTGACGATCTCGTAAAAATTAAGCTTGCGTTACTATATTTATTATGATAATTTTTAAAAATATATAATTCAACAGAAAAAAGTTTCTAATATATTTTAGTTTAACGGAGGATGGTTTTTTATGAAAACACTAATTGGCGGGGCAATTGCGGCTGTGTTAGGCATCATCGGCGTATCAATTTGGTGGAAACCTTTTTTGCAACTTTTAGCCGGTGCTATCCCGATAATGCTTTTGTTAGGAGGCGGGTTAGCTCTTTATCTTGGCTTTGATGAAGTCAAAGATTCCTGGCAGAAAGAGAGTACAGCGACAAGTAAGGCACCAAACGTAGAAGATGTGGATAAATACAAACATGAAATAGATGACCTGAAAAAAGAGATCGATACATTAAAAACAAAAGAAACATCATAAGTTATATAGAGCCCTGCACATAACTGTGCAGGGCTCTATATTTATTTTTTTATTCCCTGCTCTTTTTTATAGCTGAGGTCGCAAGAAAGTCTGCCTTTTCATTTCCGTCAAAGCCGTCATGCCCTTTTACCTTAATTAGTTTCAGGTTACTGAATTTTGAAATCAGTTTTTTAATTGAGTTTATCAACCCCCTGTTTTTTATTGCCTTCCAGCCAAGGGTAAGCACCCCGTGGGCATAGCTGCTGTCCGTAAAAAGCCTCACAGGATAATCATAATGCTTTAGTTCCAAAAGGGCTGTTTTAATTGCTTCAAGCTCCGCAATATTGTTAGTTGCCGTTCCTATATTTCTTGATACTTTCTTTTCATGATCTTTAAAACGCAGCAAAATTCCTATTCCTGAAGGGCCGGGATTGCCGGAAGAGGCGCCGTCCGTATAGATGAAAATTGTATTATCGCATAGCGTTTCCTTATCAAACTCTGCCTCGCGTTCTGTTTTTGCACCTGCCCGCAATGCGTCGCAACGCGAGGCGGGCGGGTCAAGCCTGACCGGGGATTTCTTGCCCGGTCTATTTTTTTTAAGCTTTTTGTTTTCAGGTTGCAATGAATCAACAGGCATAACCCCATTTTCGTGGACCCAGTACTCATAGTCCTGGTCAAGCCGATACTTTATCAACACCTTGCCGCTTTTTAAAATCGGTTTTCCGTCTTGGTTTGTTGCCAGCCATACCTTGTTTCCCTTAAATATCATCCGTTTCCAGTCTGTCTGCTCTTTTCCCACGCCAAAACTCCTTAAATCGTAATAAACTTATTCGCTGTAAAGATAAAATTGTCGGCTTGCCTTAACAAACTCATCCAAATCATCCTTCCAGGATGCCGCCATCTCGTCAATGTTGTCAAAATTTTCTATTCGCCGTCGTATCTCCTTGTCGCCGGTTATGAGATCAATCGGAATCCTTTCAAATTCATATTCATATGGCGGAAGCTTCCACTTAAACCGATCCCTGTGATGAAAAATTACAGCCTGAAGCAGCCTGAGTGTAGTTATATACGGCTGGTATTTATCCGGCTCAATTATATGTATCTGGAAACCATTGCATTGGTTCCCACGCCATTTGTTTGATGTGGGTTCAAATACGGTTTGCCTCAGAGCCACATCAGACAACCCGTCTGAGCCCAGGGAGGATAAAATCTTTTGTGTATCGATAAACGGAGCCCCAAAAAGCTCAAAAGGCTGG
The DNA here is from genome assembly GCA_030610995.1 of Desulfobacterales bacterium. Lineage (GTDB taxonomy): Bacteria > Desulfobacterota > Desulfobacteria > Desulfobacterales > ETH-SRB1 > Desulfaltia. The sequence continues at coordinate 7,878 of JAUWQO010000111.1, forward strand.
GTTGTTCCCCTTCCTTCCGAGACATTGGTTCCTTCCCATAATACCTGACCAGGATAAACCATTGCAGATACCGGTGTCGGGAGGTTCGGTGACGGCGGGATCCAGGGAAGGCCTGTATCCCGGAAATACATATTTCTGCGCCACCCTTTCATGGGAATAACCTCCAAATCACAGCCAATCTTGAAATAATTGTTAAACATAAGCGAAAGTTCACCGATAGTTAATCCGTATCGCATGGGTATCGGATATCGCCCGACAAATGACGCACATTCAGAAGACAGACAGTTTCCTTCCACCATTAAACCGTTTATGGGATTCGGCCGGTCAAGAACCAGCGCCTTTTTGCCGAACCTTTTTGCCGCTTCAAGGCAAAAAGCCATGGTATAAATAAAAGTATAAACACGCGTTCCAACATCCTGCAGGTCAATAAGAAGAATATCAATCAAATCGAACATTTCTTTAGTAGGAATTCTGGTTTTGCCGTAAAGGCTGAAAACAGGAACTTTCAACAAGGGGTCAATTATATCATCAGACTCGATCATGTTATCCTGTTTTTCCGCAAAAAATCCATGCTGCGGAGCAAACAATGCCGCAAGTCGGCCTGGGAATTGATTGCTTATCAATTCACGGGCATGAAAAAGCCTTCTGTCAACCGAAGCAGGATTACTTAAAAGGCCTATGCGGATTCCTTTTATCCATCCGGGCGGGCTCTCGATAAAGCTCTCAAGGCCGGTTTGAACTATAGCGGATTTAAAATTAAACTGTTCGCTCATTTCTTACCTACTATACCATCAATTGAGGTTTTCAAATAATACTACAGCGTTACTTTTTAACGTCATTCCCGCGAAGGCGGGCATCCAGAACCCCAGTTATACTGAAAACAAACTGGATTCCCGCTTTCGCGGGAATGACAATAGAAATAAATATCTGATATAATTTAGGTTAAATTTCAAATGGTTAGCAACAAAATGTCGCTGTAGTAATAATATATCCCCGCTTATTATAGACATATTTGTGAAATTAACAATCCTTACTATCACAAATCAGATGACTTATGATAAAAATTATGTAATTATTTAGCCCCGATCTACGCTGATTATCACTGATGTTTTTTTTATCATCATATATAAATCTTGTGAACTGCAATAGCGAGCGTATCCCCCGTAGCTTGTCGGAACAAAGCGTAGATCCTGTTCCAGCAGGGCTACATGGTTATTCAATTTAGGTTCAAATAATTGATTAATTGTGCTTCATTAAAACTTCTAAGAATAATATCTGTGATTTCTTTGTGTTTAAACCTATCTGCGTTCATCTGTGTGAATCTGTGGCTGAATAGTTACAATATTTTTTGAGGGGGTTACGTGTTCAATCAAATAATGGCGGTCAAAAATAACAATCCCAGGCATGTGATCATCAGGCCGGCGATTGTTTCAATCAAATACTCAAGTGTAATCACCAGGCCGCCATTTCCGGCAACCATTCCAAGCAAGGCGGTTTT
>JAUWQO010000132.1 GCA_030610995.1 Desulfobacterales bacterium
CCAACGGCGTGCTGGATTTGTTTGACCTTATCATTGATGAAGCGCTCGCTGTTAAGCTCCCGAGCGGTAATTTCCTTAATCATATACTAAGCTCCTTTTCCCCATAAATTTAAGAATTTATTCACCGCAAAGCCGCAAAGAGAATTTTATTTTTCTGTTTACCGTTGACCCCAGTTAAATGGACTTCGTATTTAACGGGGCAAGGACGACGGTAAACAGAAAGCTTCAGAAGCTTCGCTTCGTTTGATAGTATTATAGAAAGCTATAATATGAAGCCGCCCCAATTATCTGAATATCTTAGTTTATCAAAGTTAGCGTGATCTGCCCGAAGGGCTTGGGTTTAGATGAAATCCTCTGCGTGCTCTGTGCCTCTAATGAGCGGAGCGAATGGGCGGTAATATAATACCCTCTGAATAGATACAATTTTTTAGTTTTTGGCAATGACTTGAAAGTTAATTTTTCAAAGGTCTCGCAATATGAGTATAGGTTGACTTACTATTGGAGGGTTGAATGAACGACACTGTTCGCCGGCGAGACATCGATGAATACATTCAGAAAGATCCGTTTGCCGCACATTTGGGAGCGAAAATCGAAATTATAGAACCAGGTCACAGCCGTGTTTCACTTACTATAACCGAGGAGATGACAAATTTTCATGGCACTACTCATGGTGGTGTGATTTTTGCGTTAAGTGATATGGCATTTGCGGCTGCGAGCAACTCCCATGGGTTGATAGCGGTCGCCTTAAATGTCAGCATAAGCTTTTTGAAAGCTTCCAAACCAGGGGACAAACTGGTAGCAGAGGCAAAGGAAGGACATGTTGGAGGAAGGGTCGCGTTGTATGACATAACTGTGCGCGACGAGCAAACCGGGGAATTAGTAGCTAAGAGCCAGGATTTGGCATATCGAAAGAATGAGCACTTTGTACAAATAAAGAAGCACTTATTGCACAGCTAACCCACATTTTCTTTTCTATAATATCCAAGAAACTCAGAGGGGGAAAGAATATTTATTCCTTCTCTGTGTGAAGAAGGATAATGGACTATATTTCCTGTGATTAAGGATCTCACATTTCCTGCAATGGCAACTTCGAGAAAGGGTTCATCGTCTGGATCAGGAAGAGAACTTTTGAGCGGTAACGCTGAGACGAATTGACCATTATGCCTAATAAAACTAATCAAGGTATCGATGTGGTCATTGTTGAATTTGAACTTTGGTCTCTGAAGGACCTCATTATATTCCGATAAAATTCGGGCATCGATATACAAAATAAGCTTGCCGGCGGAAACCATTCGAACAATTTCTCCGCTTGGACCAAAAGGAGTAAGCAACCCGGATACAAGAACGTTTGTGTCTAATACGATTTTCATTTTTGACGTTTTGACCGCGCATCTTTTATTTCAGCATCAATTTCGCTCAGAGTTAATTTGTCGGTCCCTTTTCTCACAGAGTCGTATTGGATTGATGCAACAGCATTAGTAGCACGCGCGTGACGAAATGCGGATAAAACTTGTTCCAGGTTGTTTTCATTGGTTGAGGACAGGATTGCAATAGGTCTGCCGTTACTTGTGATGACCATCTCCTTTTGATTCGGTAGCTCCTGCCAAATTTGCGAAGATTTTGTCTTCAAATCTCTAACGCTTAAAAATTTCATGATATCACCTCCATTTGTGTCTCAATTATAGACACAAATGAGTCTCATTTCAAGCTTAATTTCAATTTTTTCACAGAACGTATTAAAGTCAGCCGCTACTCGTAGTCGGCTGCATGGGTTGTGTACACCCGGCATGGGCGTGAACTTATCTGCCTGTGCGTGTTCGCACGCAGACAGGTGGGAATTGGAAACACAGTGGTCTGCAAAAAACTTGAGACTCATTATGCTGCAACCTCGAATTCAGCCAATTCACGGGCGTAGTCTAAACATGCTGCAATATGAACTTTATCAATGTCTGGAAATTCAGCAATAAAAAGAAATCGGGCTCAAACCTTGATTGTTATAATCCGGGAGTTCTTGGAATATATCAAGAAGACATACCTATCATTAAAAGAACTGCCGCAATTAAAAAGAAGTGACGATTGTAGGATTAAGAGAATTTATAAAAAACTAAATGAAATAATCAAGGTTTAACCCTAATATTTTCTGAAGATTTCGCAACCCGCAGTCAGTTTAGCGGTTAAAGGAGGAGAGCAATTGGTTATACGCCGCAATTGCTCGTTAAAAACTTAGCAGTGACTTATAAACTAATGTTCCGAAAGCCTTTGTTGTTTTGACAATAACTCGATGGCGAACACCTTGGGGGACTTCAAAAAAGTCGTAACATCTCGATTTAAGCAGAAAATTTTGAAAGGTTTCGATCTTAGGCGCTTTTCAGAGATTGTTTATTAAGTGGAGTTGCGCCTCGGCTGCGAGTTCGATAGCGATCATTTTGTGCTTTGATTTATCTGTTGACCATCCAATAATATTCGCATGTCGCGGATGTGGTTCAGGATCAACTTCAATTTTTAAGTTTTGTTTTAGAATACTTGATGTTACAATCTCTGCCCGTCCCAATAATTTTTTATTTAGTATTTCAGCTACATGTAACCGACCTATTTCATTAATTTGTTGGCCAGTCAGGTCATTGGTTCGGTATACCGAAACTTCACCATTTTGGTTAGGCATAAAAGCATTATGTTTTATTGTTTTATCAGCTCTATACCACTTTTTCTGTAGAATAAAGCGCGCAAGGCATTCTAATGGAGATATCCTATCTTGCAATTTCATACTACTCTATGAGAACAAGCGCTGAATGCAATGACGAATAATCTCAGGCAATTCATCAGCAAAATATTCAGTCCCATGCATTTTGTTGCTTTTACCAAACAATCCAGCATAGGTGATGAGATTGTTACCACCAACACTAATCACAAATACGGAATACTTTTCCTTATACCATTCAAATGTTATTTCACCATCTGGTTCAGCCGAAATGTCGGGCCTTGGCAAAGAAGAAGGCATCATTCTTAGCAACTTACGTGCTTTGGAATATGTTTCACGGGATATCGGCATAGCTCCGTAACCATCCCAGTTTGCTTCTAAACATTCCTCATATACCTTCTCAATCTCTTCAAGTGCAACATCAGTCCAATCAATTATTCCTTTCAAATCTAATTGAACAGATTTTCTGGCAACGTTGGCTGTGTCAGAATAAGCCTCTTTTGAGATAGAAAATGTGTTGTGCTTACCAACAATCGTTTGCAATGACAAAAAGCCAGCCAAATCTGTCATATTCCGGTTGCCATTTCCCGCGCCCATGTCAGGATCGTAAACGCTATCGCCTGTGCTTAGGGCTTGTTCCATCAATTAACCCTCCAAGTAATTCATAAAATCCAAAAACTCGTCACAAAACTGTTCATATCCATCTAATAATAAGGACAAATCCGGCTTATGTCTATCTACTGCCCCAGCTTCATAGTTATAATTGAGATTAAAAAAATCTTTCTTTTGCGTAACATTGATGGATCGAGTTAAGCCATGTACGTTCTCAATGTTATAATTTGAACTCATCCACGTTTTATCAGTTTTAGTTTGCAATGAACTTTCAATGACATTTATCTTATTAGTGTCAAAGAAATCTAAATAAGTGCTTGGATCGCTGACCTTTTTCGTCAAAGCTTCAGTTTTGGTTTCCATTTCAGCAAGAAGATCACAGTTGATATTCACTCCAACAGCCTTGAGCGGAGTATAAGGTAATTTTTTGTGGTAAACATTGAAAATCTTCAAGACCCTTGTTTCAGTAATATTTTCAATTCCTGGTTCCATTATTTCCAATCTATTCATCTCAACAGTAAATTTGAGATTCTGAAATTGAAGGTGTCTAATTACAGGAATATCAGGTGGTGATTGATCAACGGGTTCCCCCAAATTGAGCTCACATACTGTGTTTAAAAAATGTGGAGAAACTATTGCAGGATTAAAGCTTCCTAAAGCAACTAAGGTAATAAAATTATAATCTATTCTCATAAGACATTATCACAAAGTTGATTGGTTTTTTGCTTATATTTATAACTGGGTATGCAGTTAACTCAACCTGCCTGCCTTTAACTTCTTGGATTCAAAAGGTATTTGGACATTTGTTGAATAAAAACGCAGGGCTGAAAATTGCTAATATATTCATCCAGATACTTGCTTTAAAATTGAGTTAACTGCATACCCACTTATTTATATATCGGTTGCTAAATGAGAAACTGAAATTTGAGAACAGCAAAAAAATATTCAATTTTTTGAATCCGTTATAGTTTGCGAAAAAAATGCTGTCAAGATATTTATCATAAGGCCATTTTCCGGTTAGGGAACCAGTGGAACATCCAAACAGTGGAGCTTTAGGGAGCTTGCGCGCTTTAGAGGGGGAAGTTGGGGACGTTATGTTGCGAGTTTAATTATGTTGTGAGTTTTGTATATACTTTTCTTTGAATATCAAAAAATATATTTTCTTTGAATTTAATTCTTATACCTGAGTTGTCCTCAGAATACAAAAGAAATTGTATGACAATTAGCCACTCAGTTTTACCTTCTCCCAAATCTTAATCTTTTTACTTCCTTCTCAAATATTATTCTTCTGCAATAATCCAAATATATATTTTTGTCTTTATGTTAAAAAACATCATGAAGACAATGATTAAATGCATAAATTGCGGGAGAATCGTTCCTGCTAATCCTCGTGTAAAAAACCAAAAGTACTGCAATCGAAAAGCCTGCCAGCGTGTCAGAAAAAACAAATGGAAACAAAGCAAAATAGCATCTGATCCGGATTACAAAAACGATCAAAGGGATTGCCATAAACAGTGGATTGAAAAGCATCCCGGATATTATCGGAATTATCGAAAACAGCGCACGGATTATTGTGATCGAAACCGTGAATTACAGAAAAAACGGGATAAAAAACGCCGTTTGAAACAATCTTGCAAAAGAGACGCGTTAAAGCATTTTTCTGATATCAAACCAGGCACTTATAAGCTCATACCCTTCAACAGGAAAAGAGACACGTTAGAAGGGCAAATTGTTGTTATTCCAAGGTGTTAAGTATTTTTGTCAAAATCCTTGCAAAAGGAGACTCGATAGCTTTCCTTGAATTTTGGTTATAAGGTGGCCGGCAAGAGAGGTGAAAAATGATAAAAACAAAAATACTTTCTCCAAATCGAGTGCGCAGGATAACCGGCAGCTTCGCTTTTATCGAGCATCGATTTTTACGTGACGGATTCTGGGAGAGTCTCTCCCATCGTGAACTGTTACTTTACGTGTTCCTTGTACTGGTGGCAGATCGGAATGGAGTTTCTTACTACAGCTACGATAAAATTTATTCGCTTTTAAGAATTCCCATGGATGAATACCTGAATGCTCGGAATGCTTTGATTGATAAAGACTTAATCGCATTTGACGGATATTTCTTTCAGGTACTTTCGCTGCCGGAAAAACCCGTAAACCAACCTTTAAGACTTCTAAAATCTCAGCAGCAAATGGAAAAATATGATCCGGCCACGATATGTAATCTTATCGGCCAATCGCTTAAGGGAGACTGAACATGGTTAAGGCACTATCTGTTGTAGAGCGATTAGAAAAAGCCGTCAGTGATTACCTGTTATGGATGATATCCGCAGATTACGCTTCAGGTACCATCATAAAACATGAACGGCTTTTAAATCATTTTCAAAACTTTATAACCAATCGAAACATCTCATGGGAACAAGTGTTTACTTATGACACGTTGAATGGCTTTGAAAAACATTGCGGTTTACACTTTGCTGCAAATGCCCTGCGAGGCCTTAGCCGGTATCTTTTTAAGCAAAAATTGCTACCTGGCCCAATAAGAAAACCGCTTGTTCGGCTGCCTGAGATCTATGAAGCCTATCTGCATTATTATGAAAAGACCAGGCAGGTTCATCGTTCGTCCCTTATTCAAACCAGAACCGTTCTATCTGCGCTCAATGATTACCTGGCAAAACAAGACATTGATCTTGTCGCCGTAAAGATTGAGCAGATAGATGATTTTCTGGCTGAATTTAACGCTCGCTTTATGCCGGCGACCTGTCGACACAGCCGCTCTTATCTGCGCGGGTTTTTAAGATACCTGTATTTTTACCGCAAGATTCTAAAAAGGGATTTAGCCCCTTTGATTGTCGGCGCACCCATGTTCGCGCAAGCCCAGCCCCCGAAGTTTTTGCGATCCGATGAAGTAAAAGCGCTGTTTGCTGGTTTATCCAGAGGCAGTTGTAAAGAGCTTCGAACTTCAGCCATGGTTCATTTGGGATATACGCTGGGCCTTCGTCCCAAAGAGATCGGTCTGACCCGGCTGGATGATATCTCATTTGCAAAAAGAGAAATAAGTCTTCCCGATAGAAAAAGCGCCAATCCTATCAAGCTTCCTTTACCCGAAATTACAATCAAGGCTATTGCCGCATATATTGTAGGATGCAGGCCTGAAAGTGATCACCGTGCGCTGTTTTTAACCTTTAGCGCCCCCTTTCGGCCAGTCACTGCGGCAACAGTCGGTCATGACATCACGGTTGCTATACAAAAGATCAATCCTTTGGCATCAGCCTACTGGCTCAGACATACATACGCTCAGAATTTGCTGGAAAGCGGCGCATCCATTTTTGAAGTCAAACAGATGATGGGCCATGACAACGTTCAGTCCACAAAACGTTATCTTCATATCCACACAAAGTTAATGCGCAAGGAGCTGTTTGATGAAACCCTTTAAAAGTTCCCTGGCCCAACAGATGGAAGAATATATCTCTTATCGCCTACCTCTTAGCTATACAGATCGTAACCTTAGAGGTCAGCTTCGAGGCTTTGATCAATACGTATGTGATAAAGAAGCTGGGCCGGATGACCTGAGGCCTCCCTTTTTCCTTGAACTCAAAAAGAAGTTCAAAGAAAAACCGCAAACATTCAATGCAATTTTATTGGCTATGCGCGGATTTTTTAATTACCTTGTTCGCCGGCAAATCATAGATGAAAACCCTTTGATCGATATTTGTTCATATACGCCGAATGCCTTTATCCCATTTATATTCTCACCAGATCAAATCGATAACCTGCTTTCTGCTGTCCAAAGCCCAATCCGGAAAGATCCGATGTACTTTTTTAAGGATTATTCCGTATACATGGCCATATTGCTGCTTGCCCGATGCGGTATGAGAATCAGCGAACCATTACGGCTTAAGCCTGATCACTATCGCAACAACGAGGGAACTATTTATATCGAGAAGACCAAGTTCAGCAAAGACCGATTGATACCGGTACCTAAGACTGTCATCAGTGAAATGGGTAATTATCTCGCTGTACGAAAAGCCTTTATCCAGGGTCAAACACCATATCTTTTGCCCGGACAAAACGGCCATACATTATCAACCAAAAGGATTTACAAGGCATTTGGCCAGGCCGTTAAAGATATCGGTATCGATCAACCCAGGCGGATCATCGCCAACACAACGTTTGGAAATCCCAGGCCACACAGCTTGAGGCACTCTTTTGCCATAAATACTCTGAAAAGAATCAAACAACAGGGTAAATCACCCCAGAATGCATTGCCGATACTGGCAGTATATTTGGGACACAGCAAATATCGATACACTGCCGTTTATCTTAAAGTTGTCGATGCCGAGCACCGGCAGGGATTAGTCGATTTTGCAATAAGCAGGCAAGAAGAAATATGAAACTTTCAACCTGTCTCCATCAATTTTTTGATCAGTATCTTCCCCGGATAAAAGGGGCAAGCGATGAAACCATCAACTCTTATCGCCAGTCTTTTACTTTGTTTTTAAAGTTTGCAGCGGCCTGTCAAAATCAGGCAGTCAAAGATATACAAGTCAAACATCTCACGGCCGATTTAATATTTAACTTTCTAAATCATCTTGAAGAGCAGAGAAAAAATTGCGCAAGGACCAGAAACAGCCGTTTAGCCGCCCTTAAATCTTTGGCAAAGATGATTCGATTGCTGTATC
>JAUWQO010000150.1 GCA_030610995.1 Desulfobacterales bacterium
GTTGGGGAAATTCTCGACAAATTAGACAAATGCTGAATTTTCCCGCATGACAAACATAAGCCCAATTAGTCTATGGTTGCGGAATTTGAAGAAGCAATAGAAACCGAAGCTGCTGGGGCGTTGACGGAAAAAAACGTACAAAAAAGGCAAACGGAAGGTTACTTTTTGGAAAAACCTGGGATAATATGCCGAAACCAGCGCAGAATATTTTTCATGGGATGAATAAAACTGGTCACTTTGATCGGAAATATACGATACCGGAAGAAAGAATTTAGGGCCGGACATTGAATCAGAAATCCAAAATCCGATGGAGTGTCTTCTTCGCCTATTGTGGAGGATTAATAAGAATAAGGCGGGGCGTCTATTGGATGGTCGAACGTGAGATGATATGCCTGTCCTTACTCACAAACCTTCTGAATATTCTCCCACATTTGCAGCTCCAATATTCCCGCTTTCCCTATCTCGCTTATGATTACATAATTCTTGCCTTTTCATTAAAAACAATGTAATATTAATATATTATAACATTCAAAAAACGAACTGTTAATATCAAATATTACCGATTTATTGCTTAACATTTAATATTGGGCAGTAAAAAATAATGGGTGAAAAAACCGCAAAAGAAAATCAATATTTACTTCTTGACGATATAAACTTATAAACTGAGGATGTTCCATAGATTCACCCAGAAGCTTTGAGATACCAAACTGGCATCTCAAAGCTTGGGTGTGGTGGACGCCGTTATTTGCCTTATGCCTTTACGGAACAGGGTGTAGCAATGCTCTAAAGATCAGATATATGACTTTCTGGAGTTTAGAATAAATGGAGGATAACTGATGGATGAAAAAGGGATTATGATTCCTATTGAGCGGATTGAACAGGCTATCTTGTTAATACGAGGGCAAAAGGTTATGCTGGATGCTGACTTGGCCGTTCTTTATGAAGTCCCAACTAAAGCGTTAAACGGAATGAACGGCGATTCCCGCCGGATTTTATGTTTCGACTGACAAAAAAAGAAAAGGGTGAACTGGTCACAAATTGTGACCGGTTCGAAAGGCTAAAACATTCTTCAGCTTTACCCCGTGCTTTAATGACACCGCCTGCGAAACCACGCAAGAAGATTGGGTTTATAGTAAAGGAAAAGCAAGCTGCTTATGGCAAAAGGACAAAGGGAAGTAGAAGAAAGAAATGATACCGGAAAAAACAACATTCAATCAAGATAATATCATTAAGGGTCAAAGGCAGACCCCTTTTTAGACAAATACTGAACTCTACGGCTATTGGGCAGTAAGAGATCTTGGCATTAACATGGCTGAATTAGCAAGGCGATTAAATCTTTCCTTATAAGGGGTAAGTTTGTCTGTGAAGCGAGGAGAGAGAATAGTACAAGAAAAAGGCTACAAACTCACTGATTCTTAAACCTAAAATTGTAAATGTGGAAATGTAAAGGGCGTCCCCAAGTCTACATTTAAGGATGTCCCCATCTCCCTTGTAGGTGATGCGGAGACGGCGGGAGATGATATGACTGACCTAATAAATAAGACAATAAAGATGGAAACATGAGCAAAGGGCTTGGACTATGAAAAGTGAGATTTCTCGTTATAGCCAGTTACTTGACGCCGTTAAAATCCGGATCCGACAAGCTCAGGTGAAAGCCACACTTTCAGCAAATGCTGAAATGATTCTTATGTATTGGGACATTGGACGAATTATCGCTGAACGTCAAAAAAGCGAAGGTTGGGGGGCGGGCGTCATTCCCCGTCTATCGAAAGACATTCGGAACGAGTTACCTGAAGTGAAGGGGTTCTCGGAACGAAATATTGGCTATATGATGCGTTTTGCGCGTGAATATAGTATGCCGTTAATTTTGCAGCAACCTGTTGCAAAAATATCTTCGGAAGTCAGACTTGAATCTCAGATTGTAGTTCCCTTGCATGAAAAAGACATAATGAAAAATTTGCAACGGCTTGTTGCAAAAATTCCGTGGGGCCACAATATTTTGCTCATGCAAAAGATCAAAGACCTGCCAACTCGATTGTGGTATATACGGCAAGCTATTGAAAATGGATGGAGCCGCGATGTGCTTGGAATGATGATTAAGAGCGAGGCACACAACAGGCAGGGAACTTCTGTTACAAATTTCTCAGCACAACTCCCCAACCCTCAATCCGACATGGCGCAGCAGGCCTTAAAGGATCCATACATCTTTGATTTCCTGACCTTAACGGAACCATTTCAGGAGCGTGAACTTGAAGCTGGGTTGGTTCAACATTTGGAAAAGTTTCTGATAGAGTTGGGGCAAGGATTCGCCTTTGTAGGGCGACAATATCATTTGGAGGTCAGCGAGAAAGACTTTTACATCGATTTACTGTTTTACCACCTGAATCTGCGTTGTTTTATGGTAATAGAGTTAAAAAAAGGAGATTTCAAACCTGAATATGCGGGCAAGATGAACTTCTATTGTAGTGTGGTGGATGACAAACTTAAACACGTAACCGACAAGCCAACCATCGGTCTTATTCTGTGCCAGACCAAAGACCGAATTCTTGCGGAATATGCCCTTCGTGATCTGAAAAAGCCAATCGGAATTTCCGAGTACGAACTTACTCGCGCCTTACCTGAAGAACTAAAATCCAATCTACCTAGCATTGAAGATATAGAAAAGGAATTGGCGGGTGAGTTTTAAGTCCGACAAAGGAGGGAAAGTCACATTAAACGGCAGTAACGTCGCCGAACCAGGCATTTCACCGGAACGCTTGAAGGTTGGGCGTGTTGGGCAAGTGGCACACTTCAAACAAAGGCGATGGCCTGCCACCGCCGTTAGGGCGTCCGGTGAATTTTATCGTGTGGGCTGAATATAATAAAAAAGGACAAGCTATGGCTGACTGGTACAAAAAACATTTTGAAATAGCAAATGCTGCTTCTCAGGCATTTGATCATTTTAAGAGGTTTGAGGATCTTTATGGAAATTCTTTCCATAATCTTACAAAAGATATTCTCTATCAGGAAGAATTAATTAAGAACAGCATGACTCCATTTTATTCTTCCTATGCAGGCATCATTTCATCTCTTCAACCCGAAATTGATAGAATTCGAGATTTGCATTTATCGAACTCTATTATTGATTCAATAAACCAAGCAAATTTGTACACAGCAACCTTATTCCCAGATAAAAGTTCACTGGCAATACTCGCTGAAGAAGCTGCTTCAATTAATCGTTTTTGGGGGGCAGAGATTGAGGCTGTTAAACATCTTGCTTCCGGTGCAGATGCTGTAAAACTCGCATTAGGGTTACATTTTGACGATATAGCTCAAATTTCGCTTTTAGCACAGGAAAGTTTATTAAATACGCCATGGGACGATATAGAAAGAAGTGCCCTTTACAGAAAGAATGAGCTCTCAAGTTCTCTCGAATCATTTAATGTTTTAACAGAAAAATATAACTCACTTGTTCACTCATTCACTGCGAGTGAATTTAACATCATAGATTTTCCACCCTTTGTTTCAGGCCTCCCGCCTATTGAAATTTTGACAAGTTCAGATCTTCTGGACACAATTTCAAGGGATGAATCCGAAGAGAGTGTTGAGCTGGCTGATGCTCTTAAGGTTGAGATCAGGGAAGAAATTGAAAGCTCACTTGAAGAACTTCTAAGTTACCTTAACCCTGAAATTAGAAGACTTTGGCTCGGTGCCAAAGAATCGTTGTCTTCGTCTAATCCAGACAAAAAAAGACATATTGTTGTTTCTCTCAGAGAAATGCTTACGCATATTCTCCACGGTATAGCTCCAGATTCTGAAGTATACAGATGGTCATCAAATCCTTCTCACTACCATGAAGGCCGTCCAACACGGGAAGCGCGTTTATTATTTGTTTGTCGTGACATAAATCATGGACCATTTGAGCAATTTGTAAAGAAGGATGTGGAATCTCATATTAAGTTTATCCATCTCTTTCAACGAGGGACCCATGAAATAAATATAAATTTTACGAATCAACAACTTAGGGCGTTAATAGTTCGGGCTGAGGCTCTGGCAAGATTTCTTCTAATAACCTGGAAAAGCACGATGTAGATCGCGCAACCAGGTTAATTCAGCCGACCCAAAAAGCCGGGCGGGGTTTGGGGGTTCTGCGTTTTATAAAATAGTGAGTTTTTGAATATGAGCATACCTGACAAAATCATAAAATTGATTGAGACTTTCGATTATAATTTAGAAACATACAAGAAAGGCTCATATAATGAAACTCAGGTGCGTCTTGAATTCATAAATCCTTTTTTTGAAGAATTAGGTTGGGATATTACGAATAAACAAGGCCATGCAGAAGCGTACAAAGAAGTAATTCATGAAGATGCTATAAAAATCGGCGGTGTTACAAAAGCGCCGGATTATTGTTTTCGCATAGGCGGCACTCGTAAATTCTTTCTGGAAGCAAAAAAACCCGCTGTAAATATCAAAGAAGATATACACCCTGCATATCAGCTACGCCGTTATGGATGGAGCGCTAAGCTGCCCCTAAGTATTCTAACAGACTTTGAAGAATTCGCAGTTTATGACTGTCGTGTAAAACCCGCTAAAACAGACAAGGTATCGCATTCACGTATTCTCTATATGAAATACACTGATTATATAGAGCGTTGGGATGAGATCGTAAATATTTTTGTCATTCCCGCGAAGGCTGGAATCCAGTCCTTTCAAACAGTCTCCTGTTTTTAGAGGTGTTTTCAGATGTTGACATATGATGCTCCTGCTTGATAAAAACAGTAACTCTATTGAAGATAATAGAGCAAGGCAAATCTGCCCGAAAACACCCTCAATATTGTCATGTCAAGGCAAATTGGCCTGACAATCAATTGTCAGGACGGCAAAGGAACAGGACCAGGGATTTACTTTGTTATTGTTGCGCGATTGAGCTTAGGATTCCAATGGCAGATTTGTCAAAAAGACTTGATATGACACTTGCTGCGGTGAGCTACGCAGTAAAAAGAGGAGAGAAGATAGCGAAAGAAGCGGGTTGTCATCTGGACGATTGAGTTGTTTGAGTATTTAAGGACGTCCCCATCTCCCCCCCCTTAGCGGAAAAGATGGGAACCAAGCAGGCTAATATATCAAGAATAGAACAAATTGGCTACAAACCAAGGATAAAGACTCTGGAAAGGCTCGCCAAAATATTCAATCTTTCGCTAAAGGATTTGATATGACCATGAAAGTAGCTAAAGAAGGTTGGGTTGGGTTATCATATGCGATGATATTAGACGTGAAGAAAATAAATTGTTCTCTCTAATTGGTGTTTATGAAAGAGACTTTGCATTTAATCACCTTCCCGTTTTAATCCCTGAACTCTGTTTTTCGATTCTCCTAAGGGGAATAAAAGTAAAAAAATTCAAATGGGAAATCACATTTAAACTACCAGAGGCCGAACCCATTATCTTGACAAGGACTGAATTATGTCCCCTAAATACTATGAATTTGCAGCTAATTGGAGGAATTTCGCCCATAAGGATAACCGCAGAGGGAGCTGCAACATTTGAAGTAAAATTCGACAACGAAAAAGCTCCATCACTCATTCGCACTTTTAATATCAAATGCAAAAAATCCCGCTCAAAAAAGAAATCAAAACGCCAAATTCCTCAACCAAAAAAATGAACGCTGGCTGAAATTATCTCAACCCGCCGTAGGTTTATCTGTAGCTCCAATATTCCCGCTTCCCCCTATCTTGCTTAGGATTACATAATTCTTGTCTTTTCATTAAAAATAATGTAATATTAAGATGTTATAACAATCAAAAAACGACCTGTTAATATCAAATATTCCTGATTTATTTTTTAACATTTAATATCGGGCAGTAAAAAATAATGGGTGAAAAGACTGCAAAAGAAAATCGATATTCATTTCTTGACGATACAAACTTATAAATTGAGGATGTCCCATAGATTTTCATAGGGGTGGGTGAGCAAGAGTCAAGAGCGGACTTGACCCCATTCGAGAGGTGTTTTCAGATGTTGACATATGATGCTCCTGCTTGATAAAAATAGTAACAAAATTGAAGCTAATAGAGCAAGGCAAATCTGCCCGAAAACACCCTCAATATTGTCATGTCAAGGCAAATTGGCCTGACAATCAATTGTCAGGACGGCAAAGGAACAGGGCCAGGAATTTACTTTGTTATTGGTGCGCGATTGAGCTTAGGATTCCAATGGCGGATTTGTCAAAAAGACTTGATATTACGCTTGCTGCGGTGAGCTACGCAGTAAAAAGAGGAGAGAAGATAGCGAAAGAAGCGGGTTGTCATCTGGACAATTGAGTTATTTGAGCATTTAAGGACGTCCCCATCTCCCCACACAATTTCGATAAGACGCTGACGCCCAGCCAGCGCGCACAGGCGAAACTTGCTGTGAAAGATGAATACACCTTCGACTTTCTTGAAATGGGCGAAGAGCATTCCGAACGCGAGCTGGAGCGTGCCCTCATCGCACGAATTGA